>NZSO01000057.1 GCA_002696885.1 Verrucomicrobiales bacterium | reverse complement strand
CCAACACAACATCAGATTTAAACTTGTTGGTCGAAATGATAAAGCAAGTGCATTTCGAAAGAGTAGATATTTACTTGGGGTGGATTATCTTAAGATTACAGATATACAGAATCAGGATGAAGTTTCTGGCGCTAAACTTTCGGTTAATAAGAATTCAAAAAATCGAGCAAAACATAAATTTAATCCTGATGATTTTTCCACTAAGGAACCACTTAACGTTTCGTTAAAAGATATTAAGCCCATACTAGCTTCACGATGTTACTCTTGCCATGGAGACAATGATATAATCAAAGGCAAGGTTAATCTAAAGATAATTCAAACCAAGGAGGGGTTTCTCAAAAATATAGAGCTGACACAGAAAATTGTTGATGCCCTAAATTTTAAAGAAATGCCACCTGAAGATGAAAAGCAACTAACAGACCAAGAGCATCAAATGATGCTAACTTTGTTTGATTCTTATCTTAAAACATATATAAAAGAATCGGGTTCATTAAAATCAATTGTCATGAGAAGAATGAACCGCTACGAATATAACAACGCTGTTCGGGATCTTTTACAACTAAAGGGTGATGTCTACCCATTACCTGAAAAAGTCATCAGAAGTAGCTCATATTTTAATCCTTCATCCGGAAAATTTCCAAATTCAATTCGATTATCCAATCGAGCGCTTGGGAAAAATCAAATTGAGCAGCACATTCTTACGGGAGTGAGCCCTTTCGCAATAGATTTACAGTCTGAACATGGATTCAATAATAGAGGAGATGAGTTGAGCGTATCTCCAATAATGGTTGAAACTTTCTTAAATCTTGGTCGCTCAATTGTTAGCGCGCCTGAATTTGATAACTACAGCAATTTAACTGGTAGTGAATTTTTCACGTCCCCTGATATGAATGCGCTCACCAAAGAGACCATTGGGGAGCATTTATCAAGCTTTCTAGAGAAAGCATTCAGAAAGCCTGCAAGCGATGATGTCTTGGATAGGTACTCTAGTTACTTGGAGGGCGAGATCAATCAAGGGAAATCTTTTAAAGATTCGATGAAAAAATTAATTTCTGCAATCATTGCATCGCCTAGATTCTTTTATATTAATGAGCAAAAAAACATCAACGGTAAAACTGAACCCCTGAATTCCTATGAGTTGGCAACTAGGCTTTCATTTTTTCTATGGAGTAGCATTCCAGATGATGAACTCTTGAGCCATGCTCGCGACGGTTCAATTCTTGACCCTGTTGTATATGCATCGCAGACCAAACGATTATTGGAGAGCCCAAAAAGCAAATCACTTGCTGAGAACTTTGCTCGACAATGGTTAAGGCTTGATCAACTTATAACTGCCGTCCCTGACTTTGATCGTTTTCAAATTTATTATTCAAGAATTGGATGTGAGCAATGGAAATTTGGATTACAAACTATGATCGAACCTCTTCTTCTGTTCGAAAGCATTATGGTTGAGGACCGATCAATTATGCTTCTCGTCGATAGTAATTATTCATACCGTTCAGATGAAATGCAATCTTGGTATAACGACGATATTCCTTTTGGAAAGCGCCAAAATAGAAACCGTTTTAATACCAATAGCCAGACCTTCACAAAAAGAACTCTTCCATCGAGAAGAGAAGGGGGGGTTATCACTTCAGCCGCAACATTGACAATGACTTCAGAACCGTTGAGGACAAGTCCAATAAGAAGAGGAGCTTGGGTTGCAACAGTTATTTTTAACAAACCTCCACCGCCTCCGCCAGATGTTATACCTGAAATTGAACAAGATGATGTCGAAATCGAAAAGAAGGGTATAACACTTCGACAAAGATTGGTAGCTCACCAAGAAAATGAAAGTTGTTCTTCATGTCATAAAAAAATTGATCCTTTGGGGTTTGCTTTAGAAAACTTCGATGCGATCGGAAGATGGCGGGATACTTATAACTCTGGACTTAAGATTGATTCTAGTGGAGAAATATTCGGTGAAGGTAAATTTAATGACATAATTGGCCTAAAGGATACAATTATTGAGAATCCACATTGGTTTATGCGATCATTTATTGAGCATATGCTGTCTTACTCGCTAGGTCGCGAGCTTGATATAAGTGATAATCCCTACGTGGACAAGATTCTTTCAAAAGTTCTGCTAGAAAAAGGAAAATTTTCTACAGTTGTCACAGAGATTACTAAGAGTTATCCTTTTATGAATAAAACCAATCAGTCAGAAAGATAATTATGATTTTAAAAAGAACATCACTGTCTAGACGAAAGGTTCTGAGGGGTGCAGGCGCGACCTTAGCATTGCCATTATTAGAGGCCATGCAGATTAATTCATTTTCCAAGAATAATGATGCCATTAAGCCTCCTGTTCGAGCTGGATTCTTTTATATCCCTAATGGGGTCGTTCAAACTGCATGGCACCCTAAGGATACAGGGTACGATTACCAATTGAGCCCAACTCTCAGACCTATCAAACCTATTAAGAATGATGTTACGTTGTTTACAAAATTGGATAGGATAAAAGTTGCCGGCACTGATGGTCACGCACAAGCTGGAGCGTGTTGGTTAAGTAGTGCATCTCCAGATGAACTGTCTCCTGCGGGATATCCTCTAAAAAAGACTATCGACCAGATTATTGCTGAACATACAGGTAAGGAGACTGCATTCCGTTCGCTTGAGCTTAGCTGTAATCCTTATGAGGACAATCGTGAATCAGTATATTTTGATAATATATCCTGGTATGGTCATGGCCATGTGGCACGTTCACTACGTGACCCCAAGGCCGTTTTTAATAGGCTTTTTGGTGTAAAGCAGCATATTGAATCAGGAAGTGTTCTTGATCTTGTCATGGATGATGCTAGAACGCTTAATCATAACCTTGGTAGGACGGACAAAGGAAAACTCGATGAGTATATGGACTCCGTTCGTACCGTCGAGAAGCAGATAGAGCGGGTTACAAAAAGACAGAAAGATATTAATAATATGAAGCTTTCTGCTCCCATCAAACCTTGGCAGGCCATGACCCGAGATGAATTCATTCAGGTTATGGGTGACTTAATGATATTAGCATTTAGGACTGATCTTACCCGAGTAGCCACAATTATGAGTTCGCCTGAGCGATGGGGGTCTCCTCTTAAGGTTCATGGCCTTTTTGATAAGCCAGTTGATCATCACGGCATGACACACGGACAAGGCAACGAACATGTAAGATCAAAACTTGAATCCTTGGATCATTTTCATATTCAGCAATTCACATCTCTTGTAATGAAGATGAAAGAAATTAAGGAAGGTGAGGGGACATTACTTGATAATATGATGTTTACACTTGGCTCTGGGATCAGTGATGGTTCTCTACATATTTATACTGACCTGCCTACTCTAGTAGCAGGACGTGCAGGTGGAGCTATAAAACCAGGTAATCACATAAAATCACCGAATGGAACACCTATAGCTAATTTATGGTTATCTATGATTAACGCAATGGGGATAAATATTAATCAACTGGGTGATAGCACAGGAAAATTGAAACTTTCCTAAGCAAATAGTTCATGCACGACTCGACCGTGTACATCTGTTAGCCTATAATCACGACCTGAGTATCTGTAAGTTAATTTCTCGTGATCTAAACCCATCAGATGAAGTATTGTTGCGTGCAAATCATGCACATGCATGCGGTTATGAACAGCTGTTAGGCCAAACTCATCAGTAGATCCATAGCTAAAGCCAGATTTCACACCTCCGCCAGCCATCCATATTGTGTATCCATAATGATCATGGTCTCTTCCTTTAGCGCCTTCGGATGTTGGAGCTCTTCCAAATTCACCACCCCATACAACAAGTGTATCTTCAAGAAGTCCTCTGCCTTTAAGATCTTTTAGAAGAGCGGCTATTCCTTGGTCACAAGCATGTGCTAAACGACTATGTCCACCTTTAATATCACCATGACCAGTATCCCATGCTATATCATAACCATCTATGGAATGGTTAAGTTGTACAACCCTTACACCCTGTTCAACTAACCTTCTCGCTATCAAGCAACCTTTAGCAAATTCACTATCTCCATAGAGCTTCTTTGTTGCTTCACTCTCTTTGTCGATATCGAATACATCCGGAACTGAAAACTGCATTCTAAATGCCATTTCCATTGCTTGAATACTTGATTCAAGCGATTGATCCTTTTTAACCCTTTCAAGTTGTAATTTATTCAATTGAGCAAGTAGATCGGCCTGTTTTCTTTGAATCGATTTATCTAGTGAAGGGTTTTTAAGATCATTAATTACTGCGTCAGGTTTCATGCTGTTAATATTGACGTATGATCCAGCATAGGCGCCGGGCAGAAAAGAATTACCCCAGTTAGCCAATTTACCTCTGGGCTGCGCTCTAGGGGACATTGCTACAAATCCGGGGAGATTTTGAGTCTCAGCACCTAGCCCATAAAGAAGCCATGAGCCCATACTTGGTCTATTAGGTTGCAGTGCACCAAGATTTGTCATAAGAATTCCGCCTGCATGTTCAGGTATGTCAGTATGCATTGAATGAACAAAACAGATGTCATCTACACATTCAGCAACATGAGGAAATATATCACTAACCCATTTGCCGCTTTGACCATATTGATTAAAACCAAATGGAGAAGGCATTAACCCCATTTTTGTATTTCTTAAAGTCTTTCGGTTTACACTTTCAGGCCTTTCCCCAGCATGCTTGGCAATCATTGGTTTATAATCGAATGTGTCGACTTGTGATGGTCCTCCGGGCATGAACAACTGAATTATCCTTTTTGCTCTCGGTTCAAAATGAGGTTTTTTTGGAGCCAATGGTGAAGTTGAGCTTTGAGAAGCGTTCGAGTTTCCAATCAATGAAGCCAAGCCTAAAGTACCAAAACCACTGCCCATTTTCATTAGGGCTTCGCGTCGGCTTAAATGATTTAATGTTGCTTTTCGATATGCAATTTCGTGTTCTAGGAATTTCATCTAAAATATTATCTAATTTGAATCATTTCATGTGCGCTGAGAAGTGCCTGAGCATATAAACTCCATGTTTTCATATCAGGTTTCTCTCCAAGCCATGCATTAGCGATTTCAATTTCACTTTGCTCGGGCAATCTGGAGTACAATTTCTTGTAAACATTTTCAATAGTTTTAACTCTGCTACTACTTTTTTCCGAAAGGTGTTTACCTAGAGTTTTTGCTCTTTCGTTCATAAAGCTACTATTCATCATGAACAAATATTGTTGAGGGACCGTGCTACTAGCACGCTTGGGTGTAGTTGAAGCTGCCGCAGGAAAATCAAACAACCGGAGAAAATTATCTGATTTAAATTTATCGCCGGTTCTACTAATAGTCGCATAAAGCGTTCTCCTAAGACTCGTCATAATTTCACCTTCAGGAGCACCTCCAATACTTTGGTCTAATTCATCAGTCACAAAAAGTAATGAGTCTCTCCAAACTTCGACTTCTAGCTTTTTAGGCTGATATCTCCACAAGAGTTTGTTGTCTCCATCAACATCGAACTTTTTTTTATGATAATCACTGCTCATTTGCCATGTTGAGGACAACATAATTAATTTATGGAAATTTTTGATCGACCATCCATTCTGAACAAAATTAAAAGCTAGCCAGTCTAGTAGAATAGGATGAGTTGGTTTATCACCAATGACACCAAAGTTACTTGGGGTTCTAACGATTCCATTTCCAAAATGCCATCCCCACAACCGATTGACAATAACCCTACTAGTTAAAGGATTATTCTTTGCAATTACTGATTTTGCCAACTCTAATCTTCCTGATCCAATTGAATATTTTGGTCTAGATTTACCTTCGATAATTTCAATAAAACTTCGGGGAGCAAGTTCACCTTTTTTTCTTAAATCACCTCGTAAAGCAACATGCATATCAGCGTTACCGCTATCAGCCAAAACATGAGCATTCCCTGGTTTCTTTGGCTCGCTTTTCTTCAATAGTTCCAATTCTTGCCTAATTTGCGAAACATGTTTTTTAGATTCATCGTCGAGTGACTTTTCGACATCTTTTTTGTTAACCTTTAATTCTTTAGCCTTATTGTCTAAAAATGAGTTTAGATTCTTGGTTGTATCATTAACAGCTTTTTGCCAAGAGTTATGTGAATCAATAACACTCTTATCTCCAACTTTGATATCAATGTTTTTGGTGTTTTTAAAAATTCCTGCCAAAGCGTAATAATCTTTTGTTGTAATAGGATCAAACTTGTGATCATGACATCTTGAACAGGCTGCCGTTAATCCAAGAAAAGCTCTAGAAAAAGTATCTACACGGTCTGATAAAGTTTCTGCCAAAGCTTGTGCTTTTGCTTCTGGATCACCACCGTCTGAGGTGTAAGTTGGACCAACAACAAAAAATCCTGTCGGTATAGGAACTGAATTTTCCTTATCGAGATCTCCTGCAATTTGCTGCAAAACAAACTTATCGTATGGAAGGTCATTATTAAATGCTTCGATTACCCAATCCCTGTAACGCCATGCATTAGGGAGTGCCTTATTATCACCAAATCCACCATGACCGTCACTATACCTTGCAACATCTAACCAATGCCTTGCCCATTTTTCTCCATAGTGTTTTGAATCCAAAAGTTTATCTATAACTTTTGAAAAAGCATTTGGATCATTATCATTTATAAAATCATCAACCTGTTTTGGTGTAGGAGGGATGCCGATTAGTGAAAGATATGCTCGACGTATCAAAATATTTTTAGGGGCTCTCTTGTTAGGGCTGATTCCATTTTTATGGAGTTTATTAATAATAAAATTGTCAATTGGATTAGCTGCATGATCTAGTTCTGGCACCTTTGGTACAATAGGTTCAGAAATTTTTTTAAACGCCCAATGTTCATTTCTAAATTTTTCCCAATCATAAGGTTCTTCATCTTTATGATTGGCAATAAGAGAAGTCATATCTTTACCAGGCCAATGAGCACCATTTAAAATCCATTTTCTAAAATCGCTTATTTGCTTGTCCGAAAGCTTTCCTTTTGGAGGCATTGCCATATCTTCGTTTTTATATAAAACGGCCTCATAGATTTTACTCTCCTCAGGCTTTCCAGGACTAATCACTCTGCCCGAGTCTCCACCTTTGATTATTGATTCAGCTGAATCCAATAAAAGCCCAGCTTTGAGCTTACCATTATTTTTAGCTTCCTCAGAATGGCAGCTGAAACATTTTGTGACCAAGATTGGTCTAATTTGTTTTTCAAAAAAAATGATATTTGAATCTTCACCATTTGAATCATTTGATACTGCAAATGGGTTTAATGCATAAAATAAAATAAATGAGATATAAATTAAGCCCCTAATTCTCATCAAAGATTCTTGTTCGATTTAACTAATGAAAAGGCTGAGACCTATTCATGCAAGATAATCTACATAAAAATTAAGGTAAAAATTATTAAAATTTATCAAAGATGTTCAATATATATCATATCTTTAGAACTTAGAATTGAATAGCCCCTATTAAATGTGGTTTTATTATCTATATAAGTGAAAATTTTAACAATTCATATTCTCACATTGCTATTCCTTATAGCGAACTCAATTCTGCGCTCAGAATTAGTTCACGATTGGAATTTTAAAGAAGATCAATGGCAAGGAAAACTCCTCAAAGAAAAAGTCTCAAATCTTAGCGTCACATCTGAAATTGATTTAAAATTTAATAACGAATCAAATCTAAGGCTTGATGGAAAAAGTGGACTCATTATTAATGAAATAGATAAAAATAAACTACCTACTAAATTCATAACAGTCGAAGCGGTCGTAACACTGAACCAAGGACAAAAATGGGGCTCTATAGCATCATACGCACAGGATAATGGATCATATGAGAGGGGGTGGTTGCTTGGTTATAATGAGCAATCTTTTTTATTCTGGATCTCAACGGGTAAATCAATAATTCAGGCAACTTCCAAAACAAACTTTCAACCTGGAAAAAAGTATCATGTTACTGGTACATATGATGGTAATAATGTTAGAATTTTTGTAAATGGAAAACTAACCGGTCAAAATATTGCAAGCGGTGATATTGCGTACCCAGAAAGGGGTTTTTATGCAATGGGAATTTATAAAGATGACGATGAATCATACCCAATGTCAGGTTCATTATCAATGCTAAGAATTTATAATTCGTTCCTTGAGGAAAAGAATATTGAAGCTATAGCAAGCTCAAAAGGGTTAACTCCATTCGAATTCAAGGTGCCTCCATCCTTAAAATATTTATCCAAAAATAAAGTTAAGATTAGTTGGGGGTCAGAATCACAAGGCAAAATGAAATTATTTTATGGGAAAAGCCGGGAACTTGATAATGATATTGAAATCAATTCTAAAGATGAATTATATGAAGTTGAACTAAATAATATTGAATCAGACTCAATATATTACTACAAGATATCAAATCCGTTTGGGAAGGGAAGTGACACATACGAGTTTAATACAAATTTAAATTTCACTTCTCCTGCTGCACCTGTTGTTGAAGATAAAGAACTCCAGCAAAAAGCATTATCTCTTCTCAGTGCTTCCTCAATTAAAGCTGGGTACTGTTTGGTTATCGGCTCATTAGATGTAGGTTTATTATCCTCTCTATGTTCTCAAAGTGAGTACTCAATAATTGTTATCGAATCTGACGACAGCAAGATTCAAAGATTAAGACAAAGCTTGTATTTAAAAGGACTACTTGGTTCAAGGGTCAATGTTCTTAATGTTCCTGACTTGAACGGTGATATCCCTTTAACAAGTTGTATGGTTAATTTTCTAATTTCTGTTAATAGAAAGTACGATGATGAAATAAAAAGAATACTCGCTCCTGGCCGAAGTATTGCAGTATATTTAGATGGATCCAGTTCACCATATATTCGGCCAAGACTAGACGATTCCGGGGATTGGACGCATCAATATGGGGATACAGGAAATACTGCATCATCAAAGGAATCTTTATCAGGCGCAAAAGGCACTCATGATTTCGCATTACAATGGGTAGGAAGACCAGGTGCTGACTTTGGAATTGATAGAAATCCGAGGATGCCCGCTCCTCTTTCAGCCAACGGTAGGCTTTTTCATCAAGGAATGAATCGACTTGTTGCTATGGATGCACATAATGGTTTTATTCTATGGAGCTTAGAGGCACCTGATTTGAGAAGAGTTAATATTCCTAGGGATTGTGGTAATTGGTGTGCTGATTCTGAGTCTCTGTTTGTAGCGATAAAGAACTCAGCATGGATGATGAATGCAGAAGACGGTGAGAGAAAAAAAGTTTTCTCTATACCTCGCATTCATGAACAAAAATCTGATTATGAATGGGGGTATATTGGCAGGATAGGAGAATCACTAATAGGTTCTGCAGTTAAAAGTGAATCATCATATAAAAATTATTGGTCCGGCAAGATGTGGTATGACGGTAAAGGTGGAGAAATGGGTACTCAGCTTGTTTGTAGTGACTCAATATTTGGTTATGGGTTATCTTCAGCAGATAACAGTAAACCGTGGATTTACTCTCGTGGATTAATTATAAATTCAACAATATCTGGTACCGGTAAACAGCTTTACTTTGTCGAAAGTAGAAATAAGAAATTAAGGCAATTAACTACCGGCCGTATTGGTGGAAAAGAAATTTGGGATGATCAATTTCTTGTATGCTTAGATTCTGATACAGGTAAAATTATTTGGGAAAAAGCAATAGACACGGAAAATGGAACCATAACCTTTTATCTTCAGTCCACTGAAAATAAGATCATTTTGACGGCGTCGAACACAAAATTTCATATATATACCTTTGATCCAAAAACTGGAAACTCTTCATGGTCTAAATCAGTTAATTGGCCAGATGATCATCATAGCGGTCATATGCAACATCCTGTAATTTCGGGTGGTGTAATGTATCTACAGCCTAATGGGCATGATATTAATAGTGGAAACCTTGTTACAGAAAACATGGGTAAACGCGAGGGTTGTCATAATTATGTTGGTGCAGGAGAAGCATTAATTTATCGAGGTAAATCAAGACAGATATCAATGTGGTCAAAGGACTCTGAATCTGTAACAAGTTGGCCCAGATTAAGGCCAAGCTGTTGGCTTAATACTATACCATCCTCTGGAATGCTATTGATTCCTGAGGGCGGTGGAGGTTGCTCATGTGGAGGGTGGATGGAAACTTCATTAGGTTTTATTCCAAAAGTTCATTTAAACAAAAAATAGATCTAATGAGTAATTATTTATTATTATTTTGTATTATAAGTTTTTTAACAACCGATCATCTAATCGCTGCTGCTGAGGATTGGTCAACCTATCGCCACGACAATAGACGTTCAGGAGTGACTAAAGAATCACCAGTTTTTCCATTAAAGTTAAAATGGAAAAAATTATCTAATATCGCACCAATGATGGCATGGTCAGGTCCTGCTAAGTGGGATGCTTATTCCGGAAATAAAGATCTCCAATCCATGCGTAACTTTGATCCAGTTTTTTATGTTACTATATCGAAAGGATCTGTTTTTTATGGATCATCAGTGGATGATTCAGTTCATTGTCTAGACTTGAATAGCGGTTCAGAAAAGTGGGTTGCATTTACCTCAGGCGCAGTCCGTCTGCCTCCTTCCCTTGATAAGGGTAAATGCTTTTTTGGATCAGATGATGGGTTTGCATATTGTGTTAATATTTTAAATGGTAAGACAATATGGAAATTCAACCCATCAGGTTCACGTCGATACATTGCGAGTAATGCAAAAATAATTTCTCCGTGGCCTATCAGGACAGGTGTTCTAGTAAATGGAGAAAGCGTTTTTTTTGGAGCCTCCCTTGTTCCATGGGAAAATACATTTTTATGCTCGCTAGATAAAAAGACTGGTGATTTGAAATACAAATCAATTCATAATAACATGACTCTACAAGGTGCATTTTTGGCATCATCATCGACTTTATACGCTCCTCAAGGAAGAAGTGTCCCTCTAGTTTTTAATCTATCCGACGGCAAAGCGATTAAATCATTATCAAATACAGGCGGGACCTTTTGNTTGCTAACAAAAGACGATAAACTGGTTGCNATGCCTCATAANCAAAAGTCATCGGGNAATATGATTCAGATAGCTGATCCTTCAGGAAATTCAGCAATGGTCCAGTTCGCTGGAGCAGATAGNCTTTTGATCAANGAGGAAATGGTTTACCTACATCAATCCCAAAAGCTAAAAGCTCTNAATAGAAANAATTATTCAACTGCTAATAATAAAATTTCTATCAACAATAAATTGATCAAACAAAATTCTATTGAATTAGAAAAAAAAATAAAATTGTCTAAAAACTTTGAAAGCAATGGACAAAAAGTTGAACTCCAAAAAACTCAAAAAGAAATATCTCAACTTAAATTTAAAAATAATCAAATTAAGCTTAGTAATTTTAATGAACAAAAAAAACTTAAGGATTCGTTCCTTTGGGAATCATCTTCACAAGCTCCATATGATTTAATTCTTGCAGGTAATTATCTTTTTCTTGGGGGATCAAATTACATTAGTGCATATGATAGCCGTACTGGTAAAATGGTATGGACGTCGAATGTAATCGGTAAAGTTTATGGGTTAGCTTTTGCCCATGGNACCCTNATTGCAAGTACATCAAAAGGTCATNTATACGCATTTACAAACTAACATAAAATACATTGCNTCNACTAAATATTTATAAATGAATTTTAGAAAGTTGATCTTTAAAGAAATAAGACATCGCAATGTTGGTTTTATTGCTGGTGTGGTTGCGATTTTTTTGAGCCTATTTTCTTATCTAATGGCANTTTCCCTTGATGCTGATCTAAAAATAAGCACTAACAAAGAACTTGAATCCATGAAACTAAATCTCGATGAGAANATCAGTTCACTGGAAGATGGAATTAGAAAATCTATGAAGGGACTAGGCTTTAATATTTTTATTTTTCCTAAAGATCAAAACTTGTCTGATGTATATGAAACAGGTTTTGGGTTAAAAACTATGCCCGAGTCCTATGTGGAAAAATTNGCTAATTCTAAAATAGTTACCATAAATCATCTACTTCCAAGATTAACAGAAATGATTGAATGGAAGGAACGAGAACGTTCGGTGCTTCTGATTGGTGTACGAGGTCAAGTGCCTATTAAGTTCAGGGGCCCCAATGTTAAAAAACCACTTATCGATCCTGTTCCTCCCAACAAGATTGTTTTAGGGTATGAACTTCACAAAAGTTATGGGTTAAAGGTTGGGGATAAAATATTATTTCTAGGAAATGAATTTACTGTCAGTAAAACTCATAAGAGACGGGGTACAGTGGATGATATATCTATTTGGATGGACTTAAAGACTGTCCAAATTATTCTCAATAAAGAAAATAGGATCAATTCTATACTTGCCCTAGAATGTAATTGTGAATCAATTGATAGACTCGGTGAGATTCGTGAGGAAATCCATGCAATACTTCCTGACACCCAAATCATCGAAAAGGAGAGCAAAGCACTGGCTCGTGCAGAAGCTCGAAATCTTGCAAAACAAACTGGAGTCTTGCAAATTAATGATTTCCGTAAAAGTAGAGCGAGTTTAATNACAAACCAAAATTTACTCTCAGGCTCATTTGTTATTTTAATTTCAGTTTTAAGCGTATTCTGGATTCTCCATCTAACATTCACAAATGTTAACCAAAGATCCTCTGAATTTGCTGTGCTAGCCGCTCTNGGATTTTCTACAAAAATTTTATTAATATTNATACTAGCAAGATCTGCAATAATGGCTTTAACGGGCGGGATATTGGCTGTCCTTATTTTTTTAATAACCTCTCAAATTTATTTTGATTCATTTGTTTTAGAACAATTAACCAAGAACTCATCAACTTGGCTTATCACTTTTTGTATTCCAATTATAATTGCTATCTTTTCCTCATGGATACCAGCATTGAAAGCAGTTCTGAAAGATCCAGTTGAGGTATTAAGAAATGAATAACGAACGATATAATACTGATAAAAAATTGATTCTTAAGGCNTCTGATATCTCNAAATCTTATAGTTCAGATAAGAATAGAATAAAGGTTGTCGACAACTATAACATCGATTTGTTCTCCAGCGAATTCGTTTCATTAACGGGGCCTAGTGGATGCGGTAAAACAACGATACTAATGATAATTGGATGTCTTTTGAAACCAGACCATGGAACTGTCGAAATAGATGGATTAGATATATACAGTATGAATTCATCCAGAATTGCTGAACAGCGCAGCAAGAAAATTGGTTTTATTTATCAAGATTTTAAACTGATTCCATACTTAACAATAAAAGAAAATATTTTGTGCTCCTCTCTCATTAATGATGTTGGTAATTTAGAAGATAAGGCTAATGATTTAATTCTAAGGCTTGGCTTAATTCACAGAGTCAATCACCGACCAGAACAACTGAGCGCAGGTGAAAAACAAAGAACTGCCATTGCAAGAGCCCTCTTAATGGAACCTAAGCTGATTATTGCAGATGAACCGACAGGCAACTTGGATAAAAAAAACTCTTCTCTTGTTATAGAAGCATTAAAGCATTACAGCGACGAAGGGGCATGTGTTATAATGGTAAGCCATGATGAAGATGTTAAAAAATCTTCTGATCGGCATATACAAATGGATCCCATATAAGTAATTCGCCATGGACATTAAAATATATTACAAAGGCCAGTTGTCTATGTATGTGGATTCCTCTATTGAAAATATATCTCTGGAAAGCCCTATATCTCTTCTTGATCTTATCAAAAACCTCTCAGCAAAAAAGGATAGTGAATTTCGTAATCTTATATTTGACAGTCAAAACAAGCTACGAGGATCATTGATGATAGCTATTAATAACAATCAAGTAGTTGAGTTAAGTGAAACCATTATTGATAAGGATTGTGAAATCACGTTACTTCCACCTATTGCTGGTGGATAATTTATAATGTTAAGCGATATAGATAGAGAAACTTATTCTTGGCAAATAAACATCCCTGGTTTTAGCGAGGCAGTACAAGAGACCTTAAAAAACTCTACAGCACTTGTTTCCCGCGTTGGCGGCATGGGTGGATCTGTTGCTCTTAGCCTTGCTGCNGCTGGAATAGGTAAAATCGTCTTAGCNCATAAAGGGAAATTGCGTCAAAATGATCTAAATAGGCAAATACTAATGTCTAGTGAGNGCTTAGATAAACCAAGAGTTCTTTGCGCNAAGGATACCCTAANAAGATTTAATTCGAATATTNAAATCATTACNTATGATGAAAATGTAAGTTNCGACAATGCCCACAAATTGTTAAATGGTGTNGATATCGCTTTTGGNTGTGCACCTATATTCAAAGAAAGGTATTCATTGAATGATTATTGTATAAATCAAAANATTCCACTCATCGACTGTTCGATGTATGCTATGGAAGGAAGAGTAATTAGTATTAAATCCGGAATTACTCCTTGTTTACGCTGCATATATCCAGAGGAACCCCTTCATTGGAAAAGAAAATTTCCTGTTTTGGGTGCTGTTTCTTCATTAGTTGCTCAGATTGGTGTTCTTGAGGGGATCAAAATTCTAACAAATTTCCGTAAACCCTCATACGGTCAGATGGTTTGTATTGATGCAGATAATTATAAAATCGAAAAAATTTCGTTAAACTCAGCAAAACAAAATTGTTCAACATGTAGCTATTGAATCAAATGAAGGCAAAAATTTCATTTTTTCTCCTAATAGTATCAATGCCAGTCATCATTGGTGTTAATATTCTTTTTAATAATAAAAGCGTAAAAGACGACTTAACCTTTTATTGCGCAGCAGGTTTAAGGTTACCCATTGAGGAAATCGTAAAGGACTATGAAAATGAATATGGTATAAAAATAAATATTCAATTTGGAGGGTCAGGAACTCTATTGGCAAACCTTGAGGCATCTGCTAAAGGAGATCTATATCTTGCAGCCGATTCGAGTTATACAAATTTAGCCTCTGAAAAAGGTCTAGTTATTGAGACTATTCCAATTTGTGAACTTAAGGCTGGCTTGGTGGTCAAGAAAGGTAATCCATTAAAATTAAAAAGTTTGAAAGATTGCTTAGATAGCGATTCAGCAAGAATTGCATTAGCCAATCCTGAAGCTGCATCTGTTGGTAAGTTAACAAAAAATGTTCTCACTCAATTAAATCTTTGGGACCCGTTATCTAAAAAATCCTTGGTCATGAAGCCTACTGTTAATGAAGTGGCTAATTCAATCAAGGTCGATGCTGCAGACGTTGGTATCGTTTGGGATGTAATAGCAAGCCAATATGATGAATTGGACTTTGTTAATCTTGATGAATTTAATTCAAAAACTCGAACCGTCACTCTTGGATTGCTGGAATCATCAAATAACAAACCCAATGCAATGAAGTTTGCTAGATATTTATCTTCAATAGACAAGGGTCAAAAAGCTCTAAGTAAGTATGGTTATAAAATAATTGAAGGCGATAAATGGGAAGACAAACCGAATGTTGTTTTATTTACTGGAGCAATGCTTAATCCAGCAATTAAACAATCAATGGAAAAATTTGAAGAGCGAGAAGGGGTGAAGATTTCTGTCGTACCTAACGGTTGCGGTATCCTAGTTTCACAAATGAAAGCTGGAGCAAGGCCAGACGCCTATTTCTCATGTGATCTTTCATTTATGGATGACGTTCAAGAAATGTTTTCTTCACCAGTTACAGTTAGTCAGAATGATATGATAATACTGGTTAATAAAAAAGCATCTGATAGGATTTCTAAGATCGATGATTTAACAAAACCAGGAATTCGCGTTGGTCTTGCTCACCCTGAAAAATCTGCCTTGGGCGCACTTACAGTCAATCTTCTAAATAGTTTAGAGATTAAATTGGGTGATAATTTAGAACTCAACTCCGCAACTGGTGATTTCCTTGTTAATAAATTGAGAGCAGGCTCATTAGACGCTGGCATTGTATACAAAAGTAATGCATTAGCCAATCCTACAACATTAGATGATTGCGTGATTGTTGAAATCAACAGTCCATTGGCTACTGCATTACAACCATTTGCCATTGGCCTAGAATCTAACCAGAAAAACCTCATGGAAAGATTGTTCAAATCATTTACAAGCGAAATGGCAAGAAGCGATTTTGAAAAAATTGGTTTTAAATGGATGATTAAGTAGTTTTTGTGAAAAGAAAAAAAGTATCCTCTGATTATCTATTTTATTCCTTTATGTGGTGCCTTGGCGTCATGTATTTCCTGCTTATTCTTGCCTTATTATATGCTGATGCTCGATACACATCTTTAGATGAAATAAAGACAGCGTTAAATGACGAATCAATTCGTTCTTCAATATGGCTAACCTTCCAAACATGCTGGATAACTGCTGTATTATCGATTATCTTCGCAGTACCAACAGCGTATGTATTAACAAGATATAATTTTCCATTAAAACGATTATTCGATTCAATTCTTGATATACCAATAGTCCTACCTCCATTAGTTATCGGGCTCAGTTTACTCATTCTATTTAATCAAGTCATTCTATTTGATCGTTCAATCGAAGAGTGGTGTGCATTTATTATTTCAGGAATTAATGAAAAAATACCAAACTCAATTCCGTTCAACATTCCTGAAGGAATAACTTACAAAGTTCCGGCGATAATTTTGGCTCAATTTACAGTGTCATGTGCTTTTGCTGTACGAACCATGAGAACTACATTTGAGGCAATTGATACAAGGCAAGAAGAAGTTGCTCTAACATTAGGATGTAATAGAAGCAAAGCTTTCTGGATGATTGTAATGCCTCAAGCAAAATTTGGAATAATGACAGCCGGTATTCTTGCTTGGGCGAGAGCCCTAGGAGAATTTGGCCCCATTCTTGTGTTTGCAGGGGCAACACGAGGTAAAACAGAAGTTTTATCTACAACTGTTTTTCTTGAAATATCTATTGGGAATTTAGAAGGCGCTGTAGCAGTTTCTTTTTTAATGATTACTGCAGCAATAATTGTTTTGGTTTTAGTAAGGCTGTTAGGATCTCGTAAAACTCAGGTGTAAAATGCTAAGCCTTGAAGACATCACCATAAAAGCAGGAAATTTTTCTCTTAAGAATATTTCTGTTAACATACCTAAAGGAAAGTATGCGGTTTTGATGGGTAAATCAGGCTCAGGTAAAACAACGATCATTGAAAGCGTCTGTGGCCTTAGAAAAGTTAAATCTGGTAAAATTATTATTGATGGTGTTGATGTAACAAATTTAAGGCCAGCGGAGAGACACATAGGATATGTCCCTCAAGATGGCGTTTTATTCACGACAATGAGTATACGTGAACAGTTAATTTTTGGCTGTAGATTACGTGGTTATAATAAAAACGATTCTAAAAATAGAGCTCTAGAAATCGCTGAAGAATTAAAAATTAATTACCTTTTAAGGAGAAAACCCTATGGTCTTAGTGGAGGAGAGGTTCAAAGAGTTGCCTTGGCAAGAGCATTAGCATCAAAGCCTAAATTCATCTGCATGGACGAACCCTTGAGCTCTCTTGATGAAGATAGTAGGGACGAAATTTGTGAACTGATAAAAACAATTCATCAAAAAGAGAACCTTACTATTTTGCATGTCACCCATTCTAAGAATGAAGCAGAGCTGATGGGGGAGATAAAATTGAAACTTTCCGATGGTCAGTTGTTAGGTACATGAAAGTTTTTTTATTGCTTCTGCATTCATCCTCACAAGCCTCCAATCATTCATTATATTTGCTCCAATTTTTTGATAAAATTCAATTGCTCTATTATTCCAATCTAAAACGGTCCACTCCATTCTTCCGCAATCATATTTAACTGCGCACCTTGCCAACTCAATCATCATTTTAGTGCCAACCCCCTTGTTTCTATATTTTGGCGAAATAATTATGTCCTCAAGATAAAGGCCCTTTTTGCCAACGAACGTTGAGTAATTAAAGAAAAAAATTGCAGTTCCAATAATCTCATTATTTTCTACAGCAACAATTGCTTTTGCACTTGGATTATCACCGAAAAGAGCATTCCTGGTTGACTCTAAAGTTGATTCAACTGAATCAAGAATTCTTTCGAATTCTGCCAATTCCATTAATAAATGATGTATTGAGGGGATATCCTCTGCCACCGCTTCTCGAATATTTAAATGACTCACGATAAATTTTATTGTCTTATTATAATCGAATTATGGCATCTGTGAAATGTATCTGGAATAAGAATTTTACTGTGCAATAATGATTCGCTTATTATTATGTCTGGGAATAATTCTAAACCACATCAGAACGATTTTATAAGAGAAATCGTAAAAGACGATTTGTCGTCAGGCAAGCACACATCATCGGTAACAAGATTCCCGCCTGAACCAAATGGTTACCTACATTTAGGTCATGCCAAATCGATATGTTTGAATTTTGGTATCGCTAACGAAAATATTGAGTCTGGATCAAGGTGCCATCTTCGGTTTGATGATACAAATCCGTCTAAGGAGGAGAATGAATATGTTGAATCCATTAAGGAAGATGTTAAATGGTTAGGTTTTGACTGGGGGGAACATCTTTACTTTGCATCAGATAATTTTGACCAATTATATCAATGGGCATGCTATTTAATCGAAAATGGCAATGCTTATGTTGACGATTTAAACGCAGAAGAAATACGTGAATATAGAGGAACGTTAACATCACCAGGCAAGAACAGTCCTTTCAGATCAAGATCAATTGAAGAAAACATCGATCTCTTCGAAAGAATGAAAAAAGGAGATTTCAATGATGGAGAGAAAGTGCTGAGAGCAAAGATCAATATGTCTGATCCTAATATGAATTTACGCGATCCAGTAATTTACAGGATCATGAAAACTCATCATCATCGAACCGAAGATAAATGGGTCATCTATCCAAGCTATGATTTTGCTCATGGTCAATGCGATTCGATTGAAGGTATCACTCATTCTATTTGTACCCTCGAATTCGAACAGCATAGGCCTTTATATGAGTGGTTTATCAATAATTTACCTGTACCATGCAAACCCAGGCAAATTGAGTTTAGTAAACTACAGCCCACTTATACTTTACTAAGTAAAAGAAAATTAATCGAGATGGTTAATGATAATTATGTAGATGGCTGGGATGACCCAAGGATGGCAACGATTTCTGGATTGAGAAGAAGAGGGTACCCACCTGAAGCAATAAAAACTTTTTGTAAATCTATTGGTGTTACGAAATTTTCAGGTATCACTGACATCGCTTTGTTGGAACACACAGTTAGAGAACACCTAAATGAGTGTGCTCTTCGTAAAATGGCTGTCCTTGACCCAATTAAATTAACAATAACAAATTGGCCCGAAAAAGATCATTCTGAATCCATGCATGCAGTTAATAATCCTGAAGATATTAATTTGGGGAAAAGAGAGATTCCATTTAATGGAGTTGTTTACATAGAATCTGATGATTTCATGGAGGATCCTCCAAAGAAATATTACAGGTTAAGCCCTGGAAGTGAAGTTAGACTCAGGTATTCATACTGCATTCGCTGCCATGAAGTGATAAAGGACGACGAGGGTAACATTATCGAAGTTTTATGTACGTACGACCCAGACACATTAGGAAAAAATCCAGAGGGTAGAAAAGTTCGTGCAGCAATACATTGGGTTCCCCATAATGAGTCAATAAACGCTGAGGTTAGACTCTATGACAGAACTTTTACTGTTGAAGATCCATCTACAGAGAAGGATTGGAAGGATTGTTTCAACAAAAATGCATTATCAATTTTAACTGATTGCAAACTAGAGCCCTCTTTAATCAGTGCAAAGGTTGGAGAAAACTTTCAATTTGAGAGGAAAGGATATTTCTGCCTGGATTCAAAAGACTCAACAAAAGATAAAATTATATTTAACAGAACCATTGCCCTTCGTGACACATGGGCAAAAATTAATAAATCATGAAATCACTTTGGAATGATAAGGATGCCAAGCGTTTTAATAAAAACTTATTAGCAAAACGCGTCTATACATCCAGACTGCTTGGGCAAAATCCAGATCTTGTTTTACATGGCGGAGGTAATACCTCCGTTAAAATAAAAAAGAAAGATTTCTTTGGTAAGCTTACAGAATATCTTTATGTCAAAGGCAGTGGATGCGACTTAGTCTCGATCGAGGAAAATGACTTTTCAGGTTGTAGAATGATTGATCTTCTAAAGTTATCAGAATTTGAATCCCTATCTGACACAGAAATGGTAAATCAATGCCGTTCTTCCATGATTGATCCTAATTCTTCGAATCCTTCAATCGAAGCAATTGTGCACGCTGTAATTCCACACCGGTTTGTAGATCATACACATGCTGACGCAATATTATCCCTAACAAACGCACCAAATGGCAGACAAAACATTAATGAAGTGTTTGGAGACCGGGTCATTACGATTCCATACGTAATGCCTGGATTTGACCTTGCACGAGAAGTAAAAAAACACATTATGCGTTCAGATATTGCAAAGCTTGAAGGTATGATTTTAATGAATCATGGAATTTTTACTTTTCACGATGACGCCAAAAAATCATATGAGTTAATGATCAAATTGGTAAGCCAAGCCGAGAGATACATAAAAAAATCAATTGGAACAAAAAAATTACCTAAACCAATATCATCGAAACCAAATCCATCAGAATTATCCCTTATCAGAAAACAAGTTTCTGAGTGGAGAGGAGCAGCCGTTGTTTCTAGATTTGATAACTCAACTGAAGCCAGAGAATTTGCATGTCTTAAAAATGTTAAACCATTGGCGACCAAAGGTCCATTAACGCCTGATCATGTGATAAGAACAAAAAGGATTCCACTTATCATCGGCTCTAATATTGAAAACTCATTAGATAAATACGTAGCTGATTATACAAAATACTTTAATACTCATTCAAGTGCAGACATGACAATGCTTGACCCTGCACCAAGATGGGCGGTTTGGCCTGGAAAAGGTATTTTAACATTCGGTACAGACCTTAACGAATTAAAGGTAATTGAGGACATTGTCGCTCATACTATTAAAACGATTAAGCAAACTCAGTTAGCTTTTGGTTCATGGAAAGCCCTAAGCGCTAAAGAATTATTTGCGATAGAGTACTGGGAGTTGGAACAAGCAAAATTAAATAAAGGGTCAAACAACAAACCCTGTCACCAAGGTAAAGTCGCCATTGTTACGGGCTCTGCAGCTGGGATCGGTTTTGCATGTGCAGAGGCTTTAGCCAATGACGGAGCAACTGTTGTTGGCCTTGATCTGAGCCCCGAGATCATTACCCAAATGAATAAAATTAACGGGGAGGGGATAATCATAAACCTAACTGATGAAAAAAAGGTAGAATCAGCGATTAACCATATTATAAACTCCTATGGGGGGATTGATATTGTTGTGAGTAATGCAGGTATATTTACAGCTGGAGCTTATATTGATGAAATGGATCAAAATAATTGGCAAAAATCAATGTCAGTTAATTTAACGAGCCATCAATTGTTTCTTAAAAACGTCATACCTTATCTTAAAAATGGTATTTCAGGATCCATTGTTTTAGTGGGTTCCCGCAATGTTATGGCTCCTGGAGCTGGAGCAGCAAGTTATTCATGTGCAAAGGCAGGACTGACTCAGTTATGTCGTGTCGCAGCACTTGAGTTAGCACCACATGGTGTGAGATGTAACATTATCCATCCTGACGCGGTATTTGATACTAAACTCTGGACACCTGAGGCACTTGCTCGTTCGGCAGAGAGGTATGGATTAACTATTGATGAGTATAAGACTAGAAATTTAATGAAAACAGAGATCAAGTCCGCTGACGTTGGTAAAATGGTTTCCCTTATGAATAGTGATGTGTTTTCTAAAACAACAGGCTCTCAAATTTCCCTAGATGGAGGAAACGACAGAGTGATCTAAATATCATTTGATAATTTCTTTAAGGAATTTCCCAGTACTGCTATCTTTATTTTTAGCTATAACATTAGGAGGCCCCTCAGCCACTATATAACCTCCGCTAGGGCCACCCTCAGGCCCCATATCAATAATCCAGTCAGCGCACTTAATTACATCTAAGTTATGTTCTATAACAATTAGAGAGTTTCCACTATCTCTGAGTTTATATAAAACTGACAATAGGTTGTTTATATCGGAAAAATGAAGTCCAGTTGTTGGTTCATCAAGAAGATATAGTGTATCTCCTGTAGAATTTTTAGATAACTCAGAGGCCAACTTTAGCCTTTGAGCCTCACCCCCAGACAAAGTGTTGGCTGGTTGACCCAATTTAATGTATCCCAACCCAACCTCTCCCATAGATCTAAGATTATCGTAAATTTTCGGTATTTTTGCGAAAAATTGTGTAGCCTCATCTACTGTCATTGTTAGAACTTCAGCTATATTTTTTCCTTTGTAAGTGACATCTAAAGTTTCAGAATTGTATCTGGATCCTTTGCAACTTTCACAATTTATATATACGTCATTGAGAAAATGCATGTCGATTTTGATAGAACCATCACCATTACATGCCTCACACCTACCTCCTTTTACATTGAAGCTAAATCTACCCATGTCATAACCTCTAATTTTTGAAGTCTGAACCTGAGAATATAATTTCCTGATTTCACTAAACGCTCCACTATAAGTGACCGGATTTGATCTAGGGCTCTTTCCAATAGGAGACTGGTCTATGACTATAGCTTTATCGATTTGATTTAATCCGATTATCACATCATGAGCTCCGGGTTGTTCTTTTGAACCATAGAATTTTCTAAAGATGGTTTTTTTCAAAATATTATTAACCAAAGTAGATTTTCCACTTCCAGAAATTCCAGTAACACATGTTAGACAACCTAACGGAAAGGATGCGTTTATATTTTTGAGGTTGTTATCAGTCGCATTTTTTACGGTAATCCATCCAGAATCAAAAGAATCTGATAGTTCAACTATTTTAGGAGGTTTTATTCTTTTCTTTGGGACTTCTATCTTAACTTTCATTGAAAGATATTTTCCAGTTAGAGAAGTCTCAGAATTTATGATTTCCTTTGGTGTACCCTCAGCTATCAACT
>NZSO01000056.1 GCA_002696885.1 Verrucomicrobiales bacterium | reverse complement strand
AGATCGATCCTCGAGCCTTAATACTTCTCGGTGACAATGTTTATATTGATGATCCAATGACACCAGAAATGCAGCTTTTCCATTACTACCGTCGGCAAAGTCAGCCTGAATGGTCAAGGCTGGCTAAGAAAGTTCCAATATATGGCATTTGGGATGATCACGACTTTACTACTAATGACGGATGGGGTGGTCCTGCTATAGACGAGCCTAAGTGGAAGCGCGAAGTCTGGAAGATATTCAAAGACAACTATGATAATCCATATTATGGAGGAGGTGAAAAACAACCGGGTTGTTGGTTTGATTTTTGGATTGGTAAAGTTCACTTTGTTCTTATTGATGGGCGATATTATCGAGAATCACCTAAATTAAAAAACCCATCGATGTTAGGATCTGCTCAAATGCGGTGGTTAAAAGATTCTCTTAAAAAAACCGCAACCTTTAAGGTGTTATGCACTAATGTCCCAATGACTCCAAATGTTAAACCAGGATCGAAGGATACATGGGACGGATATAATCGAGAACGAGAATTGATATTTAGATTTATTGCTGAGCAAAAGATTCCTGGTGTTGTGATTCTCTCTGCTGATAGGCATCGTTCTGATGCCTATAAAATTAATACAGGAATAGATGGAATGTACCCATTATTTGAGTGGCAGTCTTCTCGTCTTACTAATCAACATGTTCATGGAATTATTAAGCATTCGATTTTTGGATATAATGAGAAACAATCTTACGGTCGTGTTGATTTTGATCTGACTAATGAAGACCCAAGCGTTAGTTACACAATTGTTAATATTGATGGAGAGAAGATTTATTCAATGGAGGTGAAACGGAGTGAACTGCAATTTTAATATTTAAAGTTGAGACCTAAAAATATCTTCAAAGAACTCATGGCGAGTTTGATCTTTAATATAATTTTCAATAATATCGTCCATCATAGTTTTTAGCGAATCTAATAAGGTGTCTTTCACTTGAGGCTTATTATTCACTATTACAGGATATTAAGAAAAAAAACCAATCAATACAGCGAATCGATAAAATATAGTTGATGACAAGATTATTTATAACCTTCATTATTTCAGCTTTTTGTAGTATCGGCTTGGCCGTGAGAGGTTATGCTCAATCAGATGGTAAGCGAGATATCGTTCTTATTATTGTTGATGATCTTAATGATTGGGTTGGATGTTTAGGGGGGCACCCGAATGCAAAGTCTCCTAATATTGATGCGCTTGCTCGAAGTGGAATGCTCTTTTCTCAAGCTTACTGTAATTCACCTCAGTGTCGACCATCTAGGACAAGCCTAATGCATGGGGTGTATCCCTTTAATACGGGTATCTACTTTAATGTGAAAGGGCCAAATGAAATAAAAATAAAAACGCCAACAATTCATGGTTTTTTTGAATCTAATGGTTACCGAGTAGTCAGCGGTGGTAAAGTTTTTCATGGTAATCACGATAACTTTGGAGATGCTTTTCTTCATCGTCCCAAAGATCCAAAGCCACCAAGAGGCAAAGACAATTTTAATGCAATGAGAGCGCCAAATGATGGATATCCGCTTCAAGTTGGTGACCATGAAATGGGTGACTATAAGGTCGCTAGTTGGGCAATCGAACAGTGGAAGAAACAAACTGATCGACCTTTGTTTATGTCCATTGGGTTTTATAGGCCTCACCGACCCCTTCAAGTGCCCAAGCGCTGGTTTGAGTTATTTCCTCTCCAATCAATAAATCGTCCAGCCGAGCCTAATGGTATAAATGACTGGGCTGATATGCCTGAGTTTGCGCGTAAACTTGCACGTAGCCATGCCCACAAGCCTATGCATGAAGGACTGAGCGATCACGAATACATTGTCAAAAATGATGAATGGGACTCTACAATTCGTGCCTATCTGGCATCAATCGCGTTCGTTGATAGCCAAATTGGACGTTTTTTGAAAAGCTTAGAGAGGAATCCACGTGGTCGTGAAACTATTGTTATGTTAGTTAGTGATCATGGATGGCATCTTGGTGAGAAGAAGCATTGGTGCAAAGGGGCAATTTGGGAACAAACCACTCACATACCATTTATTGTAAGAGGGCCAGGTGTAAAACCAGGCTCTATATGCACTCAACCAGTGAGTTTGATTGATGTTTATCCATCTTTGGTCGATTTAGCAAACCTTGAAATTCCAAGTTGGCTTGACGGTGAATCCATTAAGCTTCAAATAAATGACCCAAGCAAACCTCGTTCTCCAGCCATTTCTTCATATGGTAATGCAAATACATCCATTCGCACCAATCACTGGAGATACATCCGTTATGAGGATGGTAGTGAAGAACTCTATGATCATAGGAATGACCCCAACGAGTGGTTTAATTTGGCAAATAAATCTGATTTTTTGAAAATCAAAAACAAACTGATCAATATGATTCCTGAAGATCAATATCCCGGATTAAAGGTTCAAAAATGGTTCGATAACTTTCAGAAATAAGTAGGCAAAAAACTTACATTTCCAATAAAATATAAAGAATGCTGCTTTTGCTATATCAGATTTTTTTTTAATTGGAACCGAATTGACTGAAGGCTAGTATTTCAATTCTTAAATGAATAGTTCAAAGAGATACGGAGTAGAGCGAAGACAGTTTTTGAAATACATGGCAGCCGTTTCGGCAATACCATTCTCTTCATGTCGTACAACCAGTCCTGTTATAACTAGACCGCAATTTGAGGATTATCCATTCAAACTGAGTGTAGCTTCAGGCGATCCTGAGCCAGATGGCGTAGTTCTCTGGACACGGCTAGCTCCTTTACCGCTGGACGAGGGGGGAGGTATGCCTTCGGAGCCTATTGAAACTTTTTGGGAGGTTGCCAATGATGAGGCATTTAGAAATATTGTTCAAAAAGGAACTGCCCATGCAATCCCTCAGTTAGGGCATTCTGTACATGTTGAGGTAACTGGGTTAAAACCTGCCCACTCATATTTTTACCGATTCCATGCTGGGGTTCACACTAGTCCTGTGGGGCGTACACGAACAGCTCCTGCAGAAGATTCCATGCCTGAGAGGGTTCGTTTTGCTTTTACTTCATGTCAGAATTATGAAAGTGGATATTTTAATGGTTATCCACATATGGTGAAAGAAGACTTAGACCTAATCGTACACTTAGGAGACTACATTTATGAATATGGTGGTGTTAATAATCGACCTCGTAAACATATAGGAGCTGAAGTTGAGTCGCTTGACGAATATAGAACGCGATATGCACAGTACCGTTTAGACAGAATGTTGGCTGAAGCTCACCGCCAATTTCCATGGTTGGTAACATGGGATGATCACGAATTTGATAATAATTACGCCAATCTTGTCTCCGAGGAGGATGGTATATCTCCAGAGAAATTTCTCGTACGTCGTATGAACGCCTATCAAGCTTACTATGAGTTTATGCCACTAAGAAGAAGGTCATTTCCTCAGGGACCTCAGATGACATTATACCGGTCTTGTAAGTATGGTCGGTTAGCAAATTTTAATGTGCTAGATACACGTCAATACCGAACGGACCAACCAAATGGAGACCGTCAGAAGCCAATGGTTGGTAAAGCGCTCGACCCACGTGCCACTATGCTTGGTGAGCAACAGGAAAATTGGCTCATGAAAAACCTTATCAATTCTAGTGCGACCTGGAATATAATGGCACAGCAAGTGATGATGGCACCACTTAATCGTGGAAAGGGTGAAGACCGTCGTTACAGCATGGATCAGTGGCCTGGTTATGAGGTGAGTCGACGGCGATTGTTAGATTTTTTTCACCAACGAAAAATACCTAACCCTGTTGTTCTTACTGGTGATATTCATGTGAATTGGGTGAATGATTTACAGCTTGATTTTAAAGATGATAATTCTCCTGTAGTAGGAACAGAGTTTGTTGGTACTTCAATGTCCTCAGGTGGAAATGGAGGTAATCGTATAACTGAGTATGAGCGAGCGGCTGAACAGAATGACTTTGTGCAATATTATAATTCCAATCGTGGCTATGTTAGTTGCGACATCACCCCTGATACTTGGACTACGCATTTTCGAATTACACCTTTCGTCGAGAAGCCTGGGGCTCCATTAATTAACGAGGCCAGTTTTTTGCTCAAATCAGGAATACCTGGAGTGAAAAGGATCTAAAGGGAACTAAATTAATAAAAGTGCTCGAGACAGGAATCGAACCTGCACCCAATTGCTTGGACTAGATCCTTAGTCTAGCGCGTCTACCAGTTCCGCCACCCGAGCATTAATTGAGGTTTCAATTTTGGAATGGCAATTTGAATGCAGCTAAGAGCTCAATCAAGTATATCTTTTAGATTTGGTGTAAATTTATTTAATTTTTGAGGGAAGAGCTTCACAAATTTGTCGCCAACCCTTGAATCGCCAATTATTTGGGAAATCTCTACATTGCTTGGGTTTATTAGAATGGACTGAACAATTTCTATTCTTGAGTAAAACACATGAACCGTTTTCATTGTTTTTTAAGGTGAGTCCATTTCTGTTTTCTCTCAGATCTGTATACTTTTCGATGAAAATTTGCGGGGATATATCAAGCTGTTTTGCCATAAGATCGATTTCAACATCTGTCACAACGACTTCACCGGGCCAATTGCAACAATTTGTACAGCGGTCACATTTAAAATGAATCATAAAAAATAAAGCCTCTCAAGTTCCTATATATGAACAACATAAATAAGTAATTTTGGTATTATCATAAAAAACCTCAACAATATCATGGCCAAATACAAAAAAAAATAGCACTTATCTTTATTTTTAAGTTTTCTTAAATGAAATTGTTGATTATTAATCGTATTTGCTGGTTTAAATAATAGACATTTATTAGTGAGTATTTTTCATAGAATTTTTGGGCTTTTAAATATGGATATTGGTATCGATTTAGGTACCGCAAATACCCTAGTCTATGTCAAAGATGAGGGGATTAAAGTGAGGCAACCATCAGTAGTGGCAGTTAAAAATGGATCAAAAGAGGTTGTTGCTGTGGGAGATGATGCAAAAAGAATGTTGGGAAGAACTCCAGACACTATTTCAGCAGTGCGACCTTTGAGGGATGGGGTTATTGCTGATTTTGAAATGACTGAGGCCATGCTTAAACATTTCATCAGAGAGGCGAGAACAAAAGACAAGGGGAATGGGAAAAAGATTATTAGGGCATCTAAAATAAGAGTTGTTGTAGCTGTTCCCTCGGGGATAACAGAGGTAGAAAAACGAGCGGTTAAAGATTCAGCTCGGCATGCTGGAGCGGATGAAGTCTATTTGATTGAAGAACCTATGGCGGCAGCCATTGGAGTGGGCTTGCCGATTCAAGATGCTAGTGGAAATATGATTGTTGATATTGGTGGAGGTACCACTGANGTAGCTGTAATTTCTTTATCCGGAATTGTGCAAAGCCGTAGTGTAAGAGTTGGTGGTGATGANCTTGATGAATCAATAATTGCTTACATGAAGCGACAATACAATCTAATGATTGGTGAAAGAACGGCAGAGGAAGTCAAGATTGAGATAGGTTCAGCAACAGTTGTTGACCAGGAAACAACAATGGATGTGAAAGGCAGGGATTTGGTAGATGGTTTACCTAAAACAATAAAAGTAACTTCACAAGAAATTCGACAAGCTATGGCTGAACCTTTAGCTGCAATACTTGACTCGGTCAAAGTGACTCTTGAAAGGTGCCCTCCTGAATTGGCTGCTGATTTAGTTGATAGAGGAATTATGCTTGCTGGCGGAGGAGCGCTGCTTGGAGGTCTTGATATTTGGCTGGCCGAGCAGACTGGTATACCGACACATGTAGCTGAAGACCCCTTGAAGGCAATTGTTGAAGGCACTGGAAAAGTTTTAAATGAAATTTCTTTTCTCAGAAAAGTGACATCAGCGGGTGTCTAAAATGAATTGTTTTATTTTATAGGCTTCAAATGGATTAATGAAGAAGAACAACTTAATAGCACTTGTTATATTTGTTCTAGCGATGGTTTGGATCTTTACATTGAAAGATGATGATGTGAGATCAATACAGTCTAAAGTTCTTGGTTTGTTTGGCCTTGTTTATGAATCTTTTGACGAAATAACTTACAACAATGATGTCGTTAATGGTGAGCCCATATCAGTTTCAGAAATTTCAAAAAAATATAACAAAGACGAACTGGGGGTAAGGTATAATAAGTTGTTGTCTGACTTGTATGAGTTGCGTGCGTGGAAAAGTCAGATTGATTTGTTGAGAGAGGAAAACATTGAATTAAAAAGATCATTAAATTTTGTTGAATTTAAACGTAAACAATCTCAGCAATTAGTCGCTGCTAGGGTTATTAATAGACCAAGTAGTACTTGGTGGAAAACCTTTGTGATTGATAGAGGTTCTGATGATGGAGTTAGACTAAATGATCCTGTAATGACTCCAGTGGCAGTAGATAGAGCTGAGAACGTTGAAGGAGCCTTGGTTGGGAAAATTGTTAATGTGGGCAAATCACAGTCGACTGTAGTCTTGGTTACTGACTCTGAGTGTAAAATTGGAGCCTATGTACATGGTGTTTTTGCGAATGCCAATGAAAAAGGACTTGAGCGCGTTCAGGGTATTCTATCGGGTGCGCCTGGTGCTGGAAGGGATGTAAGTTATTTATTATTACAAAACTTACCCAAAGAGGCTGATAGGTTTGGTGTTTCTGCGGGTGCAAAGGTTTATTCTTCAGGTGTGGGAAATGCAGAGGTAAGTGGAATATTTCCTCCAGGTCTAATTTTAGGATACATAAAAGAATTTGAAGTTCAGGACTTTGATGCAGTAGCAAGAGTTCAACCTGCCATTAATTTTAACCAACTTAGTTATATATTTGTATTGGTTTCGGATAAAGATAGCGACTTAAGTTCAAACAATAATAAGTATGATAAAGCTTCTAAAGAAAATTCTGTGGTAACACAATAAGTGATTGAGTAAAGATGATTGTTGTCGATAAATCCAAAGCTATTTTCATTTTATTTTTGTCACTTCTTTTGTTTCTATCATTCATCTTTGATGAGGTGTTCTCAAATTTGTTATCACCAATGGGTGTAAGGTTTTTCATCGTGCAGACAATTTTTTTCACATGCAGTTTATCAGTTCCATTTGGAGTTATGCTTTTATTCGCTTTCTTCACAGGACTGACTTGGGATTCTATTCATATGGCTATTGATGTCGGAAGCGATGTTGCATTTGGTTACTCAATCTTCCTATTTTTTGTTACAGGATCAATTATGCAAGGTATGGCACCCTTTTTCAGTAAGGGTAGATGGGAGGCACCAATCATATTAGTAGGTGTATCTACATTAATATTTTTTCTGATTGAGTGGTTCTTGATTAGCTTTGCTAGAGCTCAATTTATTTTTCCTGATAATTTTTGGAGAGATATTTGGGTGTCTGTATTTTTTGGNATGGTTGTCTCTCCATTTTTCTTTTATATAATTTTACAAATCAGCAAANTAAGTGGCTGNCCAATAGTTGCAGTTGGAGGNAGGACTGAGGATTATCAATGACAATTGGTTATAGAATCAGGTTTTACCTTTTAGCAATTTTTTTGNTAACTGGATTTTCTGCNATTTTGGTAAGATTATTCGTTGTTCAGATAGATCGATTTGAAGAGTTTTCCTCTAAAGTTCCTGGAACCTCTGAAGTGAAAGTNAGAATTCCGGGCGTGCGTGGCCTTATAAGAGATCGACGCGGGAGGGTTTTAGTTGAGAATGTTGCGAGGTATGAAATGCAATTCAATCTTAAAGAAATTCTTGATAACTATTATAATGTAGTTGCCGAAGAGAACGAAAGTATTCGCAAAGCAAACAAAAAACTTTTAACCAAAAAGGAATATAAAGAAGTTCCTGTCACGTATTTTGAGTTTTATGATTCAAGCGGAATCAAAAGAAAGAGACAAGAAAAGGATATGGTTTCTATTGTATCAGAAAGCGTTCTTCCGTATTTAGCAAGGTTAGGCTTATATAAAGAGTTTCACTCAGGAGATTTACAGAGACATTGGAGAACTCACGGAGGATTAGTGGCATACAGTTATAGGGATGATTTAACGTTTGAAGAGTATGCTCTTGCAGCAGAGCATACTCTGGATATTCCAGGAGTGTCTGTTGTTGCTAGACCAATGAGAAAATATATTTATGGTGCTTTGGCGTCACACATATTGGGCTTTGTCAGACAGCCAGACATAAAAAAAGTTCCTGCTGAAGAGAGAAAACAGTGGGATTATTATGTTCCAGATGATTTCGGAGGAGATGGAATTGAAGAGACTATGGACAGTTTACTTAGGGGCAGACCTGGCCAAAGAATAATGCTAAAAGATGAGAAGGGGCGAATCGTTGACTCAAAAAATGAAATGGGTCAAGTCCTTGGGGAGATTTCATATGATGAACCAAAGCCTGGCTCAGATGTATGGCTTACATTGGATGTTAGATATCAGTATATTGTTGAAAACGCTCTTAGAAAAGTTGGAAGGGGAGCAGCTGTTGTTATAGCTCCGAGGAACTATGAATTAAATAATAATGGAGAAAGTCATAAGGTATATGCTGGTGATATTCTTGCAATGGCCTCAGTCCCTTCATATGATCCAAACAAATTTATTCCATCAATTAGCGAAGAGGATTGGAAAGGTTATTTGAGTAATGAAAACGACCCTCTAATCAACAGAGCCCTAAAGGATCATGCGCCTGGATCCACATTCAAGATACCGGTGACTTTAGCAGGAATGTTAAGTGGAAAAGAAATGAAGCATTTTGAATGTGCTGGTGGTGCGAGATATGGTCCTAAAGTTTTCATGAAGTGTTGGGCGTTATCTAAGGGATATACCCATGGTAGTATAGATGCAAGAGAGGCAATAAAAACTTCATGCAACGGCTTTTTTTATAGGTATGGAAATGCATCAGGAATTGATGATATTTTAAATGTCTCCAAGGCAATGGGATTGGGTGAGAAAACTGGAATACCATTAAACAATGAGGATGCCGGTTTTATTCCAAATCCTGATTGGAAAAGAGCTCAAGGCCTTGGTAAATGGGGCGATGCTGATACTGCTTTGGTCTCAATTGGTCAAGGTGCTACAGAAGCAACTGCTCTTCAGATGGCAGGAGTTGCTGCAACAACATCAAATGGTGGTTATTATTATAAACCTAGGTTAATATTTAAAACAGTTAATAAAGCTGAGGAGGAAATGGTTTTTCCCAAACCTCTATATAGTCTAAACGATTTGGGTATTCCAAAAGAGAAAATAGAAATTTGTAAAAGTGGAATGTGGGACGTTGTAAATGAAATCAAAGGAACAGCGAGACGGGGACAATCAGAAATAACTCAATTATCTGGAAAAACTGGAACTGCTCAAACTGGAAGGAAACGACCCAGTGGAGGAAACGAAACCAATGCATGGTTCATTTCTTTTGCTCCCTACGACAAGCCTAGACTCGCCGTATGTGTTATGGTTGAGAATGCAAAATCAGGTGGAGGTGTTTGTGCTCCAATTGCCAAGAGAATCATTGATGAAATTATGTTATTAGAGGATTTTGGCCAAAAACAGGCAATTTCTTCAGTAGAAGAATATCAGGGAAACTTTGACTTTGTTGAATTAGTGAGCTTTGATGATGATCCTACAGAGGGTATAATCGTTGATAATGATGGTGATGATGGAACATCGGTTGCAGCAACTCCAGCACCTGCCAGCGAAAGTACTGTAAAAAAAACAATTTTGACACCAACTGTGAAAAAAAAGCCTGATATAAGGGGGTCAGTAAAGTCAAAAACTGTTAGAAAAAGAATTGGAATACTTGAAAGAAGGAGAGGTCGTTAGACTGTATTCTGTCTAGATTGTGAAAATTAATTTAAAAGATAATATTTTAACCGAGTGCATTTTAATGGCTCACAAATTTTTATTGGAAAAATGTTTAAGAAATTACGCGAGGCTAGGCGAAATAAAGCCTTGTCTGCTGGATATCAGATTATTGTAAATGTTGAAAAATTGGAAACTAGGGTTGCTCAATTACGAGAAACCAAGCTTGTTGACTACACAATTGAGAGGGTAGGAGATGAGAACATAGTCGGGAGTATTTTCAAAGGTAAAGTAAAGAATATTGAACCTGGCCTGAAGGCCATGTTTGTTGATATAGGAACCGACAAAAATGCGTTTCTTCATTTTTGGGATGCTATACCCGCTGCACTTGATCAAGGTTTGGAAGAGGTTAGGCGAAAAAAGAATCAAAAAAGACCTCAAAGAATTTCTGCTAAAGATATACCAAATATTTACCCCGTAGGTTCAGAAGTTTTAATTCAGGTAAGTAAGGGAGCAATCGGCGATAAAGGTCCGCGTGTTACTACTAATATAACCTTACCTGGTCGTTACATGGTTCTAATGCCTCTTAATGATCAATTTGGTATTTCTAGAAAAATTGATGACCCCAAAGAGCGAGCTAGGTTAAGAAAGATTACTGAGCAGATGAATGTTCCTGAGGGTATGGGTGTAATTCTTAGAACGGTATGTAGAGGTCAAAAAAAGCGATTTCTTATTAGGGATTTACATATTCTTCTAAAACAATGGAGTGAAATTGATGCCAGTAGGCAGAGTAATGAAGCCCCAAGCTGTGTTTTTAAAGAGCCTGAGCTTGTTGAGAGAACAGTAAGAGATTTTTTAACTGATGAAGTGGCTGAAGTTCTTTGTGATGATGAAGAAACTGTCAGAAGGATGCAGGACTCAGTTGCAACAATTTCTAAAAGATCTAAAAAAAGGGTTCATTATCTTCCCACTAAACAGCCGATATTTGAAAGGTTTAATATAGAGAAACAAATAAAGAGTGCTTTTGGTAGAGAAGTTTGGATGCCATGTGGGGGATACATTGTAATAGATGAAACTGAAGCATTGATTTCAATTGATGTTAATACTGGTAGGAATAGAGGAGGTAAAAACAATTCAGATAAGATGATTTTGGAGACAAACCTCCAAGCAGCTGATGAGGTCGCAAGACAGTTAAGGTTAAGGAATATAGGCGGCCTTATCGTTGTTGATTTCATCGATATGAAGGGGCGAAAAGACCAAAATGCTGTTTATCGTCGAATGCTCAAGAGTACGGATAACGACAAAGCAAAAATACAAGTTTTACCTTTATCTCAATTAGGTCTAATGGAAATGACAAGACAGCGACTTAATGAAAGTTTGAGTAGGTCAATGTTTGAGCCGTGTGTAGTTTGTAAGGGATCTGGAAGAATTAAGTCGTCAGAAAGTATTAGTGTAGAGTTACAGAGGAAGCTTTCAGGTCTAATGAATATGGAGGATGATAGTATTGGTGATTTAATTATCGTTGTGCATCCAGAAATAATGAAAAGATTAAAAGATGAGGATTCTAATGTTTTACTTGATATGGAGAGAAGACACCAAGGTAGATTTACCTTCAGAAGTGATCCAAGTTTTGATAGGGAAGAAATAAAAATATCATGCCAATCAAGTGGCAAAGTATTTAATTAATTACCTTTAAAAGATCGATACCATTTTAATATTGAGGCAATAAATGCAATCAATCCCAGAACGATTGAGAATGTATCTCCTATTCTAGAGTAAATCGTGGTCTTTGGAGACTTTTCGATTTTGATAGTTTCAGGAAGTGAGGCTCTTAAGAATGTATTTGAGCGATCTTTACCATGTATTAGGCGTTCCCCACTGGGAGAACTAGAATAACGGTCATACAAGCTACCGCATTCATCAATCAGGCATGTCATACCTGTGTTTGCGCATCTAACCATAGGTCGTCTCAGTTCAATGCATCGAAAAATAGCATTAGTTAAATGTTGTTCTGAAGCAGCGCTTTCTTTAAACCAGCCATCATTAGTTACATTTACAATGAGTTGAGGGGAATCCCTAACAAATTTTCTTGCAAGACTTCCAAAAGTGTCTTCAAAGCAAACCAATGGTATTATCTGATAAGGTTCTGGTAAATTCATAGGAAGGGGTTCAAATTTTTTACCTGAACTAAAGTCAACCCCTAAGGAATTGGCAGCTATCTTTTCAACAATCGGAATCGATTTTCTAAAGGGAACGTATTCGCCAAACGGAACAAGGTGTGTTTTTCGGTAGATATTTGGATTCTCTGTATTGTTTTTTAAAGTTACTATGGAGTTATATATGCCTTCTTGGGGTACACGTTCATTTATTCCTAAAGCCAGTTCAAAATTATTAATTGAAAGTATTTTGTTGAGATACTTTTGTGTTTCTTGGTCGTAAAGTGAATAGGGCAGTGAACTTTCTGGCCATACTACTAAATCAAAGTTCACGTTCTCCAATTGAAGATATGGAGTCGTCATGTCCCAGTAGCGTTTATAAATTTCCTGAGCTGTACTAGGGTTCCATTTTTCATCTTGGTTGATGCCTCCTTGAATCAGAAGAGTTCTAATCTCAATTTGATCAGAAGGAACCTTGGAAAGTTTGTTGGTTCCATAAATAAACATTAAGATAATTAGAGAAACTCCTAATATGAAATCTGGATGGGCTTTTAATTTTGAATTCTTTATTTCATAAGGCACCCTAAAAATTAATGATGTAATAATTGTTGAGCAAAAAATTATTACGAAAGAAATACCTGTAACACCAACAATATCAGCGACCTGAATAATTACGAGTTCATTAACAATACCCACGCCCAAGCCGTTCCATGGAAAACCTGTTAAAAACCAGCCTCTGATCCATTCCAACCCACACCATGCAGCACCGTTTAAGAAAGCCATTTTGATGCTCATAAATGATGAGCAACGTGACAATGATCCATTTGAATTCTTTACATTTCCGACTGTGGCTACAAAGGAGCCCCAGATACCAAAATAGCACGCAAGGTATGAGGATAATAAAATACACGAAGCGATATGGATATGGTGTAACCAAGAAAGATTTATTAAGAAAAAAAAGAGTCCTGATAGATAAGCTAAACCAAATCCTTTAAAGATTGATTTTTTGGAACGCTTAAGTGTCCATAGTGATGTTATCAGTGGGATTGGCCAAATCCAAATAAGTTCACTAATACTGATTTTTGGATAACATAGAGCCAATAAAATCCCTGATGATATGGCTGCAAAGATGCGCCAAATGTTAAATATTTTTTTCAGACTATATTTGGTTTATTTGTTATGATTGTTCTAATCTTTTTTCAATGTCATTTTGTATCCATTCCCAAAGTGAAAGTAATCCATTGTTTGTCTGCTCCTTAATATCGTTAAGATTATTCGTGGTTATTTTTTCAGGAAGAGAGTGGCCAAAAAGATAAAATTTGATTTTAGGCTCCGTTCCAGATGGTCTTATGGCAAATTTACGACCATCCTCTAAATGAATAAAAATCATTTTTTCTTTGGGTATTGGGTCCCCCTCAGAATCGTGTATGATGTCTTTAGAAAAGTTAATAACTTTGGTTGCTTTAGAAAAATCACATATTGAGGGAGGGTTAATTGAGTACGAGTCAGCCAAATTTTGAATTAATTGAGCGCCTTGGGCACCCTCAAAAACTTTATTCTTATTAATTTCCTGAAAATATCCAAACTCGAGATAGATATCGTCAAGTAATTCAATTAAGGACTTACCAATTGAATTTGCATAAGCAGCTGTTTCGGCGAACAAAACTACCGCCCCATTGCCATCCTTGTCTCTGGTGAAATCACAAGCTAAATAGCCGTAACTTTCTTCACCTCCAAAAATCATGAACGTGCCGTCATTTAGTTGAGCGGACATAGCTTGAGTGACACTCATGCTTCTGTAGTCTTTGATGACGTCCTTTGGTAGGCTTCTTTCATATTTAGAAAGCTTTTGGCTTATGTATTTAAAACCTGTTAAGGTGTTGATGAGTTTTACTCCAAATTTTTCAGCGATTGATTTTTGGAGATCGGTTGTTACAAATGTTTTTATGATGACAGCATTCTCTACATTTTTTGAATTGATTATTCCTGAATCGAATAAAGTTTTTATTCGATAATAAAGCATAAGAGACCCGATTTGATTTCCAGTTAAAAGTTCGAATTCTGAGTTGTTACCCCTTACTGCAACGCCCATTCTGTCGCAATCTGGATCAGTTCCAATTACAATGTCTGCACCGCTCTCCCTAGCTTGATTTATGGCCATCTTTAAGGAGTCTCCATTTTCTGGATTTGGTGATTTAACAGTCGGGAATCGACCATCAGAAGTATCCTGTTCTTTCACAGTGGTGCATTTGAATCCAAGTTCATTTAGTAGCACAGGAGCATGGACACCTCCCGTTCCATGAAGTGCAGTAAAAACAATGTTTAGCGAGTTGTTCTTTTTAATTAGATCGAGATCTAAAGCAAGGGATTTAACTCTTTTTAAATACTCATTTTCGACCTCTTGTGAGACATAAGTAATTTGCCCTCTATCGGATTCTTCTAGAGGGATATATGACTCTTTGAGTAATTTGTTTACGCGATTTATAATGCCATCGGTATGTGGAGGTATAATTGCGGCTCCATCGGAAAAGTTTACTTTATAGCCATTATCATGGTATGGGTTATGGCTTGCTGTAATCATGACGCCTGCGTGACAATTTAGTTCTCTAATGGCAAAGGACATCACAGGGGTGGCTTTATGAGATTTAAAAAGAAATACATTAGCACCTAAATCGGCTGCTACTTTTGAGCAGAGCTCAGCAAAATCTTTCGAGAAATGTCTCGTGTCGTAACAAAAAACTAACTTTATAGGGCATTCTTCGGAGGTTTCTTTCGACCAGTCATTTAAATAACTTACAAGTCCTATAGTTGCTCGCGTGAGGTTGAAAGTATTCATCATATTAGTGCCTACGCAGCTGAACTGAGGCCTTTCATTGGGGCCGCCTTCTCCCTTTTCATGATCAGAAATGTTTCTACCGATAGTTCGGCCTCTTAATCCACCTGTGCCAAAAGATAATTTCTTGTAGAATCTATCATTTAGTTCCTCCCATAAGCCTTTATCAAACAATTCTTGTATGACATCTATATAAAATTCATTTGAGTTCGCCTCTAGAAATTCGCGAATGTTTATAGAAGCAGACTCAAGAATTTTTCCTTCAACGCTTGCTTGATCGATATTTGATAATAGATTTTCCATTTCTTCTTTATCTTTGTATATAAATTTTGGATAAGCTAATTAAAAGTGCCTTTTTAGATCGAAAAGAAAAAATTCCATTCGGGACAGATTCTTATAGGGTTTTTGACGGTCAAAGTGATGGGATTAAAAATGTCTATATCGATAATTTTGCTGATCACTGGTTGGTTTCTTATAATGATGTTTTACCGCCTTTAGATTTGGATGATGGTCCTTTTAAAAAAAGTATTTGGATTAAAGAACTGAAACATGAAGGTAAGGCTGCGCCAAAATGTGTTTATGGAGACTCTAAGTTATCAAATATTGTAATTACTGAAAATAATTCACTCTTTGAGATAGATTTTTCTTCAGGTTATTCACAAGGCTTGTTTCTTGATCAGCGTGATAATCGTTCTGAGATAAAGAAAATTTCGAAAGACAAAAAAGTTTTAAATTGCTTTTCCTACACTTGTGGTTTTTCCGTGATGGCAGCCTTAGGAGGAGCTAAATCAACCACAAGTATTGATTTGTCACGTGGATATTTGGACTGGGGAAAAAGAAATTTCACGCTAAACAATATCGATTGTTCGGACCATTTTTTTTGTAAAGGAGATGTGTTTAGATGGTTAAAGCAATTCAAACAAAAAGGCAGGCAATACGATATCATTATATTAGATCCGCCATCATTTTCACGTGATGGTAAAAAAGGCACCTTCAGTGTTGTAAAGGATTACTCACATTTAATAGAGTTGTCAGCTAAACTGGTTGAGCCAATGGGGTGGATTTTGGCATGTACAAACCATAAAAAGTATAAACATCAGGCTTTCTTAGATTCCATTGAGTTAGGCGTAAATAGTGCCAGAAAGAAAATAATCGGAACTCATTCGATGCCAATGCCGTTTGATTTCAGTGGTGAAAATTACCTGAAAAGTATTTGGGTGCAGATTTCATGACCGATATAAATAATGTTTAGAGATCTTTGCAAAATCTAATCTCAGGGTTTATCAATTTATCAGATGCAAGTAATACGTTTTGAGGATTCAAATTATGATAAAAAGTTGAAGAAAGCTTTTTCAAGAAAGTACTCACCTAATGAAAAATTAAAGGGTTCAGTTGAAGATATAATCGAATCTGTACGATCTGGTGGGGACAAAGCAGTTCGCACATTAACTAAAAAGTTTGATAAAGTTGATATCAAAGTTGAGCAGTTTGAATTAAGTAGAAAAGAAATTTCATCATCATCAAGAGCCACAACGAATGAGGTCAAGCAGGCCATAAAGCTATCTAATGATAATGTTACAAGTTTTGCTTTAAGCAGTATGAGAAAAGACTGGAGTACGCGTAATTCGCAAGGAGTTTTGGTTGGAGAGGTGTTTCAGCCATTTAATTCTGTGGGAATTTACGTTCCAGGGGGTAGCGCTCCACTGGTTTCTACCTCTTTAATGACTGTTGCCATTGCAAAAGCTGTTAATGTTCCCAACATTGTGGTTTGTACGCCTCCTGGTCCTAACGGGATGATCTGCCCAGAGCTTGTATATGCACTAAAACAAAGTGGGGCTACCTCAATTTTTCGTGTTGGAGGAGCTCAGGCAATTGCGGCTATGTCCATCGGAACGAAAACTATCAATAAAGTTGATAAAGTTTTTGGTCCTGGTAACTCCTTTGTCGTCGAGGCGAAAAGGCAATTATTCGGAGATGTAAGTGTTGACCTTTTACCGGGTCCTAGTGAGGTCTTCGTGCTTGCTGATTCCTCGGGTAAAGCCAGTTGGATAGCTTCAGACTTATTAGCTCAAGCAGAACATGGAGGAGACAGTAATGTGGCATTCGTTACAACTTCATCTAAACTACTCGACGAAGTCGCAAAAGAATTGAAAACTCAATCTAAACAGCTTTCTAGACAATTTCAGGTTAAAGAGGTTCTTAAAAAGGGGACAAATCTAGTGTTGGTGAAATCTATCAATGAAGGTGTTCGTCTTGCTAATGAATTTGCCCCAGAGCATTTGTCTTTAGTTGTTAAAAATCCTAATAAAATTATACCAAAGATAACAACAAGTGGAGCCATCTTTGTTGGGCCATATTCAGCAGTTGCTATTGGAGACTTTTTAGCTGGTCCAAGTCATACATTGCCCACTGGAGGAGCTGGTAAATCTTTTTCAGGATTAACCGCTGATATGTTTCAAAGGAGAACTAGTGTTATTGATGTAAGTAGAAATGCTTTAAAAAAATCTTCAAAGGCAGTTGATGTTTTCTCTAGAATCGAAGGATTAGATGCTCATGGAAAATCTGTTTCCATTAGAAACTGTGATTAGATTTCATTTATGATTTTATCGTACTCATTGGATATCTCGTCTATTTGATCTGATGTTGTTGACCAGTTTGAGAAAAGTTTTTCTAGTTTGACTAGTAGAGATTTATATTCCTCGGTTATTTCAATATGATCATTTGATTTGAAAAAGTCCTCTGAATTCATATTTTTCTCAATTTCTGTTTTCCTACGCTCACATTTTTCTATAACAGATTCGATTTCATCTAGTTCGATTTGTAAAGGTTTAATCGCTTCAGATTTCTTTTGTCTAGCTTTTCCCTGAGCTTTTCTTATCTCCTTTCTACTGTTTGTATTTTTCTGTAATTTCGTATTTGATGGTTTAGTAGAATTGTTCAAGACATCAACTGATCTCGCCTCGATGAATGATGATAAATTACCAATGAACGTTTTCATCGGTTTTCCATCCGAATAAAATTCAATAACTTTGTTAGTAATGGGATCAAGAAAATCCCTATTATGTGATACAATTAGAAGTGTCCCTTTGTATGAAATCAAGGCGTCTTGCAAGACTTTTTGTGATTGCATATCTAGGTGGTTAGTGGGCTCATCAAGAATTAAAAAATTTGCAGGTTTTAGCAATATTTTTGCTAATGATAATCGACTCCTCTCTCCACCAGATAACACGTCAACTTTCTTGAAAACATCATCGCCCCTAAAGAGGAAGCAGCCGAGTAATGATCTCAAGTTTCCTGCGATTTCTGAGGTTGCTACTTCCTCAATTGTTTCCAAGACAGTAATGTTAGGGTTTAATTTTTCTGCATGATCCTGAGCGAAATGGGAAATGCTTACCTTATGTCCTGTTTTTCTTATTCCACGATCTACTTTTTCAGAATCTGAGAGAATTCTCGAAAATGTTGATTTGCCTGCACCATTAGCACCCACAACTGCAATTTTTTCACCTCTATCAATTCGAAAATTTAATTTGTTGAATACAACGTTTGAACCATATGCCTTTTCAACATCTGTCAGTTCTATGACAATTTGTCCTGATCTTTCAGGTTGTGGAAATTCCAGTTTAATGGCTTTCTCTGAATTTTGTGGTGCTTCAATTCTTTCAATTTTCTCAAGTTGCTTTAATCTGCTTTGTGCCTGTGATGCTCTCCGGGCTTTTGATCTGAAACGATTAATGAATTGTTCTGCTTTGGCGATGTCTCTTTGTTGGTTGTCAAAAGCTCTCTGCAACTGTTTTCTTAGAAGATCACTTTGCTCGAGGTAGTAACTATAGTTGCCCGAGAATTCACTTACTCGGCCTGATTCAAATGCTAGCGTTTTTTTTACTAAGAGGTCTAAGAAGGCGCTGTCATGAGAGATGATGATTACTGCACCTTGATATCCTTGAATGTAGTTTTCAAGCCATAGTTGTGAGTCTATGTCTAGGTGGTTTGTTGGTTCATCTAGCAAAAGGATAGAAGGGCTTTTGAGTAGCAACTTTGCAAGAGCCAACCTCATTTGCCAGCCACCTGAAAATTCAGAGGTGTTGCGAGTGAAATCTGAATCCTTAAANCCTANTCCANTNAGNATTTTTTCGATATTTGGTTTCATCTTAGAGACATCAAAATTATCGAGTTTTAATTGNAGTTCACCGTATGTGTTCAATGCATCTTTGTATTCTTGGCTCTTAGNATCCAATTGNCCAAGAAGTTCGCCGTAATTTTCAACTTTTTCTTTTATAATTATTTCATTCTCAAATGCTGTTTCTGCCTCATTGAATAAAGTTTTACCACTGTGTTTAATTCCATCTTGAGGGAGGTATCCGACTTCAGTATATTTCGCTTTGTTTATGATGCCTGTATCAGGGGTCATTAAACCAGCGATGATTTTCATCAGTGTAGATTTTCCTGCACCATTTGGTCCTGCAAAACATACTCGATCTTTTGCGCTAACGGTAAAGGAAAGGTCTTTATATAAAACTCTTCCTAAAAATTGTATTGATACGTTTTCTACAGAAAGCATTTGATCACTAATCTCTATCCTTATTAGAATTGCTAAGATTTTAATTAAATATGTCCATTTGCATCAAAGTAGTAGTTTTATTGTCAATTATTTCATCTATCAGCTTCACTAGAGCTCAGGAACCCTTGCCATTTTCTACTCAGAAGTTGCTTAAGGACTATAATGAATATAAAAAAGATATACGTGATAAAGCAACGCAACTCATTGAAAAAAAGAGGCTTGATACAATAAAAGCTCTTGAAAAACAATCCAATGAACTCACAAAAAGAGGAAACAATGAAATGGCTCGAACTGTTCTTGAGTTAGCGTCGGCACTGTCAGAGGGGAAAGAGTTGTCAGGTGATTCTGACTCGATAAGTGATTCCACAGATAATGAAGAGAAAAGCTGGGTTGATTTGTTTTCTGACGAAGAGCTTCCTAAGTCATGGATATTTACAGAAGATCCAGATGGGGGTTGGGATTTCAAGGGCGGTGTTTTCTTAATGAAGTCAATTTTTGAGGATTCTGTTGTTCTTCACGATGCACCTGAAGGTAATTTAGTTGTTAAACTTAAAGTAAAAATTGATGATAACGAAAATAAAGAAAATGAAAGTGAGCGAAAGCACGTAGGTGTTGGCTTTATCAATTCAAGAGAAAGCCTGGTTTTCGGGTATTTAAGTTTAGAGGGAAATGCCTATGGATATACAAATATAAATCCGGAAATTGATTTGGGGTATGTCAAAAGTGGGGTCAGGGAAGGGAAGTTTGCTGATGTCCAATTAGCATGGGTTGGTACATATTTTTTGATGTTTGTTAACGATAAGATGTTAATAAAATCTGACCTAGGAATTGAAAGAGGAACGGCTAAGATTTCTTTGATGACCGAAAATTGCTTTTCATCTTTTTCAAATGTTCACCATATGAAACCTAATCTTGAGGATTTAAAGAGGTTGGCTTCGGGAAAACCATTGAAATAATTTAATTATTTGGCATGGCTTTGACTGCGCCAACAGAAATTCCTCCATCTACTAATAGAGTTTGTCCTGTTACGTAAGCACTTGCATCTGAAGATAGAAAAATACAAGTGCCATCAAGGTCATCTGGTCTGCCTACTCTTCCTAGTGGGATCCTTTCTTCGATGTAGGAAACCCAATCAGAATTTTCGAATAATTTAGCGTTTTGTTCAGTTTTAAACCATCCTGGGGCTAAGCAATTAACTGTTACTCCTTTGTCCCCCCAATCATGTGCTAGACTCATTGTTAATTGCTTAATTCCACCACGACTTGCCCCGTAGGGTCCTAAACCAGCATATCCGGCAACCGAAGTGACTGATCCGATATTAACAATTCTACCGTATCCGCGCTCTGTCATTCCCTTGGCAATTTCTTTAGCAAGAAAAAATGCACCTTTAAGATTTGTATCTACAACAGTTTCCCAATCCTTCCAAGTTACTTCAAGGGCAGGCTTTCTTATATTGCAACCAGCGTTATTAACTAAAATGCTAATAGGCCCAAGTTCTGCCTCTGCTCTTTTTACAGCATTTACAATGCTATCTTCTTTAAGAACCTCCATCTCAATTTCAATGCACTTTCGTCCAAGAGCTTCGATTTCTTGCTTTGTCGTTTCGAGTGACTCTAATGTTCTGCTGGTAATTACGATATTGGCACCTGCTTTTGCCAGAGCGTTTGCAAATTGACGGCCGAGTCCTCTACTAGCACCACTTACGAATGCATTTTTTCCTTCTAGATTAAACATTTTGCTAATTTATATTATAGTTGAATTACTGGCTATAGTTCATTATCAGGTCTCAAGATAACTTTAAACATTTCTTCCTCTGAATTATATAACTTAGAAAACATATCAGCTCCTGATGAAAGTGGAGCGATGCAGGTTATTAATTCTCTTACTCTTATTTTTCCGTTGGCGATCAAATTTAAAGCCTCTTCATATTCACCATTTGAACTGCATGATCCATAAAGTGTAAGTTCCTGTGTGACAACTGCTTGAAGAGGAAATTCAGTTTTAGGCTCAATATTTCCTATTAGGCTGATAGATCCACCTTTTGATGTGCTCTGAATAGCAAGGTTTAGGGTTGCGGACATGCCGACCACTTCAACAGTGACATCAGCACCCCCATTGGTAAGTTGATGGATTTTTGTTACTGTTTCTTCATTGCTAAGCAAAACTTCGTCAGCACCAAGTTCTTTGGCTTTATCTAATTTTGCTTCATCTAGGTCAACGGCAATAACTCTAGAAACTCCACTGAATTTCAATGCCTGTATTACTAATAGTCCTATCATGCCGGCACCGATAACGACTGCAGTTTTTGATTTAACATCAGGGATGCGCTTAACGCCATGTAATGCGATGGAAACTGGTTCCACAAATGCGGCCTCTTCAAAAGATAAACTATCTGGTAGTTTGTAAAGTATTCTAGCAGGAATTACAACAAGTTCCGCGAAGGCTCCATTTTGTTTGTATGAGCCTGGCGAAACACCAATTACTCTACGGTTCTCACATAGGTTAACATGACCACTATTACAATAGTCGCATTTGCCACAGTAGATTGTAGAATCAAAAGTAACCCTATCACCTGATTTCCAGCTATGGACATTTTTACCAACAGATTCAATTGTCCCAGCAGCTTCATGGCCCATGATGATGGGCGGTATTCTTCTACCGCTGCTGCCATCCATACCATGAATGTCGCTTCCACAAATTCCGCAAGAATTAACTCTTATAAGAACGTCATCATCTCCACAAACAGGGTCAGGAACATCATTATAAGAAAAGTTGTTATAGGATTCTAGAGTTAGGGCTTTCATTTATTCAAAACTGGTAATCAGTGGTAATTGACCAAGGCTTTTATTTGGTGATTATTCAATTATTGCCTTTGAGAGATATATCGAGGTCTTGCCCTCGTGGCTACTATAATAACTAATCCATAATTTCATATCTCGCCATACTAGTCCTGCATAGCTTGTATCACCTCCACTCGGAAGCCTTATTGCAGGTTCATAGGAGGCTTTCTGGATATCGATCCAACCAAGTTCGGTCCAATTTTTATTACCATATCTTCTTATGCATGCGATTACCTTGTTTGGTGCTATTTGGATTATAGAGGGACCACCAATTCTTACGTTTAATCTCCTCCATTCCCAATCTTGATATGGAGGAAGGGCTGTTCCTAATAATGCTTGGCTTCTTGTTGGTGAGGAAGGATTATCTCTTCTTAGAAGCATATGGGCGGTGTCATCGTTCCCAAAAAATAATGCATGTTCATTGCTCTTGTCACCTGGCGGGCGAAGGTGATCAAGATGTTCAATATAATTAATTCCGTTGGTGGTTTTATACAGTCGGGTCATATCTTTTTCCCCCCAGCGATAACCCAATGCGTAGCCAGTTCCTTTATTCCATGTGGTTTGCCAAACCCAAAATTTTGGATCGGCTATTTGATTTGAATTTGACCACTCGATGCCATCCGAAGATAAAAAGGTTACAGACGTGTTGTTTCTTACAAGATTTGAATCATTATCAACTCGGTATTCACAAGAATTTAGTAGTAATCTATTTTTAGGAGTGATTGAAAGTTTCGCATCTCTAAGATCAACTTTATCTTTTGAAAAAAGAGCCACTGATTTCCAGTCTGTGCCATCAGCAGATTTGATCACCCTGACTTTTCCGTAATCACCAGAGCCTGCGTGGCTATTGCCTTCTCTGAATGCACAGTACCAATGACCTCTGAAGTATTCTAGGTCGGTGAAAGCATTATGATTTGCTTTATCCCAAATTTTTCTGGTTTCAATTAATTTGATATTATCACCACTTAATTCGTCACAGATAAATAATGAAAAGATAATCAAAATTAACTGAAAATTGATTTTTTTTGGTAGCAGTAATTTCACTAAAAAAATATAAATGTATTTATAAACTATATTCGAGTTTGATCATGAAAGTCATTAATTTTGGATAACAAAACTACAATCTGTCAAAATAGCTCGATTTTATTATATATGTATGGAATAAAGGAACATGGCTAATTACATTCCTGATGAACAACGATATGATGGGCGTATGCCATATCGAAAATGTGGAAAATGGGGGATAAAGCTTCCAGCAATTACACTGGGATTTTGGCATAATTTTGGTGGTTCAGAAGTCACTCAAATTCAAAAAGAAATTGTTTACACAGCATTCGACAGAGGAATCACTCACTTTGATTTGGCCAATAATTATGGTCCACCGTATGGTAGTGCTGAAATCAATGCCGGGAAAATACTAAGAGATCTCCCAAGGCATGAAATTCTAGTTTCTACAAAAGCTGGTTATGATATGTGGCCAGGTCCCTATGGGGAATGGGGCTCAAGGAAATACCTTATGAACAGTCTAGAGCAATCTTTAAAAAGACTAGATATGGATTGCGTTGATTTATTTTATAGCCATCGTTTTGATCCTGATACGCCCATGGAGGAAACATTGGGAGCTCTTAACTCTGCAGTAGTTCAGGGTAAAGCCTTGTATGCAGGTATAAGTAGTTACAATACAGAACAAACAAGGCTCGCTAACGAAATCTGTAACGAGAATGGTTGGTCTCCAATTGTTATTCATCAGCCGAATTACTCATTATTTAATAGATGGATAGAAAAAAGCTTAATCGATACCACTGATAAACTGGGTATAGGAATAATTGCTTTTTGCCCTCTGTATCAGGGATTGCTTACAGATAAATATCTTCGAGGCACCCCATCATCATCTAGAGCAGCAAAAACTACAGGTTTAATCCGTGAGGGAGATTTGTCTGAGTCTGTTATCAACTGTATAAATGAGCTAAACACGATTGCTTTAGATAGAGATCAGACACTTGCACAAATGGCACTATCATGGGTTTTAAGAGATGAGAGGGTTACATCGGCTTTAATAGGAGCAAGTTCTCCTGAACAGATTGTAGAAAATTCTAATTGTGTTAAAAATCTGAAATTTAGCGTTGAGGAGGAAGATATAATCAATAGATCTCTGGCTAAAATATCTTTGCCTGAGTCATTGTGGGCTGGTGAATAGTTAAATAGCCTCTTCACATCTTTGACATAAATCATCTGGATGATCACTAGGCATAAGCCTCCAACAACGAGGGCATTTTGGAAGGGTAGATCTAACNGTTTTAGAGGATAACTTCTCGTTTCCTTTAACTATTAATAGTTCACTGACCATAAAAAATTCAAGCAGATCATCTTTGTTGCCGATATACTCCAAAGGATCAGGATCATTATTTCCAAGAGTAAGTTGCACAGATGCTTCGTAGTTTGATCTTACAATTTTTTCTTGTCTCAAAGGTTCTATCGATTGTTGAATAACGTTTCTGTATTTTAGCAAAATTTCCATTTTCTCGGAAATGTCACTCGGCTGAAAATTAGAATCTGGTTCAGGAAATGATTCACAATGAATGTCTCCAGGATTGTTTCCTGCATGTTCCCATGCTTCATCTGATGTATAACTGAGAATAGGTGCGAGTAATTTGCACAGGTCATTGAAGACTATAGACATGCATCGTTGCGTTGATTTACGTTTCGGTGAATTTGGAGCATCACAATACATTCTATCTTTTGTTATATCGATATAGATGCTACTAAGATCGTTGGTGCAAAAATTATTTATAGAATTAAATACCTTTCTAAATTGATAGCTTTTATAACCCTCTAAGCATTCAACTGTTGTTTTGTGTAACCTTTCTAGAATCCATCTATCGATAAATGTCAGATCATTATTTTCAATTATATCTGTTTCAGGGTTAAAATCATAAAGGTTTCCAAGTAAAATTCTAAAAGTGTTTCTGATCCTGCGGTAAGTATCGGCAGTCTGTTTAAAAAGTCCTTCTCCAAATGGAACTTCAGTTTCCCAATCAACGCTGGCTACCCAAAGTCTTAAAATATCTGCACCAAATTTCGAAACAAAATGATCCGCTTCCATTGGTTTGACTTTTTTCTTNTTCTTAGAATCGTTATTNGATTGGTCAGATTTAGAAACTTTTTTACCTGTATCTTGGTCTACGACAAAGCCATGAGTTAGAACCGACTTGTATGGAGCCATTCCTTTTGTGACCATGCTGATCATTAAAGAACTTTGAAACCACCCACGATGTTGATCTGTGGCTTCTAAGTATAAATCGGCAGGAGTATTCAATTCTGCGTGTCTATCGCATACAGCGATATGACTAGTCCCTGAATCGATCCAAACATCTAAGGTGTCAGTACAGCGGGAATAACTTTTGTCTATGCCTAATTNATCTGTCCACCATTCATCATTGTTTTCAAACCAAATATTAGAGCCATTCTCCTCCACAATATCTGCAATTTTTTCCGCTANCTCTGAGTCTATAATGGGAGTTCCATTTTGATCATAAAAAATTGGAAGTGGAACACCCCAGGTTCTTTGACGAGANATACACCAATCAGGTCTGGCCTCAACNGTTCCATAAATTCGGTTNCGATTTTTTTCGGGTAACCATNGGACATTNTCTATTTCTTTTAACGCTTCATNTCTAAAAGAATTAATTGAAATAAAAAATTGAGGAACAGCCCTAAAAATTATAGGTGTTTTAGATCTCCAACAATGTGGATATGAATGTTTATATTCCTCGCGTCCAATTAAAGCTTTCTTTTCTAATAGTATGTCAATGATGTCGTTATTCGACTGAAGAACATGTTTTCCAACGAGGTGATCGACACCAACTTCCTCAGTATAATTTCCTAAATCATCGACTGGAGATAATACTGGCAAACCCGCAGCTTGTCCGGCAAGATAATCATCACCACCATGGCCTGGTGCTATATGAACAGCACCTGTTCCTGCTTCGGTAGTAACAAAATCAGCAAAAATAATTGGGGATTGTCTTGGAAGAAAAGGGTGGGANGTAGTTTGTTCTTTGAACTCAGATCCTTGGATAGTGTCNATTTTTTTTGTGAGAGTTAACCCAGTTGATTCNATGAAATTTTCAACGAGATCCTCTGCAATGATTAAATTGTGAGTTTCTTGAGATTCATCGATAAACTCTCCATAGATGTATTGGATTCTTTCGTTGAGCGCGATAGCCAAGTTTGCTGGTAATGTCCATGGCGTAGTGGTCCAAATCACAAGAGAGGCTTGATCGGCGAGCGGTCCAGATTCTAATTTAAATTTTACAAATATTGCAGTGTCTGTGACATCTTTATACTCTACTTCAGCCTCGGCTAATGCTGTTTGCGCTCCGAAGCTCCATTGAACAGGTTTTTTGCTAGAATATACTAACCCTTTATCAATAAATTTTGAAAATGCTCGAATGATATCTGCCTCGTATTTTGAATCAAGTGTAAGATAGGGTTCACCCCATGCCGCAAGAACGCCTAATCTTTTAAATGACTCACGCTGAATGTTAACAAAATTCATGGCGAATTCTTCACACCTTCTACGTATTTCTGCAGCTTCTAATCCTTGAGTTTTTTGAACTACCTTATACTCAATTGGTAAACCATGACAGTCCCAACCAGGAATGTATGGAGTTACAAAGCCAGACATTGATTTAGATTTTACAACGAGGTCCTTGAGTAGTTTGTTTAGAGCAGTTCCCATGTGCACATCGCCGTTAGCAAATGGAGGGCCATCATGAAGTATGAATTTTTCTCCATTTTGATTTTTACGTGTGCTAATAATCTTTTCGTAAAGATTGATGGATTCCCATTCCTTTAGTCTTAGCGGTTCACTTTCAACTAAATTCCCTCTCATGGGGAAATCGGTATGAGGTAGATTTAAAGTGTCTTTATAATTGGGTCCCTTGTCGGCCATAGCATGTGTAGAGCGCCGACGTTAGCACCTACAAATTTGAGGGTCAATTTCTTCAACATTATTTCACGTTGATACGACCTCAGTCAGGTAGTAAGTTAAAATACTTAAAAACTAATCAAATATAAGAAAAAATGGACAAAATGACCAAGATTATACTCTCCGCTGCTGTGTCAATTAGCGTGTTAGCTGTCATTTATATAATGAAATTGTCTATGGAGAAATCCCAGCTGTCCATGGAAAAATCCAACCTTGTACAACAGATAAACGATCAAAATACATCGATTACCCAAAATAAAGTGGAGGTTGAAAAACAATTAGAGGATGCTCTCAATAAACAGAAACAAGAAAACGAAAAGACTCTAGAATCTCTCAGAAAAGAAATGAGAGATGCTGCAAATTCTGCGGCTGCTGATTTAGAGGCAGTGAGGGCTGAAAGAGCACAGTTGACTGAAACTATTGCAGAAAAATTAAAAGGTCAGGACCAAATCCAAGAGCTGACGCCTATGCAAAAGAAAATTAAAGACGCCCCTGCAATAGCCAAGGTGATTGCTGTGAAGGAAGGGTTGGGCTTCGTTGTGATTGACGCTGGATCATCTAAAGGTATAGAAAAAGGCACGAGGTTTAATATTAGACGAGATAAATTTATTGTCGCTGAAGTAGAAATAAATGAGGTAGTTGATGGATCTAACTCAATTGGCAATATTGATGCAGACAAAAAGCCTCCAGGTATAAATATTAGAGAGGGTGACGAGGTTATTGGATATCCTGTTTTTTAAGAGTCCTCTAAAGTATCAGTAATAGCTTCTAGCATTTGTTGAATTGTTTCAACGGATTCATCTCCCATATTTGAAATTCTGAAAGTTGATCCCTTAATTTTCCCGTAACCCCCATTAATTATTAAAGAGTGTTTTTCACGCATTCTCTTAATCCATGCAGGGACATCGATATTTTTATTATTCGCTACGCAAGTTAGGGATTTTGATCTAAATCCTTCAGGTGCAAAGTGATTGAATTCATGGAGTTGCACCCAATCGTGAACCATTTGGTTTAGTTTTTCGTGTCTTTCAAATCTAGCATCTAAACCCTCATCAAAAATTTTATTTAGCTGATGCTGTAAACCATACAATAGAGAAATACATGGAGTGCTTGGAGTCATCATTTTTTCCCAGTTTTTGTGAAATTCAAGAAAGTCAAAGTAATACCCTCGGTTTGGGGTTGATTTAGCCTTTTCCAATGCATTGTCAGACACAGTAAATAAAGCTAGCCCTGGTGGTAGAGCTAAAGCTTTTTGGGAGCCCGTTAGGACGACGTCAATACCAAGTTCATCGGCATCAATAGGAACAACCGAAAAAGATGAAACTGTATCTAAGACTAATAATACGTCATCATATTTAGAAACGACGTTTGCAATCTCCTTGAGGGGATTCATAACCCCTGTTGAAGTCTCGTTGTGAACTAAAGTGACGAGATCAAATTCACCGGTTGAAAGTTTTTTATCTAGCTCGACTGGATCAATAGGTGAGCCCCACTCGGCAGATAATGACTCAGCTTCCAATCCACATCTTTGTGAAACGTCCAACCACTTGTCGGAAAATGCCCCATTACAACAATTAAGAACTTTTTTCGTTGAAAGATTTCTTACTGCAGCCTCCATTATTCCCCAAGCAGATGATGTGCTCAAATAGACTGGTGAATTAGTACCAAAAAGCTTCTGGAGTTTGGGATGAATATCGGAGTAGAGGTTTACAAAATCACTGCCTCGGTGGCCAATCATAGCTGAAGACATGGCCTGATAGGTATCTGTGGATACATTTACTGGACCTGGATTGTATAATTTAATTGAGCTCATAGTTTGGTTTGATTGATCTTAATGTAGACTTCGTACAAAGAAAGATTCTTTCAAGTACGACTTTTGCCTAATTTGAGTCTTATTTTTCACAAATTTGTTGAAAGTGATTCACCTTTAAGCTGATAAAATGATTACTCCGTTTTCTCAGAAGTGATAATTTGCAATAAATAAACCAAATAACGTGAAATTTACTTGTGTCGGGTTGAAAGAGATCTATAAATATCATAAATAACCATATTTTTTGGTCTTTTTATAAATCATTAAATATCACATCATTATATTAATTATAATATAAATTCTCAAAATAGATAATTTCGATGCCAGCTGAAGACTCTCCAGAATTAATGACGGTTAAAGAAACTGCAGAATATCTTAGAATACCACTGCCAACGGTTTACTATCTTGTACAGAGAGGTCAGTTGCCAGCCATTCAGATAGGGGGGCGATGGAGAATTAAAAGAAGTCTGCTGGATACAGAAGTTTTAAAAAAAGAGGAGGGTGGACAGCCAACCGTTTTAGTTATTGATGATGATCCTGCTCTGCAAACGTTATTTAAACAGTTTTTAAAGAAGGCTGGTTTTGGTCGTGTTGTAGTCGGATCTGGAGCTGAAGCTATAGCATTTGCTGAGAAGCAGGATTTCGATCTAGTCTTTCTAGATCTCAAACTACCGGATATTTCTGGTGACGAACTTTACGTCAAGCTAAAGTCTATTCATCCAGAGCTGCCAATAGTCATTATAACGGGCTATCCAGACAGCGAAATATTGAGTAAGATTCTCGCAATAGGTCCTGTAACAGTTATTAAAAAACCAATAGAATTCGAGCAGCTCAATAGAACAGTTAAAATTTTAGGTCACAAAGGTGCTGGGCAAGAAGCCTCTGCATGATAACTGATCGGTTTAATTATATTCTCAATATTTAATACAAGATTGATTGTGTTAAGAATGATTTGAATAATATTAGAGTATGGAATTTGGAGACCTAAGGGGGATTCTTCATTATGTTCCTCAGTTTAGAAACAAACTATTTGTAATCAAAATTGATGGATCTGTAGTGCATTCTGATAACTTCTCGAATGTAGTCCTAGATTTAGCTGTATTAAATTCATTAAAAATCAATTTTATAATTGTTCATGATTCTCTAATTCACGAGTGTAAACCTACAAGTGAAGAGCAGTTGGAGTTGGGATTAAATGAAAGTTCGAAACTTACCAATATCTTAATGAGAGAATTAACAGCTGTTGGTCTCAAGGTGGCCACTGTAAATGCTGTTATAGCAAGAGGTAAAGGGGTTATAGAGGGAGTAGATTACCCCCATGATGGAAAGGTAGAAAAAATTGATGAGCCAAGCTTAAGTGCTCTTCTAGATAAGGGAATTGTACCAATAGTGCCTTCTATTGGATTTGATACGTTGGGTAGTAACTTTATACTTGATTCTGATTCATTGGCATTTTCCGTGGGGTTGTCTATGGGTTCATCAAAAGTAATAATGTTAGTTGAGCCAAAAATACTCAATCAAACCGATAAAAACGAGTATTCCGTAACCGAGGCAACTAAGCTTGCACAGAATGAAGATATATCAGGTTCACGCCTATCAGAAATTCTCTTAACTGCAGCAAATAGTTTCAGTAAAGCAATTGATAGGGTTCATATACTTAATGGTTTTAGCGACTATGCGATTTTGGCTGAGCTTTTCAGCAATGAGGGTGTGGGAATTATGATTCATCGTGACCCGTATGGATTGATTCGTTCAGCTGATGAAGGTGATGTTTCTGAGGTGATTTCCATAATTCAATCGGCAATACTAGAAGACGAATTATTACCGAGAAGTCTGTCAGAGCTAAATTCAATAATCAAAGATTTCTATGTTTTAGAAATTGATGGTAATGTTGTTGGAACCGTTGCGATTCACATCATTGATGATTTAGCCGAATTAGCATGCTTGTTTGTGAAAAAATCACACGAGGGAGTAGGTTATGGTAAAAGGCTTGTTAGCCATGCTGTTGAAACTGCCAAAAAGAAAGGGATGTCTAAAATCTTTGCCCTATCGACACAAGCTGCAGGTTTTTTTGAAAAAATGAAGTGGGAGAAGTCTGACGCTCTAATATTGCCTGATCAGCGAAGAAAAAAATTAATGGAAAGCGGAAGGAATTCGAAAGTATTTTTTAGTCAGTTAAACTAGGAAGAGCTTGATGAACTCTCTTTTTCTGATTCATCCTTTATGGCTTCCTCTTCGGCTGCTTCAAGAGAATGTTTGAATTCGTTTTGAGCTTTTTTAAATTCACCAGAGGCTTTACCTATTCCACGAGCAAGTTCAGGAAGTTTTTTCGCCCCAAATAGTAAAAGTACAATGATGCCTATTCCGATTATTTCGGGACCGCCCAGAGCAAAAGCTATTAAGTTAAAAAAATTCATGAAACTATTTTACTCCTCTTTTGATGATTCTTCTCCTTCAGAGGACTTTTTTGCATCACTAATTTCTCTTTCTGATTCAAGGCGGCCTTTTTTTAGTTCACCTGTTGCTTGACCTATGCTTTTTGCAAGTTTTGGTATTCTCTTTGCTCCAAAAAGTAACAATATAAGAACAAGAACAATGATCACCTCTGGCCCTCCGAGGGTAAATGCTAGTAAATCTGAATTAATCATTTATAAGTATTTTAGAGGGTTTTATAGTCTGGCGCAAAAAGAAAGTTCGATTTACTTTGAAATCCGAAATTAGGGTAAATTGAGAGATATTTTACTGTGGGAAAAAAAAAGTTACCGATTTATGAGATTGAAGAAAGTGTTATTGAGTATCTTCATGCTGCCAATAAGGCTCGCTTAATCATCGAGGCTCCTACAGGATCTGGAAAATCTACGCAACTTCCGCAAATTTTAATAAATAGTGGAGTTATAAAATCTGGAGAGATAGTCGTTTTACAACCTCGCAGGGTTGCAGCAAAAATGTTGGCAAGACGGGTTGCCAGTGAAAGAGGAAGTAAAATAGGCGAAGAAATTGGCTATCAAATACGTTTTGAAAAATTGGTATCCAATGTCACTAAAGTCCGTTTTGTAACCGAGGGAATATTGATTAGAGAATTGATTTCCGATCCATTGCTATCCCACGTTGGAGTAATTGTATTTGATGAGTTTCATGAACGTCATATTTACTCGGATGTTCTATTAGCGTTATCAAAAAAAATGCAGGATGAAAATCGACCTGATTTAAAGATTATTGTCATGTCTGCGACATTAGCTTCTTCCTCTATCTCTAAGTATTTGGAAAACTCCCAAACACTTAAATCTTCAGGTAAGGCTTATCCTGTTGAAATTCGTCATCTTAATGCACGTGTTAATTCACAAACAATTGTCGATTCTGTTACTAAAGCAGTAAAAACAGAAATTATTAAAAAAGATTTGAAAGGCGATGTTTTAATCTTTCTTCCAGGGGTCTTTGAAATAAAGAAAACTATTGAGAAACTCAAGCTAATAAAGCAATTAAAAGAATGTGTTATAGTACCTTTATATGGCGAACTTAATCCTAGGAATCAGGAAATTGCACTAGAGATTAGTGATAAAAGAAAAATAATTGTTTCAACTAATCTTGCAGAGACTTCACTTACAATTGAAGGGGTGGAAATTGTTATCGATTGTGGGCTTGCAAGAATACCATCATTCGATGAATCAAGAGGTATTAACACCTTGTTATTAAAAAAGATTTCAATTGCATCAGCAGATCAGAGGGCTGGTCGTGCAGGTAGAGTTCGCCCAGGCATTTGTATAAGGCTTTGGTCTGAGTCTGAAAGCCTAAATAGGGAGAAATATTTGCTGCCGGAAATAAAAAGGTTGGATCTGACAGAGGTTTTTTTATTGTTAAGTGCATTTCATTCAGGTTCGAAATTTATTATGGATTTGGATTGGCTCGATCCGCCTTCAGATGAGGCAATAGGAAATGCCAAAGATATTCTTATTTCATTGAACGCATTAGAGAGGGAGTCAGAAAGGATTACCGATATAGGAAAGATGATGGTTTCGTATCCAGTACATCCAAGGTTGGCAAGAATGATAATAGAATCCGGGGAGAATGATTGTCTTAACGAAGTTTTAGTTTGTATAGCCTTGATCCAAGGTCGCGGTATTTTTGACAAGAAAATTCAACTTAATTCATCTGAGTTTACTCATAAAGATGACTCCTCAGATTTTCAACCGATGATCAGAGCTTGGATGTTTGCTTATAGAGCTAATTTTGATTTCCAAAAATGTCACTCCTATAATATTAATGCCAAAGCGGCTAAGGATGCTTGCAGAATATTCAATAATTTGGCGGCTATCGCAAAAAAACAAGG
>NZSO01000055.1 GCA_002696885.1 Verrucomicrobiales bacterium | reverse complement strand
ACTCAAAAGACCAATTCCTCCAGGATCATATCAACTGGCATGGCAAGATAACCTAAGAAATGAGAGCGGTAGAAAAAATATAGTAATTGGTTCACCTCCTGCGCCAGATAGTAACACCACTTGGACAGTCCTGATTTACGGACATGGTGATAGTAATTTAACTCTAAATCTTTTGGAGGACATTAATGAGATGATCACCGCTGGTGGGAGTGATAATTTTAAGATCATTCTCCAAGCGGATTTTGATGCGTCTGAAAAAGAAGCATTTCAAGGTTCGGAATATCCTGTTGAGTACAGGGATAAAGTTACGAGGATTGTTTTTGACGGCAATGGAGTCAATTTTGCAGAAGTTTTGCCTGAGCAGGATTTGGATGACCCTGTCGTACTTGCTGATTTTTTAGATTGGTCTCTAAAAAACTTTCCCTCTGAAAGACGAGGACTGGTTCTTTGGAATCATGGAGGGCAATGGGAAGGATTTGGTGGAGATAATCAAGATGGTAAGGGTTCGCAAAGAGGGGTTTCAATGTGGACCTCTGACATAAGAGACGCCATTAAAACGACTCTAAATTCTAATAACACTTCAAAATATGATTTCATCTCCTTTGATACTTGTCTGATGGGTGGAGCAGAGCAGTTAGTCGATTTTTATGACCTTTGTGATATTTACATTGCCAACCCTGAAATCGATTATGGAGATGGTTGGGATTACGCATCAACAATGGCTTACTTACGAAGCAATCCCGATCTTAGTATGACTGAATTTGCGGGTGTGGAAAATGGATTTTGGGATTTTCACCATCAGCAGCAATCCGACAAAGGGTTCAAGGTGCATGTTGCATACGACATGAATGTGTTTGCTGAATATAACCAAAAAATGAAAGCCTTTACTCGCGGGCTTGTTGAAGCTATTCAGAGCGGGAGCATTGATTTATCATCTTTGGCTAGACTTAGAAGAGAATCTATTCCCTACAGTTTAACTAGTCCCAGAGTTGGTAAGTCCACTGTGACTGATTATATCGACATTGGTAATTTTGCCTCCGAACTTTCTTCAAAAGTTAACGGCCCAATGAAATCCATTTCTATGGAACTAGTCGCTGCTATCAATAATTTAATTATTTCAAAATCATTAGGTACTGAACGTCAAAATGCTGTGGGTCTATCGATATACTATCCTATTGATGGGAAGTACAGTCAGATCTATAGCGCAGATGATACCTGGGTAATTAAAGGTAAGGAACATAGGATAAGGCAAAATTTTCTTCTCGATGAATTTGGAGGAGCTGATTGGAAAACTTACCTATCTGCCGTACAGGGCTTAAATATAAGTGATGTTGCTCCTCCTGTCATACAAACTCCTGAGCCAAGCTCAACGGTTGGTTTAGTTGAAGGACCTATTTCTGAGGAGATCGATGAGAACACTGATCTTGTTGCTACAGGAAATGAACCCGCCGTTTTGAGTTTTGAAGTCACAGAAGGTGATGACGCTTATTCCGCTAGGGCAGCCTTAGTGACCAACGAAACCTTTGATAACGCAGAACAGTACATTTTTTTAGGAGAGATTGGCAGCGGAATTTTAGATGGTATTGGAGAGTACAATTTTGAATGGGATGCAAAAATGCCGATGATCTCTTTAATTGATTCTCAGGATCAAGATCCAGTTTTTCTCGGAGGATACGCATGGGAGCCTGGTTCTAACATTCATATAAGTTTTGCCGATTATTTAGCTCCTGGTGCAGAGGATGTAGATTCATTAATCGTTTTTACGGCATTCGATGAGGATGGTTTCGGAGTAGTGGATACTGTGCTTGAAGATACTATTGATACTGACGGCTTAGAGGCTTTTGCTCTATCCCCTAGGGAATATGCAAGAGGCTTTGAACCTGGTGGGGTTATATGGCCTGTCTATTACACCGAGACCTTTGATAATGGCGAATATTATTCGGGTTTCAGTTCATTTGATGAAATAAAAATTATTATTCCAGAGAACGGAACTGATGGTCTGCAAGTGAGTAGGCAAAAGGTTGATAATGGTGATTATGGTGTAGCGGTACAAACCTATGATTACTTTGAGAATGAAAGTGATCTTATTACATTCTTAGTCAATGTATCAGATGAAAAAGTTGTACAGAAAATTCCTGAGCTAAGTGTAACAAGACAAGATCAAAACATAGTCATTTCCTGGTCATCTTCATCTGAGGAATTTATTCTTCAAGCGACAAATACTTTAGAGCTTGCTGATTGGGAGAATGTGGATCCTGATTTAGTCGATGAAGTTGATGATCAATTTGTTCTGAGTTTATCTCGCGATGAATACCGCTCTTTGTTTTTTCGTTTATCAACAACTACCCCATGAGCTGATCAGGTTTCATTGAATGTTTTATTTGAGAATATTATTCATACTTTGGTGTCTTACAGGCTCTTACGCTCTGGCAGATTTGCCCAAAGCTGTTGAGCCAGATAAAAGATTACAGTCTGAGGGAAAGGGTTGGAGACTCGAGAAAGCCGATGCTGTTGATCCAAAAATGCGAAGAATCTTGTTGATTGGCGATTCAATTCTAAATGGGTACGCCCGGCAGGTCATTAAAAAACTACATGGTAAGGCTTATGTTGATATGTGGGTTAACCCCTATCATCAATCAGAGAATCTGAATAAAATTTTAGATAGAGTCTTGTCCCAAGGGCCTTATGATTTAATTCATTTTAACGTTGGTTTACATGGTTGGCAGGAAGGAAGAATTAAAAAGGGAACCTTTATTCCTCTTACCAGAGCCTATGTCAGAGTCATTAAATCAAAGTATCCTAAAGCAAAATTAATTTGGGCCAACTCAACCCCAGTGACTGCTAAAAATAATATCACTGTGCTCGATTCAGAAATAAACCCTACGATCATCGAGCATAATAGAATGGCCAAGATAGTTATGGATGAGATGAAGGTGCCAATTAATGACTTTTATGGTCTGTTGAATAAGAATAGAAAATTGGCCAAGGGTGATCGTTTTCATTGGACTGGTCCCGCATATAATTTATTAGCAGAAATGGTCGTGGAATCAGTTCTTCGAGAACTGGACTGAACGGAAATTTTCATAAATGCTTATATGTAATTACTTATACACCAATGGGTATAAAAAAAGATTGGCAGGCTGAAAAAAAATCTCTCCGTGAATTGCATAACGAGCTGACAGGGAGTTCTCATGAATTGTCACATGGTGTATGGCCATTTTCATTTACTCATGAACATCTTTTGAATAATCCAAAGATGGAAAAATTCTTAAGTAAGTTTAATGATGCATGTGAAAAAAAAGAAAAAGCAGAGGACCAACTTTTACTAGAATTATGGAATTTTTTACCAAATGATTCACCTTTAAAAGAGATGGGTGCTGAAAAATTTTATAGCTTTTGGAGCCGTTTAAATCGAGATCCATATCAGTTGGCAGTCGTTGATCCCGAAATGAAAATTATTCATTCTATGATACTGGCTGATCAATTTTCAGGTGATGGATTTAATCCGAAGAGTGAACGGTTCCAAATTTATAAGAATCATGTAAATTGGATAATGAGCGCCCCTGATCAGAACTATCTAGAGCGTTGGTCAAAGGATTTTATTAAATGCAAAAATAAAGCAAAAAAACCCGACCAAGGCCTTTTAAAAATTATTTCAACTTTCCAATCTATATCTATTAGTTGGGATGGTTTTACGTTGGATGATTGTCCTGATTCTAAAAATATTATGAAGGAAATCCTTCATAATCAGAGTGATGACTTCCAAAAATCTGTGGATTTTAATAGTAAAATCGATTGGGATAAAAAGATAATGATAGCATCAAAATTTGTCCCAATCATTTGCTGACGACTTCTATTGCTCCCCAGTAGCCAAATTCATTCCGCCAATCATTAGCCTTATTCTCAATAACAATTGGAATTTTTTTGCCTGCATAGGAACTCAAATCTAGGTCCAGTTCTAACCACTGGCTTTTGACAGCACTGTTACCAACAATTTGATCGTGGATAATTTTACCATCAGCTTTTACGCGAATTTGCCAGTCACCATGAGCATGGTAACTTGCTTTAACTTTTAGGGATGTCTTTTTACCAGTCGGTACTTCAAGGTCTCGGTAAATTTCACAGGGTATATCTTTGTTCTTTGGATGAGTTTGAACGGCTATTTCATTGCGGAAACTTTTTATTGGTCTTACGCCACCTTCACCCACATTTCTTACATTAAATCCAGGTGCGATTTTTTGAATGTGTTTTTGCCATGAGGGATCTGGGCCTGTGACTTTTACTGATTTTTTTACAGCCATTCTTCTCGGAACGAGTTCCTGTAAGAGTGGCATCTGACCAGTAACCGCAAGTGTTAATGCTTTTTCGGAATGATCTGGAACCATTGGTTCCAAGGCATACCACAACATCCGTGGAATGTTATGGTCTTTAACATCTTTTTCATGTTTCACTAATTCCTCAAGAATTGGCCACCTTTGATCATATTGAATTCTTTGCATTGCTGCAGCCAAATAGAGGCGTACTACTGGAGAAGGATCTTCTTTGGCAAGTTTCTTAAAAGCAGCTAAAGCATTTTCACTAGGTTTTCCATCCTCACAAAGAAGTTGAATTGACCAAGATCGGATATATTCATTTTCGTGATTCAGAAGTAATAATTTTTGTTCTGTCTCTAGTATACCAGTTACGTGCATGGCCCAAAGCGCTCTAAGTTTTTTACCAGGGTGCTTTGCGGTTTCAAATAATTTTCCAAGACTATTTTGGACAGCTTTTTTATTAAGTTTACCTTCTGTAGCGCGATGATGGAGTATTACGCGTGCTTGTCGAACATACCAGTCGTTGGAGTGGTTTTGCATTTCAGCGAGTTCAAGGTCTGATAGTTTAGAGAGATTTGGCCGCTCTATCTTTTTGGCGTTCTCTGGCATTATTCTATATATCCTCCCACTATCAGGGAAATTAATGGCATTGCCACAGATGTCAGTGTCGTGCCAGTCTAGGATGTAAACCCCTCCGTCAGGACCTATTTCAATACTAAAGCCTACCCAAGCAAGATCGTTAATTGGTAAAAAGTCTGAACCATGTCGTCCAATGTACCCAGAGCCATTTCGTTCCATGAAATCAATTAGAACTTCGTGCTGATGAATGTTACACATGAATAATTGATCTCGATAGGATGGGGGAAAAGTATCGGCGAGATAAAACCTAGCACCACCATGGGCTGATAGATGATGATGATCTCGAATGGTTTCTATTGGTTTATAAACATAGGGATTTTTGTGAGGTTTACTTTGTTTCGTGAAATAGCCTCCCTGCACGATATGGAACAAGTGAGGTATCACGCAACATGTGGCAAAACCTTGTCCCATATCATTAAAATCAAAACCCCATGGGTTTGATAGTCCGTGTGCAAACACTTCGAATTCTTTTTTGACTGGATGGTACCGCCAAATTCCACCATCAATAAATTTTCTTTGATCTTTTGGTGTTCCAGGTTTGCCAACATACGATTGTGTAAATACGCCATGACATCCATATAGCCATCCATCAGGACCCCAAATAAAACTATTTAAGGTTTCATGTCTGTCTTGAATTCCCCAACCGTCTAGTAGCACTTCTGGTTCATTATCCGGTTTGTCATCTCCGTTACTGTCAGGAATAAATAATAAATTCGGTGGAGTTCCAACATAGACACCACCAAAACCTGTGGCGATGCCCGAAGAAAATGGAAGTTCGTCAGTGAAAAGTTTTTTAGTGTCAAAAACACCATCACTATCGGTGTCCTCTAGGATTTGAATCTTTGTAGAATTTCCTTTTGTGTGAGATCTTCTGTTTACATAGTTTCCATTTTCAACAGTCCAAATTCTACCTCTATCATCAAAACAAAAAGCTATGGGTTCAGCAATGTCGGGTTCGGCGGCATAGATTGAAACGTCAAAACCTTCGGGTATCGACATTTTTGCAACCGCCTCCTTAGGTTTTAGAAAAGGTGCGTTACTTGTACGATGTTGACGTTTTTTGAGGGCTATGGTCAGAAGATCTGATTTTTGCGCAGGTGCATAATTAATTAGCAATACAAAAAGTAGTAAGCTAGTTAGGAGGTTCTTTTTTTTCATCTTATGGTTTCTCGGTTTGTTCTTCCGTTTGCAAATATTTAATCAAAGCGAAAAAGTCCTCTTTCTTTAAATAATCTAGGATTCCCTCTGGCATCATAGAAATATCTAATTTTGTTCGCTCTTTGATATTAGTTTTTGAGATAATTTCATTTCCTGAAACTAATTTTAAAATCACTTTTTGATCGTCTTCTTCAGCAATTGTGCCTGCCAAAACTCTTTCATCTTTGGTTTTGAAGACTACCATTTTATATCCATCTGGTACATCAAAATTTGGATCGATAATATTTAACAGAATGTAATCACGATTAGCACGATTAGAACCAGTAAGATCAGGTCCAATTTTTCCTCCTTCTCCATACATTTGATGACAGTTTCCGCATAGACTGCTAAATAATACCCTACCCTTAACAGGATCAGCTGTGGAAGCTTCTGGGCTATCTAAAAGAGCTGAATATTTTTCGATTAGTTTAGCCTTCGTTTCGCTTTGGAACTTTAATTCTCCGTACAAATCAGTGAACCCTTTCCCTAAAATTGGAACTAATGTACGGGCTGTGTATGAAGGAATTTCTCTGGGCAAAATAACTTTTTTCCTCATTGCATCTAGTAAAGTTTTGGCGAGATCCTCTCTGGTTGATAATGTCTCAATGACAGTCTCTTTCCCCCTTTTATTTAGGGATGCATATTTTTCGAAAAGTTGACTTGGTTCGGCTTTAGGAATTATCCCGTAGGCTCTAATAGCATCGATTTGTAGTTCTTCTTCTTCCAGCAAAGTAGGAAGTATATCTGCTAGCTCATCATTTTTTTGTGCAATGAGTGACCTTAGTGAGTCTCTTTTATCTAAGAGTTTGGCTTTTGGATTTTTTAAGATATCTAGTGCTTTAGTCGATGCATCAGCATCACCGAACACTTGGCCTATTTGTCTCGCCAGTGATTGATGTTCAGGAATTTCACTTTTTTTAAGTTCAGCACTTAGGAGCGACCAGCCCTCTGGCGGATCAACATCGTTTTGACCCTCAAGGCCTTTTAGCATGCCTTTCAGTAACGCCGTCCTTACTGCAGGGTTTTCAGTAGTCAGTGCGGTTTTTATTAGTATTCGAATAGAATCGTTATTCGCGCTTATGAAACCAACTGATAAAAAACTTATAAAGAGTATGTTTCTAAAGATGTTCATACAAGTTCATCGCTTAATCCATTCTTTCCACTGTTGATTTACAAGAGGTTTATCATGTTTTCCAGAGTACACGATCAATCGATGTTTAAAGATTTTATGATCTCCTTTTTTGATCTCCCAATCACCTCTACGCGCGCTGGCGGGACCAATACCAAATTGGCCATCTATTCGCCATTGATTTGGAAATCCATCATTCGATGGATGATCATAAATCACGATTCTTCCCAATTCATCTAGGCCTGATATTTCCATACCTAGATCAATCCAATTAGCGCTTTTGCCCTCTCCTGTCTGATTTTTATCACCCTCTGAGTTGATAGTTTCTGCTTTGATATTTCGTTTCCAAGGCATTCGTAAAAAAAGACCACCGTAGTTATATTTTGATACTGTAATTTTTTCGTTGGCATATCCTTTCCAAACCAAATCTAAAATGATTTCACCTCTTTTTGAAACGCTCATAGACCATGACTGGGTTTCAGTCATTAGTGCCTCGCCTTCGTTGTTTAACATTTCATAAATGGTTTCCCATACTACGTTATCCCCCGAATTATTAATAATGTTTGAAGATTTTTTTCTCCAATATTTGGAGCTAGGATTATGAAAGTAGTCCCTACCATTGACCCTTGTTAGTCCCCAATAGAGACCCGTTTGGTGCTTATGATGGCCTGGGCTATATTGTGTAAAAACACCATTTCCATTCGGCCCTTTAATAGGATGAAGATAAGGCCTGAATCCATCTTTTGCATTTTGAATGATAAGGGGCTCAGACACTCCGTTGAGAAAAACCTCCAAATTATCATTGTTTTTTTTGATGGAGAGAGTGTTTTTGGCTTCAATTGTTGCCGCAGAGAAATTTAATAAAAGTGATAATAGCGTCAAAAATGCTATTAATTTGGACGTTTTCATACCATACAAAACCATTAGTGTTTTTAGCTTTATTATTAGATATGACGAGTCTGTTCTTTTATCAACATCGTTACAATGAGATTTGAATTATCTTTTTTGACAATAATTGTTAAAATTTACCTTAAAATAAGTTATATTTCTCTATTATAGGAAGTTCAATTCTGGCAATTTATAATATATTATTAATATTAGAGTGATGACGTATAAGAAGTTTTATTCCCTGCAATATAGTTTGATGCTTTTGGTGATAGCAATTTTACCAACTTCTGTTGTTAACTCAGAGGAAAAAACAACTGAGATCAACGAATTTACAAAAAGCTATTGGTCACATTTACCACTCAAAGCTCCCTTAGTTCCAAACGTTAGCGATCCTCAATGGGCCAAAAATCCAATCGATGCATTCATTTTTTCGAAGTTAAAGGATAACGGGCTAGAGCCAAACCCATCCGCTAGCAAAGAAGAGTTGGCGCGTCGAGCTTACCTAAATATTACGGGTATAGCTCCGACCCCAGAACAGGTTAGCAGTTTTGTATTAGACAAATCACCGGATGCTTGGGAGAAACTTGTTAACAAACTACTTGATACTCCACAGTATGGTGAAAAGTGGGCAAGACATTGGTTGGATGTTGTTAGGTATGCAGAATCCAATGGTTTTGAAAGAGATTCTAATAAGCCTCACATCTGGAGGTACCGTGATTGGGTCATTGATGCTTATAATGACGATAAACCATATAACAGATTTATAATGGAGCAGCTCGCAGGTGATGAATTAGAGGATTCAGACCACGAGGCAATGATTGCAACTGGTTTCTATAGACTAATGCAATGGGACGATGAGCCGGTTGATCGTCTTCAGGCTCGTTATGATGTTCTTGATGATATTCTCAGAGTCACAACTGAGGGCTTTCTTGGTATGACTGTAGGTTGTGCTAGATGTCATGATCATAAAATTGATCCAATTAAACAGAAAGATTATTATAGTTTTATGGCATTTTTTAATGGTGTCACAAATAACGACAAAGGTCGAGGCGTGGTCGTTGATTTAAATCAGATTGGAGATCCCAAGAAAAGGGAAGAACAACAGAAGGCTAGGCAGGATAGAATCACAGATCTATCGAATCGAATAGCCGCGATCGAAAAAATTGCAAAAGTTCGTTTTGCAAAAAAGGATGCAACCCAAAATTTAGAACAGCAAAAAGATGAATCATCTGCGATTGATGATCCTGTTCTTGTTGCCAACCATCGTAAGCGAGAGCAAAAGTGGTTTTATACCACTCAGAAACCGGCAGATGATTGGTCAGCAGTTGGATTTAGAGCCAAAGAAGCCAAGTGGAAACTGGGCATAGCTCCTTTTGGAGGGTCTGTACCTAACGAGGAAGGAAAAACGGCATGGAACACGTCCGATATTTGGTTACAGACAAGTTTTCAACTCACCTCAATTCCAAAGGCTTTGAGAATGCAAGTTTACCATGATGAAGATGCGGAAATTTACCTTAACGGACAAGAAATTGCATCTACTAAGGGATTTGTCACAAAATATGTGGATGTTCCATTAGATCAAAAAGCTTTATCAGCACTTCAAACGGGTCGCAATGTTGTATCGGTCCATGTTCACAATAAAGGAGGAGGTCAATTTTTCGACCTTAGCTTGGAGGCTACGGTTTCACAGACTACTACCTTCGATATTGCAAAATTAATACAAGATAGAGGGAATGAAATTTTCAGTGAAGACCAGATCAATACCTATAATAAGTTTGTTAATGATTTGAGTAAGCTTAAGACCCCNCAAACGAAAGGGCCATTACAGGCCATGGTAGTTAAGGANTTTGGGACTAATGCNGAGCAAATGCATGTTCANTACAGAGGAAATGCAAACGTAAAGGGTGATCCAGTAGANCCTTCTTTTCCTCCTATTCTTGGAGGTAAAAAAGCAAACATTCCAGCTCCAAAACCNGGTCAAAAAACAACAGGTCGTAGAACTGTTCTTGCCAACTGGATAACCGAACCCTCTAACCCAAGAACATCTCGAGTAGCTGTTAATAGAGTATGGCAAAATCATTTTGGAAAAGGCATTTGTGCAAGTTCCAGTGATTTTGGATACCTTGGTTCAGAACCATCACACCCTGAGCTTCTTGATTGGATGGCTACTGAATTTGTTAAAAGAGGTTGGAGTGTTAAGGAACTTCAAAGAATGATAATGCTTTCTAAGACTTATCAAATGTCATCCCGTTCACAAGAAGACGCCTTGGCTAAAGACCCTCAAAACAATTTAGTTTGGAGATTTAATATGCGCAGAATGAGCGCCGAGGAAATACGAGATAATATCTTGTCTGTTACCGGACAACTCAATCTTAAAATGGGTGGTGAGAGCTTTTACTCTAAATTAGATGATGCTGTTTTAGCCACTTCATCGACCAAGGGTGGTAAGTGGGGCAATTCTTCTCCTGAAGAAAGGAATAGAAGAGCAGTTTACTTGAAGATTAAACGTTCTTTAAAAGACCCCATGTTGCAGGGATTTGATTTTGCAGATACTGATGCACCATGTCCTCAGAGATTCACGACCACGGTGCCCACTCAAGCATTGAATTTGCTTAACAGTAACTTTGTTAATGATAAGGCGGCCATTTTTGCAAAAAGATTAGAGGATGAGGTAAAAGGAAATATTTCTGATCGTATTAAGCGGGGTTTGGAGATTGTGACATCGAAACCAGCAAGCCCTGAGTCGATTAAAATTGCTGAGGAGATGGTTCAAAACCTTAAAAATGAACATGGCCTTGATGACAAAGCCGCATTACAACGATTTTGCCTAGTGGCATTAAATATGAACGAGTTTATGTTCGTTGATTAAAACCTTTTAAATATCCATTAAGAATCATTAACCGATAAATCATTATGAAATTACCTCGTAATACATTCTGCGGACAGACTAATCGCCGTGAGTTTATTCACAATATTGGTGGCGGATTTGCTTCCACCGCCCTTACAGGAATGCTCGCAAGCGATGGGTTTTTCAACAATGCAAATGCCGTCACCGGAAATCCTTTATTTCCAAAACCTCAGATGATGCCTGCAAAAGCCAAATCGGTTATTTTTCTTTTTATGTATGGTGGCCCAAGTCATGTGGATACGTTTGACCATAAACCTGAGCTTTATCCCTTAGATGGAAAGACGATCGACGTGAAAACATTTGGTCGTGGAGGCCGAAAAAATAAAGGAAGAGTAGTGGGTCCAAAATGGTCTTTTAAACCCTACGGCCAGTGTGGAAAAATGGTATCAGAGCTTTTTCCACACATCGGTGGATGTGTTGATGACATTGCCTTTATCAATTCGATGACTGCGGATTCACCCATTCATGGATCAGCTATGTTAATGATGAACAGTGGATCCCTCATCAGCGGTAAACCATCACTGGGATCTTGGGTTAATTATGGTCTTGGATCTGTTAATCAAAACATGCCTGGTTATGTTGTTATGCTGGATCAGACTGGGGGTCCTATTTCTGGTGCCAAGAACTGGACTTCTGGATACATGCCAGCCTCTTATCAGGGTACGGTCTTTAGATCTAAAGGAGACCCCATTTTAAACCTTCAACATTCCAAAGGAATGGCTGCAAAAGAACAGCGCCAAGTCATTACATCCCTTAACCAACTAAATTCTCAACATTTAAAAGGCAGGGAAGATAACTCAGATTTGAGTGCTCGGATTGCAAGCTATGAGCTCGCTTATAATATGCAATCGACTGCACCTGAGGCTATTGATGTAGACAGTGAACCTCAACACGTCAAAGATCTTTATGGTTTGGATGGGTCTCAAACTGATGATTTTGCCAGAAAGTGTATTCTTTCTAGACGCCTAGTTGAAAGAGGTACTAGGTTTATTCAGATTTACTCTGGTGGAGCGCACAATGATTCCAATTGGGACGCTCACGGAGATTTAAAGAAAAATCATGACTATCATGCAGGTCGAACCGATAAGCCAATCGCAGGTTTGTTAAAAGATCTTAAGCAAAGAGGTTTACTTGATGAAACACTTGTTGTTTGGGGTGGTGAATTTGGACGTCAGCCCACTGCTGAATATGCCAAAGGTACTGGCAGAGATCACAATAGCTTTGGATTTACAATGTGGATGGCTGGGGGCGGTATTAAAGGTGGAGTGAGTGTAGGAACTACTGATGAATTAGGAAGTAAGGCAGTAGAAAATCCATACCATGTTAAAAATTTACATGCGACCGTCCTTACTCTTATGGGGCTAGATCCTAACAATCTGAGCTACTTTTATAACGGCTTAGATCAAAAGCTTGTCGGTGTTGAAGGTGCTGAGCCAATTTACCAAGCGCTTGCCTGATATAATACCGCCGTTTTAGCCATAATTTTTTACGTGTCTATTCCAAACTTTGAGAGGTTAGGAATTTCTAAGCGTAAACGTTATTTAGTTGGTGTATCAGGTGGTCGAGATTCTATTGCTTTGCTGCATTGGTTGAAGTTTCATATTGGTTGTGAAAATCTCATCGTATGTCACCTAAATCATTCATTGAGAGGTAGAGAATCTGGTTTAGATGCGCGCTTTGTAAGAGGTGTTGCTAAGTCTTATGGCTTTAAATTTGAATACGAAAAGAAGGATGTTCTTTCTTTGTCAAAAAGACGAAAAATATCTATAGAGATGGCGGCTAGACAAGCTAGGATGAATTTTTTTGGTCGTATCGCCTCCAAGCAACGGTGTTCTCGAGTCGTTTTAGCTCATCATGCTGATGATAATGTTGAGACCATTTTAATGAATTTATTTAGAGGATCTGGTAGGCTTTCCGGGATCAGAGAAAGATCCATAATAGCTACTGAGACTAAAAAAATCACAATTTATCGTCCGCTTATTCAAGTTTTTGGTGATCAAATTGAAAAATATGTTCAAGATAATGCATTAAAATATAGAAATGATTCGAGTAATGAGAGTGATGATTTTCTAAGAAATAAAACACGCAATAAAGTCATCCCTTACTTAAAAAAAGTATACCAAAGAGATATTAGTAAACCTATTCTACGTGCTTCAAATTTATCTGCACTTGAATCAGATTTTATAGACGAATTACTATCGTCTCCGGATTTTTCATGGGCCAATGAAAAAAAATTATCTGTTCAAAAACTTAAAAATACTAACACATTATTACGATCCAGAATAATACTTAATTGGCTCAGAGATCATTCAGTTTCTGATGTTGGTAATGCCGAAGTTGATCGAATTCTTAAATTGCTCAAAGAGAAAAATCCTGCGAAAATAAATTTACCTAAAGGTAAATATGTTCGAAGAAAAAATAAACTAATCTTCCTCGAGTAGTTATTTTTGAGTTGGCCAATTAAGGTGCTTAGAGAGAAACTTAAAAGTGCCCTTACCGTTAATTGTATGAGGTCCAACGAACCACTCAATTTCTGTTTTATTTCCGATTCCCAGTTTCGCTGAATANAGATTTCTCACCTTTGCATACTCATGAGCAACTGTTTCATCAGGGGCAACTCCATCAAAATGACCACGTTCTACCATAAAGGGTCTAGGTGCAATTAAAGCTGCCATTTCGAAATAGTTGAANGTGCTTCCCAAATCCCACTCAAAAATTTCATANTCTCCAGTCCATACATAACTATAACGTGAGATNGTCGATGNATTTTTCCAAACCCATTCNTTAAAGTCGGCAGANCATATTGATAAACAATAGTTATCAACTAATGGAGGAATTCTCATNGCGGATTTACCACCGTATGAAAGTCCATAAAACCCTATTCGATCTTCATCGATAAATTCCAATGAACCTAACCAATTTGTTATCTGCTGATGCTGAGGAACCATAACAGAAAAAAGTGTTTTGCCTATGGCATTAGCTTTAAACTGAAGGCTTCTAAACCTATCTTGGAAAATATAGATATTTTGTGGAGCAAATGTGACAAAACCGAGATTTGCTAGTTCGGTAGCAAAAGCCTTGTAGTAATGATGATCTTTTTCCCCAGTCGTTGATTGAGGTCGCCCTTCAAGTCCGTGTTGGCAAACTACCAGGGGTCTTTGCTGCCCTTTAATTATATCGTTTGGAACTGTAAGAATTCCATAAGCAAACAGGTCGTTAGATTGTCCAAAAACATCAATAACAACCTCATATGAAGTGAGAGATTCAGTTTTGCTAATAATCCTAGTCCGTGGATTTGGGTCCACGAGTTTATCATCAAACAAACCGATCACTTCCTTACCAAAATAGTTCCTATAATACTCAATACTCTTCTCATATGCATCCAGAGAAGAAGTATCTATTTGTGAAAAAAATTCTTTTCTTAATTCTGAGCTTTTGGAAAGAAGCTGTTGGTTGTGTTGATCAATTTCATCAAAAGATCTATTTTGAATATTTCCTAGTTGCTCTATTGGAAGCAAATTAACATCATGATTCACAACTGGCCTCTCTAAATAATCATCAATGTTTCCTGGAGATAACCCTGCCCTTTGAATTTCATTTTTTATTCCTTTTAGATCGAAGCTAGGAATTCTTCCAGGCTTTCCTTTTGTACCTTTAGGTACTTGAACTGAAAGAGTCATTGAAGGATCAACTATAAGTTTTCTTGGATGAATCAAACGTGCAATTTCTGCATCCCCAAAATGATTAAGTAATCCAAAAACATTTCTATAGGCAGGCTCATCCCAAACGCGATCTCGTGGACCAAAATGATCAATAACCCATGTTTTTTTTATTCTTTTATCNATTGCTGCTGCATGCATTGACAACAACCCTCCTTCTCCGTTTCCTGCCACCCCAATTGAATCATTATTATCTTCTAGTACATCAACTAGGGCTAAAATTTTCTGAACCTCATACCCTATGATATGCCTTCCAAGCTCAAATGCTGAGCGATATAAAAATTCTCGGTTGGCGATACCGTTATGGCGGCTATTGCGATCAATAAGAATGGGGACAAATACCCTGTGNCTATTTGATGCAAGTATTTGAGGTATTTTTGTGGTAGCAAGAGTACTTGGGTCAGGCGTAAATATGGTAGTTTCTGTATGTTGTTTTGGCTGAAGAAGAAAACCTTCAACATGAACACCTCCAAACGCCTGTAATTTAAATAATTGAATCGTATAAGAGGCCTCGGTTTTTTGAACTTCACTAAGATATAATTTTGGTTTTTTTGGTCTTTGATCACGAACACCAATGATTTTTTTTAACTTTTCTCTATTTGGTAATTGTGATGATGCATGCCTTTTTTTTACCGCTTGGTCTATTTTCTCGAGAAGAAATTGATCTGTTTTATCAATTAGTCTTGAAGCGATGTCACCATCCCACGTTAGGGCTGAAGTGCCTGGTAATTCATCAGATAAACTAATAAGGGGAATCGTGATGATAGAAATTGCTATTAACCTTAAACAGTTTCTTGGAATGTTTAACAGGCTTTCACCAAAGTAGTGAGATGGAAAATATTGCAGAATCATTTCACGACTTTAAATCAATTAGCAATTCCGTGAAAAGGATATACCTCAGCAGTTTTTAGGCTAAGAAAAAGATTGATTACTCGCTATATTTATCGAGTGGTCTAACAATATTCGATTCTAGTGCCCAGACCTTACTAAAAACTTCCTCCGAAAGTGGTTCTTGTTCTTCATACCCTTGATAAATCATCTCAAGTTTTGCATCAATATTGTCAATGTGATGGAGAGCTATAGCCTCTGGAGTTTTTGGTAAGACCGGTGAACCGTATTCAATTTTTCCATGATGTGAAAGAACCAGATGAATGAGATGAATTTTAACTTTTTCAGATGGTGGATCGATATGTTTCCAATCATCCAAGTCTGTATTATCAAAATCACGCCATAATGTATTTATGATTTCTACACCAATAGATATATGGCCCATAAGTTCAGCCCTAAAATCATAGGGCATATTAAACCCATTAGCAGGGTAGGAGTTCTCCCACATTTTACCAACGTCATGAAAAAGAACACCCGAAAATAGTAAGTCTTTATTTAAATTTTCATAGGTATGAGAAATAGCTTCAGCACACCGCATCATTTGAGCTACATGTTCTAATAGTCCACCTCTTCTAGCATGGTGAAGGTTTCTTGCCCCGGCTGAGCGTCTAAAGCGATCACCAAACCTATCAAGAAACTTGAGGCATAACTTTTGAAGTCTGGGGTCCCCTAAAGAATCACAAACACTTTCAATGTAATTAAAATCATTACTTAGTTTTTCTCTTTTGCTTTTATTTCCAGCCAGAGTTTCTTCAATTTCCTGATTATCTAGGAGGTCTAATTCCCAATCTCTTGCATCAATACCAAATTCATTTGTTGACCAATGACCCGAAACTTGGACCCACTCACTTCCAGTAATTGATTCAGCTTGTTTGAAAGCGTTAGAGTTTTGCCAAGCTTTTATTTTGATAGAGCCAGTCGAGTCCGATATTTCGAGTTCAAAATAAGGATTACCATTCTTAGTTTGTTTCTGATTGATGGAAGTAATTTGAACATTAATCGAGTAAATGCCCGCATCATTTTGGATGGTTTCTTTAAGCTCTGAGATCGTTAGTTTATCCATTTCATATTTATTGAAGTTACAAGATAAGCATAAAGAACTTATTTTCAGTCGACAATTGTTAATATAGGTTTAATATTAATAAGAACGAATGAAAGATTCGTTCTTAACTTCCGTTTATATAGTTATGGGTATTCAATGGATTCAGGTTTTAATATGTTTAGTCGGGCTTTCTATCCCGGTTGGTGTTCTTCTTTTTGCTGCTGCTGACACAGCTAGGGCACAAAAAGAAACGAGCGATAAGGATTAAGGAACTTTTTAATCTTGCTCCTTTTCTCCTCAAACAATACCTCAAAGTAAATTTTGCTGATATATCTTTCATGGATATTCCCTCAAAAATAACCTGTGTGGACTGTGGTGAGTTGGCTTACTTAATGACTTCAGAACCAGAATTTGGGTTTTCTGCCGGCGATTGGGTAGCTTATCGGTGTTCAGGGTGCGGAGATAGATGGGATTTGGAAGTTTCTGAGGAAATACAAGATTCAAAGAGTCCAACTTCTTGAGTATATCCTAAGATGGATAGATAATGTTGAATGATGGTATTCAACAATCGTTTATAGCAATGAATTCGTGTTTTCATTTACAATCCGATTATGAGCCACGAGGCGATCAAAGACAGGCTATTGATAAATTGGTTAAATCTTTGAATTCTGGTAATAATCACCAGACCTTGCTCGGTGTTACAGGGTCTGGAAAAACTTTCACGATGGCAAACGTTATCGCTGAAATAGGTAAACCGACTTTGGTTATGTCACATAATAAAACCTTGGCGGCACAACTTTATTCGGAGTTTAAAAATTTTTTTCCAAAAAACGCGGTTGAGTACTTTGTTTCTTATTTCGATTACTATCAACCCGAGGCATATATACCGAGAAGTGATACTTATATAGAAAAAGATTCCTCAATAAATGATGAAATTGAAAGACTAAGGCTCTCTTCAATGGGCTCATTGCTTACAAGAAAAGATGTAGTAGTAGTTGCAAGCGTATCTTGTATTTACGGTTTGGGTTCTCCTGATGATTACAAAAATATGATGTGTCCCGTTCACGTTGGGATGGAAATGGATAGGGATCAATTTTTAACAAAGCTAGTTGAGATGTTATATGAAAGGAATGATATTGCATTTGCTAGAGGGCAATTCCGAACCAGAGGTGATGTCGTTGATATTATTCCTGCTTATTTAGAAAACGAAGCAATTAGGGTTGAGTTTTTTGGTGATGAAATTGATAGACTTTCTGTTTTCGATCCTCTTTCTGGCAATGTTTCTGCCAATATAAATAACTATAATTTTTATCCTGCTAAACAATTTGTTACTCCAGCAGAAAAAATGTCAAAGGCTATTAAAGAGATAAGAGAAGAGCTTGATGCACAAGTGACTTTTTTCGAAAAAAATAAAAAATACATCGAAGCCCAACGCATAAAGCAAAGGACTGAATATGATATAGAAATGATGCAAGAAATGGGTTTTTGCCAGGGAATAGAGAATTATTCTAGGCACCTCAGTTCTAGGTCCCCTGGATCTAGGCCTTCGACCTTGCTTGACTTTTTTCAGGATGATTTCCTAACTATTATAGATGAATCACACGCCACCGTACCTCAAGTCGGTGGAATGTATGAGGGAGATAAATCAAGAAAAACAACATTAGTGGATTATGGATTTAGGCTTCCGAGTGCTTTAGATAATAGGCCGTTAAAATTTGATGAATTTATGGGTCTAACAGGTCAACGACTTTACGTTAGTGCAACACCAGCGAGATTCGAAATCGAAAATAGTAAGGTTGGGAATGAAACTTACATACCTCGAGCTGAGAAACAAAAAGGATCTAGCAAGATTCTCCCGAAGCTAGTTCCCCTAATTTCAGGCTCATCGCAAAGTATTGAAAAATTCAATGTCACTGAAACAGGTAGAGACTTGGTTATTGAGCAGATTATTAGACCCACTGGATTGCTTGACCCCGAGGCCAAACTTAAACCGCTGAAAGGACAGATTGATGAGACAATAGAGTTATGCAGAAAGGCTACAGAGACTGGTGATCGGGTACTAGTAACCACACTAACCAAAAAAACTGCAGAGGATTTAACTGATTATTTAAGAGAATTAGATTTTCGGGTTAGATATTTACATAGTGATATTGGGGCCATCGAAAGGGTTGAAATATTAAGATCACTACGTGCTGGTGAATTTGATATTCTTGTCGGAATAAACCTTTTGAGAGAGGGCCTAGACTTACCTGAAGTTGCATTAGTGTGCATACTTGATGCAGATAAAGAGGGTTATTTACGTAGCGAAACTTCGCTTATTCAGACTGCAGGAAGAGCTGCCAGGCATGTTGATGGGCGGGTTGTTCTTTTTTGTGATGATGTAACCAAAAGTATTGAGGGATTAATCAATATTACAGAATATAGAAGAAGGCGGCAGATCGATTATAATGAGAAAAATGGGATTATACCCGTAAGCGTTAAGCGCGCTGACCAGGAATCATTACAGGTGCATCAGGATGGCAAAAAGGTTTCTAGTGAAATCGTCTCAGCTAATAATGATGATCTGGACGTAAATCAAGTTATTGGAGAACTGCAATCAGAAATGCAGGATGCGGCCTCAAAATTAGAATTTGAAAAAGCTGCTTTAATAAGAGATCAGATTGAAGAGCTAAAAAAACTCTCTAAAAATTAGTTTTATTATCTTTATTGGAAAGCTTTAAACTTAATAGTAAAGTAGAGTATGATCCGCCTTTTTTTTGGGTTGTTTTTCCTCATAGTTAAATTCAGTCCGAATGCGTATTCAGGTTCTAACTATCATTATGGAGCCTGTGATGCTTCAGCTGCTGTATTATTAGATAATAGTATGGTCTTGGTCGCTGACGATGAAGATAACATTTTAAGGCTTTACTCTATCGAAAAAACGGGCCCTCCCATCAAATCCTTTCCTCTTGATAAATTTCTTGGTGTAACAAATTCATCTCACCCTGAGACTGATATTGAGGCCTGCACTCGCATTGGTAATTTAATTTATTGGATCACTTCACATGGGAGGAGTAAAAAAGGGAAATGGAGAAATAGCAGGTATCGGTTATTTGCTACTGAGTTCACGAAGAAGAATGGAGAATATGATCTTCAACCTCGAGGTCAACCATGTTCCAGCCTGATTAATGTATTATTCAAACATAACAGTTTTTTGCTACAAAAAAACATTGGTCAATTAGGCAAGAATGAAGAAATTTTTTTGGCACCGAAAGAAAAGGGATTGAATATTGAGGGCCTGACTGTAAGTCCCGATGGTAAAACTCTTTACATTGGTTTAAGAAATCCATTGCCGAATGAAAAAGCAATTTTGATTCCGCTTAAAAATGCAGAGGAAGTAATTCTTAAAAATGTTGAACCTATATTAGGCGATCCTATTTATCTTAATTTAGAAAGGCGCGGCATTCGTTCTATAGAATACTCAGCAATTCACAATAGTTATTTCATTGTCGGGGGTCCTGTAGATAGTGAATTAAAGTCTGCTCTTTATTCATGGACTGGGGATGAAGAATCATCACCAAAACTTATATTGTCATTTAACGATATGAATCCAGAGGCTATCACTATACAAAAAAATACGAAGAAAATATTCGTCCTTAGTGATGATGGTAATGTAAAATATAATGTCTCTCAGAATGATTCTAATGAAAAATTAGATGATGGGCTGAGTTCTTGTAAATCTCTGAAAAATAGCACTAAAAAGAGATTTAGATCTAAAAGTATTAATATTGATGAGAAAAAAAATAATAAGAATATTAATTAGATACAGTTAATATAGTAAATGGATCAAGCTCCCACAAAAAAGTTAGTACCATCAAATGAGAATTCTGCTCACTTGATTCTTGAGGAGTGTCATATTGAATTTGAAGAGTCTCAAAAATCCTCGGAAGAATTTGAAAAAAAATCAAAATTTCTTTCATTTGGAATTGCACTAATCATTCATGTTATATTGTTCACCCTTTTATATTTGATAGTTATTGTTAACTTCAAAGAACAAGAAATTGAAATGGTTGTAGAGGCCGGTTCTGAAAACGTCTCACAAACAATAAAAAAACAATCATTTGCTAAAAAAGTTACAAATAAAAAACCTGCTCCACCTTCGAACCCTATTGCTCCGATAATAACAGCGACTAATTCGTCTTCTGTTGTACTGCCTGAAATCATTGACCCCACAGACTCATTAGCTTTCGGAAATGGTATTGGAGATGGTTTTGGAATTGGTGGCTTTGGAGATGGCAGCGGAGGAGCTAAATTTTTCGGAACCAGTGGTGGAGGAAACAGAATTATTCTAGTAATCGACACTTCAACTAGTATGAATAACAATTGTGGTGCTGAGGGCATAGCTGCTTTGAGAAGAGAAATTGTTAAAACGCTTTCTTCATTATCGCCCAACGTTCGATTTAATATCATTTGCTTTGGACAGGACTGTGACGGGTTTAGCTCTCAACCCGTAGTTGCAAATTCTAGTAACATTGCGAACGCTAAGAATTGGATGAAAGCGTATTTCATTAATAAAAAAGGAGGAGCTCCTTTTGATCGAACAAGAACATCGCAATGGGGAGCCAAGGGTAAAGACAATAATGGTGTTTCCTATTTCCCTATCATGCCGTCTACTGTAAAGGCTCTAGCGGGTACCAGTGGTGGCTCTAGAATGGATCTTGCTTTGGTTGCAGCATTTCTGCAAAAACCCAGCTCGATTTTTCTTATTGCTGATGGTGAGCCTGGAACCTCAAAAGGTGGTCAAAAGCTCGGAAATTCTGCGATTGTTGATCTTATTTTTCAAGAATCTAAAAAAATCTATAGAGGTCAATTACCAAAAGTTAATTGTATCAGTGTCAAAGGTATTGGTGAGGCCATTCTGAAAGATATATCTAAAAGGTTTCGAGGAAATTATAAGGCTGTAGACCCTTCAAAAGTTTAGACTAGAACTACTCCTTTGATAGTGAGACTCTAATGAGTTCTGTGTCATTTCTTATAAAGCAAGACTTCATGGCATAAGCCGGATGAGACCATACTATTTTTCGTTGTCTCATATCGATACAATTAGGCTCAATTAGATTAGATCGGCTAATTTCATAATATCCTTTTGGGTCAAACTTTGCTAATGCCAAATCTCCATTCTCACTAAATAAAAAAAACTTATCCTTGTGAGGGGTAACAAATACCGTACCCCAACGAGAAGGTCTTTTTAAACCAACTGGAGCAAGTGATTCCCAAACACGTTTTCCAGTTTGAAGAGATAGACATCGAAATTCACCATAGCTGCAAGCACCATAAATATAGCCGTCTTTTATTACCGCAGTATTCATTATACCATGAAGGTGTTCCGTTCTTTTTTCACTTACCTTTGAAGTTTTCCAAAGTATTTCAGGCTCTTTATCGGCTGACAATTTAATTGCCATTGAGCCATTATAAAATGAGGATAGAAATAAAATATTATCAACTAATTGAGGAGTTGAGACACTCAATCCAAAGCGAAGTTTCCAGGGAATAGTCCAAATGAGTTTCCCGTTTTTTGGATTTAATGCGTTTACTGATTCAGGGTTCCATATGATTAATTGATCTTCATCGTTTTGTTTTATAATCACTGGGGGTGCATAGCCTGGTTCTTTAGCGCTAAGAGCTCGCCATACCTCTTTTCCATTTGATTTGTCAAAAGCCACTGCCACCGAGCCCTCACCACCAACTAGACAGATAAGCAGATTCTCATGGATTAATGGATTAGATGAAAATCCCCATGTTGGTGTCTTTACATTAAATGCTTCATTAAAGTCATTAGACCAAATCTCTTTTCCGTCAACGGTGCTTCTACAGAATAAATTTCCTTCAGCACCTATCGTATAAACACGGCCTTCATCCACTAAAGGTGTTGATCTGGGTCCTGATGAGTAGCTGATCGAATAAGGGCAATCATATACTTTTTTCCAAATGATTTTTCCATTCTTGGCGTTAATGCAAAGCAATCTTTCATTTCCGGGAATGGTGATTTTTGAAAAAGGGTTTTCCGGGGACTTGGCACCTTTGTCAATTTGTCTGTCCATGACAAAAACTTTACCATTGGCAACAGCTGGACCAGCATAGCCTCTAGCAATGGGAGTTTTCCAAATAACTTTAGGACCATTCTCAGGAAATTGATCAAGGATACCCTCTGCTTGCCATATACCGTTGCGTTCAGGCCCGAACCAACCCGGCCAATCTTCTCCCTTTATATTTAAAATAGAAATAGCGAAAAAAAGAAAAACAATTTTATTCATTTATAGCTCTATAGAATTTGAAGCATCTTCTTTTATATTATTCTTTTTTCAAATTAAAGAATTTATTAAGNTAACAATATCTGTTGTTTGTATGAAGTTTGCTTATTATCTCGCNCTCTTTCCTTATGCGATNGCAATTATTCTTTTNTATTCATTAGCNATTCACATGCATAATGAACTTGGGGGATGGCCTGAGTCGATCGGAACAAGAGGATTTTCCGAAAACTTGTTACTCCATGTCAATATTCAAGGATGGTATCTTTCAAATTTAGCTTTAATAACAGCCTTTGTTGTACCTTTTATTATTTTAATTTGTGGTCTTGTTAAGAAGTGGCGTTTTCTAGTGCCTTACTTATTAATACAAATCGTTGGCTTAATTGTATTTCTTCTCCAAATGAATTTAGCCCCTAGTGAATATGTGTATTGGTTCTGGGACTAGTACTTGTTTCGTTTTATACTTCGAGAAAAAATATATTTCTTAAAGAAACTTGGCATAACAATAGCTATTTCTGCATGAACTGAGTTATAAATTTCTACCACCATGAGTGAAATCTTTTGATGGATTTTTATTTCTCTTTAATTGTTATGTTCGAGAAATACAATACCGATCAATATTATGATGAGATGTTCATCAATGGCGGTGATGCACTAAAGACCAGAAACCATTACTCTTTAGTAAGAGATGCCTTTGATTCATTTTCGGATAAAGATTTTAGAGCCAAAAACCATTCAATAAGTAAGGCTTTTGTGGAACATGGAGTGACCTTTACGGTTTATAATGATCATCAGGGAACTGAGAAAATATTTCCATTTGATCCATTTCCCAGAATTATTCCACATAATGAATGGGAAAAAATAGAGTACGGTCTCATACAAAGAGTAACTGCACTTAACCTTTTTCTGCATGACATTTACCACGATTCTCAAATCATTAGTGATGGTGTTATACCTGAGCATGTTGTTAACTCCGCTGAACATTATAGACCCTCATTAAGAGGGTTAGATGTTCCCAAAGATATTTACATTCATATTTCTGGTTCAGATTTAATTAGAGATGATGAAGGTGAGTACTTGATTCTTGAGGATAATTTAAGGTGTCCATCAGGAGTTTCATATGTTTTGGAAAATCGTGAGGTTATGAAACGCTCATTCCCAAATCTTTACAGGCAGATGAACGTGAAGCCGGTAAGCCAATATCCACAACTCCTTCATGATGCGCTCAAATTTGTGTCTCCAACCCAAAAAACTGATCCAGTATGCGTGTTGTTGAGCCCAGGGGTATATAATAGTGCATATTTTGAGCATACTTTTTTAGCCCAAGAGATGGGGATAGAGATTGTTGAAGGACAAGATTTAATCGTTATCGATAAAGTGGTTTATATGCGAACTACAAATGGACTGGTTCAGGTAGACGTAATATACAGAAGGATAGATGATGAATTTATTGATCCGACTGTATTTCGTTCGGATTCGATGCTTGGTGTGCCTGGCATTGTAGATGCATATGAAAGTGGAAATGTTACTCTCGCAAATGCTTTAGGAGCAGGTGTTGCTGACGATAAAGTTGTTTATGCATATGTTCCAAAAATGATAGAATATTATCTTGCTCAAAAACCAATCCTCAAAAGTGTTCCGACATACTTAGCTTTTGAAGATGATCAAAGAGATTACATTCTTAATAATCTCGAATCTTTGGTCGTAAAAGCTGCCAATGAGTCTGGTGGATACGGAATGTTGATGGGACCTTCATCAACAAAGGAACAAAGGAAAATATTTGCTGACAAAATCAAAGAAAATCCCAGAAATTATATTGCCCAGCCTGTAATATCACTTTCCAGGCATCCCACTATTTGTAACGGTGTCTGTGAGGGTAGACATATTGACCTGAGGCCTTTTGTTATTTTTGGTGAATCGGTTGAAGTTATTCCCGGAGGTTTAACTAGAGTTGCTTTAAACAAGGGTTCCCTAGTTGTCAATTCTTCTCAAGGAGGAGGTAGTAAAGACACTTGGGTATTAAGATCTAATTAAAAAAAACCCTTATCAAATGTTATCTAGATCTGCAGACAACCTTTATTGGATGTCCAGGTATATTGAGAGAGCTGAAAATATTGCTCGCATGCTTGAGACTAGCTCTCAATTTCTTCTGGATCTTGGGAAAAGTTCGAGGCTTATGGATAACTCAGGGTGGCGTCCTATCCTTGAAGTTTTGTGTGTCGATGAAGACTATGACAGAGTTTCAGCTCAAGAAACAAACGTTGGCAGTTTAGAATTTCTCTCCTTTTCAAATTTGAATTCTGATAGCATTGTTCAATGCATATCATTTGCTCGGGAAAATGCTAGAATGGTTAGAGATAAAATTTCTGAGGAAATGTGGAGAGAATTGAATCGAATTCATCTTTTTCTTAACAGTGAGTCAGCTCAAATAGAGTGGGAATTTTCTCAGCATGATTTTTTTAACCGAATCATAAGATTTTCACTGTTATTTCAAGGGTTAGTTCAGTCAACTATTGCTCAAAACGAAGGCTCATTATTCATTCAGCTAGGAAAATATTTAGAAAGGGCAGATAAAACTACACGTATTATTGACATGCCGGCCTTGTATGAACAAAAACCTTTATCGGTTTCACCATGGCCAACGGTTCTTAAATCCTGCAGTGCCAGAACGACTTACTTAACAACGGTTGGCACAACAATCAGCAAAAATGATTGTATTAACTTACTTCTTTTTGATGGAAACTTTCCAAGATCGTTAAGGTTTTGTTTAAATCAAGTAGACTCGATACTTCATCAAATATCCAAAACGCCAAGGGGGGATTTTAGCAATGAAGCTGAACGTATCGCAGGATCTCTTCTTGCAAGAATAGACTTTAATGGAAAATCAGAGCTTCATCGTTTCGGTTTGCACGATTACTTGGATCAGATACAAGAACAGATAAACCTCATAGGCGAACAATTTTTTGACCACTACATTCTTTTACCTAGTTCTTCGGTAAGTGCTCCATCCTTACCAGAGCATATCGCCCATAGCTATCAGCAACAGCAATAATAATTATTAATTAAGTGAACGTCCCACAAACCAATTCAGTTGTCCAAGATTTAGAGGTTGATGTAAATTCGAAAACTGAGAATATAAAAAATACCTCTCAGTACTCTGTCACTCATAAGACAGTTTTTAACTATAGTGAGGAGACCAGAGAAAATGTGAATCAGGTTCGCCTAAAAATTGCTGAGGATGCATATCAGAAAATTGACTTTTATCTTTTGACGGTATTGCCTGCGACAAAACTTACTGAATATCCAGATTTCTACGGTAATATGGTTCATTACTTTGAAGTCAATCCACCTCACAAGCAACTTGTTATAGAGTCGCGTTCAGTAGTTTCAATAACATCCAAAGTTGATTATGATAGGTTGCCCTATGGATCGGATCACTCTGAATTAGAGAACCTTTCTAGCAACGAGGAACTATATGAATTTTTAAATGATAGCACATATATAAAAAGAGTTCTTCCGATTTGGAAAGAGGCCCTAGATGTAAAAGATAACTCTAATGACGTTTTTCAAACTTGTTACGCCTTAATGAGCATGGTTTTTGAGCTTTGTGTGTATTGTACGAACTCAACCAATTCAGAAACAACTGCTGAGGAATTTTTCAAAATAAAAAAGGGGGTTTGTCAGGATTATGCGCATTTATTAATTGCTTATTGTAGGAGCTTGAAAATTCCTGCAAGATACATTTCTGGGTATATTTGGGACCCCTCCGAAGGTAACAAAGAAAAAGTGATGATTGGCTCCCAAGCCTCACATGCATGGGTGGAGGTTTATATACCGAAAACTGGTTGGATTGGCCTTGATCCAACGAATAATAAAGTTGTTAACGAGCAATACATTAAAATAGGGGTAGGAAGAGATTACGACGACGTCGCACCTATTAGAGGAACATTTTATGGAGGAGGTAAACGTCGATCAATGCAAGTGACGGTCGATGTAAAGCGAGTAGCTAATTAAGAATTAAATCTACGCAACAATATCATTAATGACGTTACCGGAGACATCAGTCAGCCTAAAGCGTCTCCCACTATGCAAGTAAGTGAGTTTCTTGTGATCCATTCCAAGAAGGTGGAGAATTGTGGCGTGGATATCATGAATTTCTACTTTATTGACAGCAGCCTTATGGCCTATTTCGTCGGTCTCTCCATAGGAGGTTCCTCCTTTTGCTCCTCCCCCTGCAAACCAATAGCATCCGGCGTGCGGGTTATGATCTCGGCCGGTAGGCTTTCCTCCTGAAAGTTGAGACACCGGAAGTCTTCCAAATTCACCGCCCCAAATAACAAGTGTGTCTTTAAGAAGACCTCTTTGATCCAGATCTGACAAAAGTCCAGCAATGGGTTGATCTGTTTCGCCTGCAAATTGTGAGTGATTTTTTTGTATGTTTCCGTGGCCATCCCAGCTTCTGGCATTTTCCATTCCACCTGAATAGATCTGCACGAAACGCACGCCACGTTCCACCATCCTTCTTGCCATCAAACATTGCCTGGCGAAATGAGAACACCTTTTCTCATTCAGCCCATATAAATTTTTAACATGATCAGGTTCACTATCAATTTCAAAACATTCTGGTGCTTCTTGTTGCATTCTGTAAGCAAGTTCAAAGCTTCTGATCCTTGCAGTTAATTCTTTTTCATGAGGATATTTTTTGAGATGCTCATTGTTGATTTTACCAATAAGATCTAATTGAGCACGTTGTTGTTGATCACTCAGATCGCTCATTCTTTTTAAATTTGGAATGGGTTCTCCTTTCGACCGAACCCACGTTCCTTGATAGGCTCCAGGCAGGAATCCGCTACTCCAATTTGCTGCATGCCCTTTTGGAAGGCCTCTATTGAGTGGGTCTGACATCACAACAAATGCCGGTAGGTTCTCGTTTTCTGAACCTAGCCCATAGGTGACCCAACTCCCTACGCATGGGTGGCTCATCCTAGTAACTCCTGTATTTGCCATGAATAATGCTGGGCTATGATTATTGGATTGAGTATGAAAGGATTTAATGAACGCCATTTTATCGACGTGTTGTGAGAGTTTTGGAAACAACGAGGAAGCCCACATGCCACTCTTACCATGTTGTTTAAATTCAAAAGGAGACTTGAGTAAAGGGCCGACTGCATTATCAAAAAAACCAGTGGTTTTATCAAAACCTTCCAACTTTTGGCCATCAGCTTTTACAAGACCAGGCTTGTAGTCCCACGTGTCTACATGACTAGGTCCGCCATTGATGAAAAGCCAAATTACATTTTTGGCTTTGGCTTCATGATGAGATTTTTTTTCCGCAAGTGGGTTCAGTTGAGTACTGCCTGATCCAAATCCATTCTGGTTAAGAAGTGAATTCAAAGCAAGCATACCAATTCCTCCACCCGCTTTTTGTAAGAGCGATCTTCGACTTGAAACTTCCTGTATTCTTCCGCAGTGATTCATAATTATTCGATATAAATAAATTCGTTTGCGCTCATTACCGCTCCACAAAAGTCAATGAGAGCTTTTTGCTTGTTGCCTGAATAACTTTCAATTTGTTGTTCAAGAAAATCGTTTCCATTTTTATGCTCAATTGGCGTCGGTTCTCGACCATATGCTATTCTGTAAGAAAGTTTTACTGGATCTTTTGAATCAATTAATCTATCCGCAAAACCCACGGCCATCTTTCTAATGTTAGGGTCATTGATAAAGCTTAAGGCTTGTGAAGGGGTGGTCGTTACCGATCTTTTTCCCATACTAGTCAAAGAGTCGGGCCAGTCGAACAATTGCATTATTGGAACAAGTTTACTCCTTTTAATGAAAAAATAGATACTTCTTCGCGTCATGTTTTCGTTAAGTGTTCCAGGCCCATACATCGTTTCATCCAAAAGATTCGATATAGCTAATGCATTGTCTCTTATCGCTTCAGCTTCAAGTCTTCTGGGCTCACGTATTGAGCGGTAAACTTTGCTTTCAAGAACTAACCGGTGGATGTGCTTTAAACTCCAGCCATTATCGATTAATTGAAATGCTAACCAATCTAAAAGTTCTGGATTCGTAGGCCTTTGCCCTTGAAAGCCAAAATCATTTGGTGTGTTAACGATACCTTCTCCAAAATAATGTTGCCAAATTCTATTAACAATAACTCGGGCCAGCAAATGCCCTGCACCATTATCAACATCAGTGACCCACTCTGCTATTGCGGTTCTACCCTTTGACTTTGGTTTTTCACCACGCGTCAATACTTGCAGAAACCCTAATGAAGCTATCTCTCCCTTTTGCCTTACATCTCCTCTATTTAAAATATAAGTTTTTTTGTAAAAGTCAGGAATACTTCCACTGCTAGTATGATGGCGCATTGGTTTTACCTTATTTCCATCAGTACAAACCATGACTTTGGTAATTTCCTTTTTCTGTTTGGATTCAAGTTCCTTTATTTGAGATGATAATTCTAACCATCTAGGATCAATTTTTTTGAAAAGCGGAAGAATTTTTTCTATTGATGAATCAACTGAAGTTTCATTTCTAGAATTAACAATTTGATGAATATCTTTTATTATTTTGTCTGGTCCAGAATTATCATCATTAATAGATAAGGTTGCTGGGTGCTTTTCAGATAATGAAATTCGAAATTTTCCTATATTGTGTTTTTTATTGTTATTGAAAGATAATCTAAATTCTAATGTGTCTTCATTCTTAGAAATTACACCTTGATCCACATCAAAAATTGCTGTGTGATTTTTTCCAAATTTAGGATCAACTGCCCATGCAGATTTCGGGTCATTATCTATAGACGCAGCGATAGGAAGATTATTTTGTTCAAATGTTGCTCTCGGATTGGTCAGCTTAATTTTCTGACCATTGTATAGAACACTAAAATCAGACAACGCGATATTGCCATTTGATGCCCTTCCTGGTCCACCCTTGACCATAGAGTCATCTTTCAGAGCCTCAATTTTTATAGCGCTTATCTTGTTAAGAGGATTCTTAGTAATAAATGTATAAACATCGAAATCTGAATTATTGCCTTCAACAAGATAGGAGCCATCGCTTTTTCTTACAAATTTTGCGCCTCCTTTAGATTTGATTTGATTTGCTTTTAGGACTGACCAGGGACTGGTCGGTTGACTAACTTTTGGAGAACTTTCCTGTTTTTTATACCACCTTTTAAATGAATCTCTAAGCTCAGTCTTCTCATAGGAAATCAAATGATTCTTAGTTGAATTTATTTTTTGTCTTAGATTTTCATCATCTTGTGGGTTCATTGAAGCCAGGTCGATTTCAACATCACTTCTCACCGTTGTAGTGAAAGCAGATAGCATTTGGTAATAGTCTTTTGTGGGGATGGGATCATATTTATGATCATGACACCGAGCACAAGCTATGGTTGTAGCCAGCATTGCTGATCCTATGGTTCCAAGCATGTCATCCATTGCATCATAACGAATTCTTTCAGCTTCACTGATTGTAATTTGAGTAGGATAGACTCCTGCACCTAGGAACCCTGTTGCCATCATTGCCATTGGATCTTCAGGTGCTATTTCATCGCCTGCGATTTGCCATTTTGTAAATTCATCATATGGCATATCAGAATTAAAAGAACGGATGACAAAGTCTCTATAATGAAATGCAAACTTTCGATCGTAGTCCTGTTCAAAACCGTGGCTTTCTCCAAATCGTGCTACATCTAACCAGTGCCTTGCCCAACGTTCTCCAAATTTAGGACTTGATAATAAACTCTCTACTAATGATTTATATTTTTGCTCACTAAAATTATTCACAAATTTATCTAGCTGATCTGGTTTTGGAGGTAGGCCAATGAGATCAAAATGTAATCTTCTACTAAGAACTCTAGGTGAAGCGGTTTGATTGGTTTTGACGAAATCATCAATTTTATTTCTATTCTCAAAATTTGATTTGAGTGGAGAATAAGCCCAATAGTTCCGATCCTCGTTAGTGACTTTCATGGGCCCACTTTTGTTATTTTCTTTATCTACCAAAGGACTATCGTAAGCAGCTCCAAGTGATATCCATTGTTCAATTAGAGAAATCGATTTTTCTGGTAGCTTTGGTTCTTTTGGCGGCATAAATGGCTCTTCATTATGCCTTAGGTAATCGATGAGTGGGCTTTGATCTGGTTTTCCAACGATTATAGCATCACCTTGGTCTCCACCAGCAATTAAGCTCTCTCTCGAGCTTAGATCGAAGGAGGATTTTGTTTTTTCGCCGCCATGACACTTAAGACAATGTTCTTTGAAAATTGGTTTAATATCATTTTCAAAAAGAGCCCTGCTCATGGTCATGTTTTTCACATGGTCATCGTTATTGGCGTGAGCAATAATGGCAAGAATGGGTATTACGATTATCCTATAAAAAGATTTTTTCATTGAGCGATACTACAGATTTTGCTGCTTGTGAGGTGTTTTCGTCAAGCAAAGTCTCCTGAGAAACCTCTCTAGGGTTCATCAAGTGAGAGGATATTTGATGATAACTCCTTAGAACTATTTTCTTAAGGCCATACTGGTTTTAGTTATCTCCAGAGTGGGAGAATTTTTTGCAATCTCATCTAGCTCAGCGGCCTTGATACGAACGGCGATAATATATGGTGCTTGGTTTTGTTTCCAGTGACCATATGTAGTTGTTAGAATGTTGCCATCCTCTAAAATTTCTACACCTGGGTATGAGGTATCCCAATTTTTTGTATTATCTGCAATTTTAATAACATACTGACCTGGCTTGCCTTGCATAATATCGTCATAAGTTCCAACCCATCCAGCCCAATCTCCTTCGTGGGGAACTGGACTTTTAGTGATTCCAAGTTTAGAGCCGATCGCTGTTCTGCATCGGAACGAAATAAAAAGTCTTCCATCTGGAAGATATTTTGCAGTGTGTCTATCTCCAGTTAAGGTGATTGGTAATTCTTTTGGTTTCGACCACGATTTACCCTCGTCATCAGAAACAATCAAATAGGAATTTTTTCTCCTAGAATTTTCTCTGAGAAGTACTGCAATTTGCTTCCCATCGGGGGATCGTACTGCTCCTGGCTCACAGAGATGAATGAAACTCGAGGAGTAAATGGAAACGGGATTTTGCCAACTTTTCCCTCCATCAGTTGATAGACAGCTATATAGAGTAAAGACTGTAGGATTTTGTTTTTTTGATTTTTCAGATATAAACCTTCCATCGTCATGAAATAGCGCTCTGTAATGACCTGGATTTTTTTGATCTTGAATCATCGTACTCATTGCAACAATGCCACCGAAGTTTCCAATTGAACGTAATTCGGACCAAGTTTTTCCATGGTCTTGGGTGCTTGCCATTCTGATNGGGTATAGACCAGAAAACATGATGATATTTTCCTCTCCTTTGTTATTCTTAACTTGAAAAAGAGTCGGCACTTCTTTTGAGGTTTTCCATGAGGNTGGTGTCTGTANGCGNTCGCTCCAAGTTCGGCCTCCGTCTAANCTTCGCTTATATACAATTTCTCCTTTACCATGCCCTTTGGGATAAACGCAGAGAATTGTATTACTCTTTTTTATTAGAGTTGTTGTGGGGTGGCCTAAGTATTGTCCGTCCTCTTTATCAACAATGATTTGTCTCTTGGTGTCGTCCGAGATATCNAAANAGACNGTTTCAGAGCTTTGTAATGAAGAGNTTGATNAGAGAAATAGTAAAATCGAGTTGAAGATTNTNATGATGCTCATTTGGTCTTAATGGTAATTTGANAAGTGACATNGTGACTCTAATTAAATGTTAAAAAANCTTTAAAAGAGACAANATGTCTCTTTTATTATATAATAGAANCCTAGAAGACATATCCATAANATNTTTATTATCAATNTGTTATAANTATATCAAATATGATTGGCATGATTCCAGCTGATATTTCTTATTCAACATCCTGTAATGGGAAAAATAAAATAAGAACCATAATTAGAAAAAAACATAAAATGAGAAGTTTAATAAAATGGAACCCAATAAGTGATTTTCACGACGTAACGAACCAACTTTCACATTTAATGAATTTTGGTCAAAGACCCTACTATAATGATGAAGGGGGCGTCAANGATCTTACTGAATGGATTCCTGCAGTAAATGTGACAGAAGACGACTCGGCTTATCATATTGATTTGGAGGTTCCAGGAGTTACAAAAGATGATATCCAAATCAATTTAGATAACGGAATCATCACGGTGAGTGGTGAAAGGAAATTGAATAAGAGGCTCAAAAATGANAAAATCCACAAGACGGAGTTTGTTGTTGGAAAGTTTTCAAGAAATTTCANAATACCGCAAAATACTGAATTTTCGAAAATTAATGCTTCTTTTGAAAATGGAATTTTGAGCGTCTCACTTCCAAAGGCCGAATCATCAAAGCCTAAAAATATTAAAATTGAGGTGAAGTAGTCATCAGATAATTCCAATTTTAGTTTGGATTATCTTCATTCCTCGCGGTTAGGGTTTGATCTCTAACCGCGAGTTTTTTTATTCTATTATAAATTTAATATTGATGCTTGTTCTTATTAAATAGTAGTCCTTTAGTTTTATTAAAGAGCTTCATCATGTCTGAAGATTTGATACCTGCCGTCGAAATACAAAACCTCACAAAAACCTTTCCGGTTCCATTTAGAAAGGAAAAGGTACTGGCGGTGGATAACTTATCTATCTCTGTGATGCCTGGAGAAGTTTATGGATTGATCGGTCCAAACGGCTCAGGAAAAAGCACAACCATGAAAGTGTTGCTAGGATTGATATCAGCAACATCTGGTCAATCCTCGGTTTTTGGCATGAGTAGCACAGAAACAGCTAGTCGAGGTTCTGTAGGATTTCTTCCAGAGAATCCTTATTTCTATAAGTATCTCACTGGTGCGGAGACCATTGCTTTTTATGGAAAATTATGCGGCATTGGCAGGAGGGAAATAAAAGANAGAACGGCTGAACTTCTAAAATTAGTTGAGCTTGAGGGAGCTCGAGATCGACGTCTTGCTGGCTACTCAAAGGGTATGTTGCAAAGGATTGGCTTGGCTCAGGCCTTGGTTGGTAGACCGAAGTTGGTTGTTTTAGATGAGCCCACAGCTGGAGTCGATCCAGCAGGATCTAGAAAAATTCGTGACCTTATCATGCAGCTTAAGGATCAGGGAATAACGGTTATACTTTCCTCTCATCTTTTAGAGCAGGTCCAGGAAGTTTGTGATCGCGTGGGAATTATTTTTGAAGGAAAACTGGTTCGTGAAGGTAGCTTAAAAGAATTAATTGAAATTGAAAATCAAACAGAGTTTGTCCTTGAGAATTCGAATCCCGGTATCTTAGAAAAAATTAAGAATTTAATTGAAGAAGAAAGTGATGTTCGTCTACTTCGCTCAGGAAGGCCTAAGACTACTTTGGAAACTCTTTTTCTCAAAGAAACAGGAGGAGAGTCAAAAGACGCTAAAAATAATTCATGACTCAAGGAACTGAAAGATCTTCAAACAGCAGCTTNAACTCAGGGTTTAAAGTCTTCTCCCTTTCTCGAGTTTTGGCTATTGCTTTGAATACCTTTACCCAACTGGTGAGGATGAAGGTTTTTTATTTTTTGTTAATATTCAGCGTTTTGATNATAGGCGCTAATTTGTTATTTTTGAATTTCACCTTTGAGCAAGAACTCAAAATTCTNCAGGATGTTTCATTTGGTGCAATGACGCTATTTGCCAGCATTTTTTCAATCGTTGGAACGGCATTGCTGATTCCTAAGGACATTGAAGATAGAACGCTTTACACTATTTTGACTAAGCCTGTCCCTAGATTTGAATATTTAATTGGAAAGCTTTTAGGTATTCTTTTTCTGGTAGCCGTCAGCTTGGTCTTAATGTCGATTTTGTTCTTTGCCGTTCTTTATATGAGACAGCACGGTATTCTAGCTGAGGAAACTAATCAATTTCGTGGTCAACCTACTCCAGAACAATTGTCTTCTCTGAAAGAAACTATTTTTTCACAAGGGTTGAGGCTGGAGTTAATAAATGGGGTCATTGCGGTTTTCCTGAAGGCATCTGTGGCTGCTGCGATTGCTCTCGTGGTTTCTACTTTTGCCAGTTCAACCTTATTTACAATCATAGTTAGCTTGGTGATATATTTCATTGGTCACGCCCAGTCAATGGCTCTCGATTATTACTTCCCTGAAGGCGATATGCATGGAGCTTTACAAAGATTTATTGCAGGTATAGTTGCAATTATTTTTCCAAATTTACAAATGTTTAACGTGGTTGATGGCATTGTTAGTGGTCAATCAGTGCCGGTCAATGTTATGTTTCGGCTTACAGGGCTGACAGGTTTTTATCTCTGTATCTATAGTTTTGTTAGTTGGATCCTTTTCGCGAAAAAAGAACTTTGAATAATCATATTAAATTCAATTTATCTAAATATGGTCGTATACTTTTGTGTATTGCGGTATTGGTTAGTTTTGGTTTTATTAGGATACCTTTAGAATCATCAACTGAGAATGAGCTCGAAAAATATGGTTTTCGGGATTGGGTTCCAGATATTTCTGCTCGTGAGCAACTGACTCAAGCTGGTTTTCTTGGAGCCATAGGAGGATTTCGTTCTCTTGTGGCAAGCATTTATGACTTAAGGGCACACGAAGCATTCCGCGATAAGGATTGGGCTTCTGTAGAAAGGTTTAGAAAAATTACAACCTCTTTACAGCCAAGATTTTCAAAGCATTGGGATTTGGCTGCATGGGATATGGCTTGGAATGCATATGCGTATTACCGGAGCCGTTTGGAATTTTCTGAGGATGATTTAGAAAAATGGCAAATTGAGAAAATGATAATGCCAAATTATGTGGAGAAGGGATTAAATTTCGCGAAGGAGGGAGCAAAGTGGACTCCGGAAAGCTATTTATTGCCAATGGTTGTAGGGGACATCTATTCACAAAAATACAATAATCCAAAGTTAGCGGCAGACTGGTATTTTAAATCTTCTCAGGCTGAAGATGCTCCAACATACATCTTTAGGGCTTATGCCACCCACTTAGCAAAATGTAAAGGAATGGAGGAAGAAGCATATGGGGTTGTCTCAAACTTATACAATGATGGTAAAATTAGAACTCTTACAATACGACGGGATATGGAAAGGCTTGAGGACTTTATGATTAATAAATTAGTGCAAACTAATTCCGTTGATCAGCTCACAGCTATGATCGAAAAAACTCCTTCTAATTATCTTCTTAATGCCGCTTTAGCCGAGCATTACTTAAAATCTGATGACGGTACTGAGTTAGCTATTGAAGCTTACAGAGTGCTTTTGAAAAATCCGAAAGCACCTCAATTTTATCGACGAAAGTTTGGGTTTTTAGTTGCTCTCAATCCAGAAACCCAGCTGAGTGCATATCAACTATTGAAAAAAATGTACACATCTATCCCTCAAATTTTCAGGGAAAAAGATTTAATAGAATTGTCGAACATTGAGACTAGTCTCAATGTTCCTCTCAATGAAAAAGTGATTAAAGGGAGTGGTTTGATTAACGATTAAGATTGTAAAATCAACAATATATTAAAGATGAAATTTGCAATTTTTGGTGACGTACATTCAAATTTAGAGGCGTTAAATGCTGTACTTGAGGATGCTAGGTCCCATGACTGTACCCATTTCGTTTGTATTGGAGATATTGTAGGATACAACGCAAATCCAAGTGAATGTTTGGATGTTATACAAAAATTAGACTGTCCGGTTGTTAAAGGTAATCATGATGAGGAGGCCTCATTAGATACAGAATTAGTCGGCCTCAATCCCCTAGCACAAAAATCCATGCAGTGGACAAGAGATAATCTTGATTTGAATCAAAAAAAATATCTCAAGGAATTAAAATTAGCTCGTCATGTTGGCGATTTTACGATTGTTCATGCAACTTTAGACTCACCCGCTTCATGGGGTTACGTGACGAGTAAATTTGATGCCCTAGAAAGTCTGGGATATCAATACACTCCAGTCTGTTTTTTTGGACACACTCATGTTCCTGCATTTTACTTCAAAGATTTACGTATGGAGGAGCATCAGGGAAAGTCTATAAAAATTGAAACGGGAAAAAAATATCAAATCAACGTTGGTAGTGTGGGTCAACCTAGAGACGGAGACTTTCGATCTTCCTATTGTATCTACGATGTTGATGAGCGCCTAATCATTAATAGGCGAGTGGGCTATGACATTAAGACAGCACAAGAAAAAATATTAAAAGCTGGTTTGCCTGAGCAGTTGGCTCATCGTTTGGCGGAGGGAAAATAGAAATAATTTTAAAAACCGAAACTTTTTGCAGTCAGAGTTCCTATTTCCATTCGTAGAGGTTTAATTGATCGTCTTTCGAAAGGGTGATTCCTATTGGTCATAAGAATGACAAAACTTTTGCTTTTTGGATGAATCCAAACTGAACCTCCAGTCCACCCTGTATGTCCAAACGATTCATATTTAGGAAAACCTTCACCGCGGGGACTTGAATATTGAGAATCGATATCCCACCCCAAGCCTCTTCCAACTTTATGTGAAACCATGGAAGTCTGTATTTTGGTCATGATATCAATAGAATTTTTACTTAGAACTTTTATATCACCAATGCTTCCATTATTGATTATCATCCTACAATATTTTGCTAAATCAGACGCAGTTGTAAATAGACCAGCGTGTCCTGCGATTCCTCCCATTGCTCTGGCTGTGGGATCATGAACGATCCCATGAACTAACTTTCCTTTCTCTTTTGTTGTAGGCGCTATCCTGTAGAGGTTTGATTTACTAGGAAGAAAGCATGTATCTTTCATCTCGAGTGGATCAAAGATTTCCTTTTCAACAAAACTCTTTAAAGAGACTCCGGATAATTTTTGTATGATTTCGCCTAGTAAAATAAAATTAACATCACTATACCGGAAATATCGACCGGGCACCTTATTGATTGATGCTGAATAGCAAAGGTTAATAGCATGTTGATACCCTTTCCACTTAGGCTTCAAAGGTAAAACTGGAGGTAACCCTGAGGTATGCGTGAGCAATTGTTTTATGGTAATTTTGTTTTTTTGGTGGCCTTTGAATTTTGGAAGATGTTTAACAATTGGATCATTAATTGATAGTCTTTCTTTCTCCGCCAGAATCATAATCGATGGAGCGGTTGCCATGATCTTAGTGAGGGAAGCTGCGTCGAAAATAGTATTCTTTTGCATGACTTTTGGGGATGGCGTAACACATCTTTTGCCATAACTTTGACTGTAAGAGAGGTTTTCTTTTTCAATCCATACAACTGCTCCAGGTATCTTCTTTCCTTTGATATTATTTTGAATGACTAAGTCAATATTCTTAGTCAAAGCGGCAGAGAGAGAATTATTTTGCTCGGCATGGTTATTAACAATGAGAAGAAAACCACAAAAAAAACTTACAATAATTTTTTTAAGCATGAACATGATGCTAAAGACTTCATTAAATGAAGACTTTAAATGAAGTAAAGAAAACTAATTCTTTAAACTTTTTCTGATGTGTTACTCCTCAATTGGTTCCACTGTCTCCTCAAGTGGCACTTCATTAATTGGAATTGCTGGTTCAGGATCACTACTTTTTGAAACGTTACCAGCCCATTTTTCCATTAGTGGACTTAATTTGTCCATTCGCTGACCAAAGGTATTAAGGGCGGGTGTAATTATTTTTCCGATCTCTTGATTGCCAGATAAAATGCCAATCATTCCTCCCATCTTTTCTTGAATTACCTTTTCAGTATCAGAGAAGAGCGTTTTAATGGCTTCTGCTTCTTGGCCATCTGGAAGCCCTAATGACTCCATCTCTTTTACAATTTTTTCGAAATTGACCGCTATCTCATCGAATTTGGCAACTGCGTTTTTGGCGCTTTCAACATCTTGAGCTGTTGTTAGATTATCGATAAAATCATTCATTAAATCCATTAATCGTTTTGCGACTACAGAATGTTCTCCGGAGACATCATTTACTTCTTTGGCGGGCGCTTCGGTTTCTGTGTTTGCACCACTATCAGAATTTGTCTGGGATTCGTTTTTAGTTTCTGAGTTTGTTACAATTGGAGTTTCTGAGTTTGTTTCATTTGAAGTCGTCTCCTCTACATCCTTTTTTGAACAGCTGATTACTCCTAAAATTATAAAAGCTAATAAATAGTGGTGATATTTCATTTTTTATTGGTAATGGATTGATCTCAAAAAAGAGATGATTTTAAATCTCTGTAGAGTTTGCTCTTTATTAACGCATCATGCATTAGAATGAGCAAGCATTAAGCTTTTTTTGCTTTAAATGTAATCTTTTGCGAATCAAAATGGGTTGTGGTTACAAAAAAGAAAAGTGCACAATCAAAATCCTCAAGCAACATCCATGCTTATGTAGGCACTGATGAAGCGAGTCTCAAAGAGGCTGCATTGAAGTGCTTTAACTCTTTGGTTTCAGAGGAGGATGCTGAATTTGGAGCTGAGGTTATCGATGGGGTGGCTGAAAATGCAGAATCAGCAGTCAAAGTAATTACACAAACTCTAGGCGCTTTACAAACCTTGCCGTTCTTTGGAGGCCAGAAAGTAGTTTGGCTTAAAAATGCTAATGTGTTTGCAGATACACAGACAGGTAAATCTACCTCAGTGATTGACGCCTCTGAAGCGTTGGCTCAATTCATTTCAAATGATCTCCCCAATGATATTATTTTTATATTGAGTGCTCCATCAATTGATAAAAGACGATCCTTTTATAAGAAGCTTGTAAAGTCTGGTAACGTTGAAGTGTTTGATAAACCTGATATGTCAAGAGACGGGTGGCAAGATCAAGTAAAGAGTCATGTTCGAAAATTGGCCAATACGAAGGACCTGAAATTTGAGGAAGATGCATTAGAACATTTTGTTATGCTTTCAGGAACGGATTTTGCTCAAATTAATAACGAGATAGAAAAAATCGATTTGTTTCTCTCTAGGGATGAAAGGGTCGTTACCTTGAATCATGTTTTGAATCAGGTTGCTCTTACAAGGTCGGGTGTCGTTTTTGAACTTGGAAATAGCATTGCCAAAAAAGATTTGTCATCTGCCCTAAGAAACATCGATCATCTTCTCTATCAGGGGGAAAGCGCCATAGGGATTCTATTAGCTGCTATTGTTCCTACGATCAGAAGACTATTAATTGCCAAACACTTGGCTGTAAAACACGGTATTCAGGCAAGCCGTAATTACCGTTCTTACGAATCCTCTTTATCAAGATTAGGGGAAGAAGAAACTTCTCACTTACCAAGAAAAAAAGATGGTGGATTAAGTGTCTATCCGATTTTCCTTGCGGCTTCGGAGTGTAGAAATTTTTCTCTATCGAAATTACAAGAATCACTTTCTGAATGCTTAAGAGCAAACAGAGCTTTGGTGACCAGTGCTCTTGATCATCGAGTTATTCTAGAAAGACTCGTTATTCGAGTGCTGGCTACTTAAACAATTAACAAATAAATCAGTCACAATGCATACAATAATAATCGCATTTTTGGTAGGAGCTTTAGCTGCTCTATTAGGTTCACTTCTTGGAGTTGGAGGAGGGATCTTGATGGTTCCAGCTTTCAAAGGTTTTCTTGGCCTATCAATGAAACAAGCCATTGCCACTTCGTTGGCAATCATGGTTGTCACTGCATCCGTTTCCTCCTTTCGTTACGCTAGCGCTGGATTAATAGACTGGAAAATTGCTGGAGCAGCAGCGTTGGCTGCCTTGGTTTCGGCCTACTTTGGTTCAGAACTCATGAAGAGTTTATCAGCCCCACAGTTAAGAATTTTATTTGGTGTCTTTTTGATTATGGTCGGTGTCTATATGCTATTCTTTCAAAAAGAGGTTACTAGCTGACAGTCGCCTGAAATTTCAATCACTCTTACTTTCAATTTCAGGTAAAAGGTCTTTTCGTTCTAAGAGTTGGGCAATGGGTTGATTGGGATTATTGTTTATTTCCGCCATGTATGGAGTAATTCTGTCCATTTCAACAATCGCCACTCTGACTAAGCTCGTAATCATTTCTTTTTTGAAACTGTAATCAGCAAAAACATTACTAATTCTAAAGTAAACCTCACCATTTACGGGATTTGCCTCAAAATTTCCTAGATTTAGCATGACGTTGGTCCTCATGAGCGTGTCAATTGCTGCGCTCATTGATTTTTGAGCAATAGGAAAAGACAGACGAGAAATCACTGATATTGCCATTAATTCTTCGAAGGATTGGGCATGTAATGGAACTTTTGTATGATGAGCCTCAAATTGGGCTTCGATCACGTTTTTGTCCTCAATTTCTCGAAATTCCCAATTTTCGAGTTCAAAAGCTTCCTTAATCTTAGTGTAGAGGTTTGGTTGATCGGACACCTTAGTAATAAAATTACCCTAAAAATTGGTAATATTTAGGCATAAACGGCTTTTTTAGGAAATGGTCGGGGTGATAGGATTCGAACCTACGGCTTCCTGCTCCCAAAGCAGGCGCTCTGACCAAGCTGAGCTACACCCCGATTCCT
>NZSO01000054.1 GCA_002696885.1 Verrucomicrobiales bacterium | reverse complement strand
TCAACATAACCTTACAAACCCAATCTTATGAGTACCGAGCTAATTGCACTCATCGACAAATCCTTCAAAGAAATTCGTGAAGGTTCTATAGTAATAGGTCGAATTATAGAAATCCAACCCCAAGTAGTCCTTGTGGACATAGGCTACAAATCCGAAGGAGCCATTCCAATCTCAGAATTTGAAGACGAGGATATCGAAGTTGGAAATGACATTGAAGTTCTCCTTGAGCGTCTGGAGAATGATGAAGGAATGGTTGTTTTGTCCAAGGAGAAAGCAGCTCACAAACAGAATTGGGACAAGATTGTAAAAGTCTTCCATGATGGTGGTCTCGTTAAGGGTAAAGTTAAAGCCGTCGTTAAGGGTGGGCTTATGGTAAATGTCGGAGTTGAGGCGTTTTTACCAGGATCCCAAATAGACATTATACCCCCCAAGGATTTAACTGAGTACGTTGGTAATATTTACGAATTTAAAATCGTTAAAGTTAATGACGAGAGAAAGAATGTTGTTCTCAGTAGGCGTGAAGTCATTGAGGCAGAAAGAACAGAGCAGCGTCAAGCTTTCTTGAAAGATGTTAATGTCGGGGATGCTGTTGAAGGTATCGTTAAGAACATCACTGACTTTGGTGCATTTGTTGATCTACAAGGAATGGATGGACTGCTTCATATTACAGATATGAGTTGGGGAAGAGTGAACCATCCAAGCGAGATGTTGACAATTGCTCAAACCGTAAAAGTTCAAATATTAGAGGTAGATAAAGAAAAAGAGAGAGTTTCTTTAGGTCTTAAGCAATTAACGCCTAACCCATGGGAAGATATTGAGAAAAGATTTCCTGTTGGTGATCATGTTAAGGGTAAGATTACAAAATTAGTACCTTATGGTGCTTTCGTTGAGGTAGCTGAAGGAGTTGAAGGACTGATACACGTATCTGAGCTGTCTTGGACAAAGCGTATTACTAGGCCATCTGACGTGCTAGAACTTGGTCAGGAAGTTGAGGCTGTAGTTCTTGGTATAAACATAGATGAGCAAAAAATATCTCTTGGAGTTCGTCAACTTGAGCCTAATCCATGGGAGAATGTTGAATCTCGCTTCCCAATTGGTAGCCAGATCAAGGGTGAGGTAAGAAACTTGACTCCATATGGTGCATTCATTGAGCTTGAAGATGGAATTGATGGTATGGTCCACGTTTCGGATTTGAGCTGGACACGTAAAATTAATCACCCAAGTGAAATGCTCAAGAAAGGTGATGAACTGCAGGCCGTAGTTCTAGAAATAGATAAAGAGAGTCAGCGAATCAGTTTAGGTGTGAAGCAACTTGAAACAGATCCATGGGAAGAAATTGGAAAACGTTTCAATGTTGGTGACACGGTCAAGGGGACTGTTGCTAAGATTGCCGCTTTTGGTGCTTTTATTCAGCTTGAAGATGATGTTGATGGATTGGTTCATATCTCACAACTCAGTGAGGAACATGTGACAAAAGTTAAAGAAGTTGTCAACATAGGTGATGAAGTCGAGGCGCGAGTCATTAAAGTAGATAAAGTTGAGCGCCGAATTGGTTTGTCCATAAAAGCAGCCTCATACAGCGAGGAAGAACTTAAGAAGGAAACTGCGGCATTTGATGCGCTCAGACCAAGCTCTGATCTCGTCGGCTTAGAGCAGGCATTCCAAGTTGCTGAAGAATGGCGCCCTGGTGAAGAAAATGAGGAGGAAGAAAAGTAATTTTAATTACATTCAATAACATTAAAAAAGGCACTTTGAAACAAAGTGCCTTTTTTTGGCCTATCAACAATTAAACTTTCCAGACTCCTCTGTAACTCCTGGTAAGCCATTCAGGATTACCTGTGTTATCTGACAATTCATTAGTTTTTGGATTCCATTTGATTATTTCACCATTGTAATAGGATTGATTCATTAAGTGGCAACAAATAGCTGAACGGCCACCTACTATCTCGTTGGTTATTGGTTTTTTTCGACTTTCAATCGAGGAAAGGAAATCTCGGATATGATGATTGCTTTTGTATAACTTAATTTTTGAATCTTTTAGAAATGATTTTTCAGCAGTTTGAAGGGCGCTTCCAAGCGAACCGTCTCCTCGCTTTTCGAATTTCGATATTTCTTTTCCGTTAAGATTAAATGCGAATCGGCCTCTATTAACTTTGACTTCACCATCTGTACCTTGGAAGTGAACCCCAAATCCATTTCTATGAGTGATTGTGGTTCCATTAGAATAAACTAACTGTGCACCTCGGTTGCTTTTCCATTTTTTCCAATCTTCAGGAGGTCTTGCCTCTACTGGTCCTGAGTCGTCAGTTCCTAGGCCCCATTGAGCAATATCAATGTGATGAGCTCCCCAATCCGTCACCATTCCACCACCATATTCCATATAATTTCTCCATGCAGGAAAGTGATTGTGAATTCCTCTTGGACTTAATACTGAGCTGTAACCCCTTAGAGGCGCCGGGCCGCACCATAAATCCCAATCCAAACCAGGCTCTGGGCTTTCTTCTTTTAAGTCGCATGGGCGTCCAGGGTCACCCACTGAAATATCAACATTTCTCACCTTACCAATTACTCCATTTCGAACCAGCTCACATGCTATGCGAAATTCACTTGATGATCTCTGCATTGATCCTGTTTGGAGTATTCGGTTATATTTTTTAACAGCTTTTATGACTTCAACTGATTCGTGAATGTTATGGGTCAAAGGTTTTTCACAATAAACGTCTTTGCTGTTTTTCAATGCGGATATAGTTATCACGCTATGCCAATGATCCGGAGTAGCAATACAAACAGCATCTATCTTTTTGTCCTCTGTTATTTCTCTAAAATCTACGAATGATTTGCAGTCNGTATTGTTGTATTTTTGATTAACAACTTTTTCTGCATTTTTCCTTCGATTGGTATCAACATCACAAACAGCAACTGCTTGAATTCCTTGTGACATGAAGTTATTTAAAAGCCCGGCATTTTGCTTGCCCATACCAATAAAGCCCATCACNATTCGGTCNTTAGGTTTAATTTTTGCTCCCCAAACTGAAGATGGAAGTATTAAAGGTGCTGTTGCACTCAAGGTAGATTTAAGAAAACTTCTGCGTTTTGATTTATGATCCATTATAANAATGGATTCTATTTTTATCGTTATGACAAATNTTTTGTNTAATTAACTTTTTTAAAAAAGGACTTAATTACNGTTTTTTGTGATTTTATGTATGATTAATGTGATTGGTTTTAGTGTTGCCGTAAGCCTCAGGTGTTTTAAATTGAAGTGTGCAATCAGCTAANCTTAATCAAATGCCACCCTTGAAAATCGGAACAGGCGACCGATCTGTTTTGATTGATGGGCAAATTCCAGCATTCATTATTGGCCCATGTGTTATTGAGGACGAGGATTTTATTTGGAATATAGCAACACAATTAGTCGCATTATCCAAGAAGCTTGATTTTCCTTTGGTTTTTAAAGCTTCTTACGATAAGGCTAACAGAACATCCATTGATTCTTTTAGGGGGCCAGGTGTCAAAACTGGTTGTAATATTTTAGCCCAGATTGGTAAAGAGTTTGGTGTTCCAGTGACGACAGATGTTCACAGCGTTGAAGAAATTGAAATTGCTTCTGAGTATATTGATTTTATTCAAATACCTGCGTTTCTTTGCCGTCAGACAGACCTAATTACCTCAGCGGCCCGCAGCGGAAGAGCAGTGAATGTAAAAAAAGGACAATTTCTCTCACCTAACGATGTTGTTCCTATTGCCAAAAAACTTGAATCGGCTGGTTGTCAAAATTATGTNTTTACCGAAAGAGGGTCATCATTTGGCTACAACAATTTAGTTGCGGACATGAGATCGCTTTATTGGATTAGAGATCATGGGTACCGCGTTATTTTTGATGCAACTCATTCTGTTCAGCGTCCTGGCGGACTTGGAGATAAATCTTCAGGTGATGGTTATCTTGCACCAGTTCTTGCTAGAGCTGCGATAGCAACAGGTTGTGATGGGATATTTATTGAAACCCATCCAGAACCTAAGAAGGCAAAGTCTGATGGNCCAAATCAAATTCCGTTAGATCAAATTGAGTCGTTAATAAAAAAATTGATGGCTATCCATAGTGTATCACAACTCGATAGTTGATTTTAGAAAGTATCAAAATTGTTGNAAAAAACATTCATATTTGTAGAAGGAGTTTTATTAACTATTATTCTATTTANTATTCATTCCAATGTAGTTGCCAATGAAAGGAATGATGAGAGCTTTGATGATCAGGGATTAAAAGCATCCAAATTTATGCCTCTTAATAAACCGAATCTTCGAGTTAAAATTCCTCAGTTTAAAAATGGNAAGCTGGATTGTCTTATTAAAGCAGATGAAATGATAAGAATTGATGAAGAAAATGTAAGAATTCAAAATATGAACATCGATTTTTTTGAATCTGGAAACAAAGAGATGCAGGTTACTTTCAAAAAAGCTAAGTATAACTTCTTNGATAATAAAATAAATAGTANTGATGAAACTTTAGTAATTAGGCCTAATTATTTTACCCTGACAGGTGAGTCACTNGAATTCGATGTTGAAAAAAAACAAGGNAGAATGGTAGGGAAAGTAAAAATGGTTTTGAGTAATTCTANAGGATTAAGTGGTGTCGTCCAAAGTNTTGATCATTCAAATAATTTCCAANATAGTAATTTCTTTTTTTTAAGAAATATAAACCTCATATTGAATACTATAAAGAGAAACAGATAAATTGAACGGCTACAAAAACAATTTCCTTTTTATTTTTCTTACAAGTTTTTTTCTCACTTGTAATTGTTATGTATTTTCCAATGATGAAATAAAATTAGAGGATAAAAATAACACTAAATCAACAAAAGATGATTTTGCAGAAGCAATGAAAGCCATCGAGAAGNTTCGTAATGCGGATGTGAAGAATGAGATCTTAAAAATTGATAAAAAAATTGCAGCAAGCAGACTCCATAAAGGGTTAAGAGAATCTGTGAGTGATGCAGTAAAACGTCTTGATGATGATGCAGTGAATCAAATCAAATCGAAAATNAATGAGGCTGAGTCTTTTGCAAAAAAAATATTGAGTAATGAACCTGAAAACTTAGAAATTTCTCGGGATACACCAGATAAAAAAAATAAAAATGTATCTGATGCATTGCCGTCTCCNCCTGAAATTAATGAACCAAAAAGANTAGGAAACAATGATTCGGNAAAGATTNNNCCTAAACCAATACCGGATAGAGTCAGAGATTATGAAAANGGTGAAAATGATACCATCATAGAAGCTGAGGGAAGGTTGATATTTGATGGTAGTAGTAGTTTGGGGCCTGACTACCAGGTGGTAATCTTTGAAGATAATGTAACGGTTAGTCATCCAAGTTTTGTTATGAGGAGTGACAAGCTTGAGGCTCGGTTTAAAAAAAGTTTGAATGGTAAAGATTCTGCAAACAATCAAGATGAGGNAGCTTCAGGTCGTTTGGAGATAGCAGAGGCCACTGGACGCGAGGTTGTTGTAACTAGAAATATTACAGATGACCAGGTTCAAGTCGCCAAAGCTGGAAAAGTGACTTTTAAAGCTGGTAGTTACAATAATTCTCGAGAAAGTGATAAAATAATACTCGAGATTTTTCCAAGTGTTCAAAAAGGNCAAAGTAGAGTNATTGCCAAATCGATTGAAACACGAATTATTTTAGTGGGAGATGAAATGATTGTAGAAGGCCCTGTTAGAACNTTAATCGTTGGAGAAACATTGTCGGATTTTGAAAATGATCANAAAGANACTCAACCAGTTTTGCCAAAANGCGCNAAAAGAGAAACTATAATTGATGCAGATAAAGGTGCTGTTTTTAATAAACCCAATGAAGAGAGTCATAAAAGACAACTGACTTTTAAGGGTAATGTTTCTGTTTCAGACCCTGAATTTAATTTGCTATCAGATAAGTTAACAGCAATTGTCCAACCTTTTTCAAAAAAAGGTTTGGTAGAAAAAGCGATTGCTGAGGGTGATCATTTGAAACCGGCCCAAATCAAACATTTGTCACAGGATGGTAAAATGCATCTTGGACAAGCCGGATCAATAACTTTTCTAGGTTCTTCTGGTGATATCATCATGAATGAATGGCCTGAAATTCGAAGGAATGAGCACTCAAGTANAGCAAATCGCCGTGATGCTCAGATTANACTTAAAAGAAATGGAAGCGTAAGNTCTAGAGGAGTAGATACAAAGATTGTTCGAGAAAAAGAAAAACTTGAGCCTTAATNANAAATTTTTTTTTTAATTTAAATTGAAACCAAAGAGAACAGANTCAAAGGANGTTGATGNTGATAATAATTTAATNAAGCCNATGTCAGCTAGTGANGTTTCAAANGAAAATAANTGTAAGACCATTCAGGATTTACTAAAAGAGGAAAATCAATTATCTGAAAACAGCAACAACNTTAGGGTTAATTATCCAAGAGCTAAAAAGGAAAAAATAAANNAAAACACNGACTCATTACTTTCAACAAATGGGTTAGTAAAAATCTACGACGAGCGTAGAGTNGTAGATGNAATTGATATCAAAGTTAAAGAGANGGAAATAGTTGGTCTTCTCGGNCCTAATGGAGCAGGCAAAACCACCTCTTTTTATATGATAGTTGGTTTAGTACNTCCTGATTATGGNAATGTTTTATTTGATTCGGATGATGTTACAAATTTGCCAATGCATATTAGAGCTCGATTAGGAATTGGTTACTTNCCTCAAGAAGAATCCATTTTTAGAAAACTGACNGTATACGAAAATATAATGGCTATTCTTGAAACAATGAATTATTCAAGAGCAGAAATGGTAGATANGTGTCATTCTTTGATGAAGCGCTTTGGTATAGACAAACTNGCANGCAATAAAGCTATTACTCTATCCGGTGGAGAGAAACGACGACTCACTATAGCCCGATCTTTAGTCTCAAATCCGAAGCTACTAATGCTCGATGAGCCATTTTCAGGCGTTGATCCGATTGCGGTAGGTGAGATTCAAGAGATTGTTAGTCAGTTGAGGGAAGAGGGTTTGTCAATATTAATAACGGATCATAATGTTCGTGAAACTCTTGGAATCGTAGATCGNGCATACATGATTTATGAAGGTAAAGTTCTTACTCAAGGGACGCGTGATGAACTCGTAAACAATCCAGAGGCTCGTAAATTTTACCTTGGTGAACAGTTTCGAATGTAGTGGAGATGATTTGTTTTGAATTNTGAATTATAAATATGGCGTTAAAAAAAAGATCAAGTAAACAAAAAAATACGTTATCGGTAGGTGAGTTTTACAAAAAAAATCGTCAAGAATTAGGTCTTTCATTGCAAGGCTCAGATGTCGGATTTAATCGCTTAATAAAAGAACCAACTATAAACAGACCGGGTTTAGTACTCGCTGGTTTTTTTACCTATTTTGCTTTTAGGCGTATTCAGGTAATAGGCAATTCTGAAAAATCTTATTTAAAAAACTTACCCAAAGATCAGAGGATTAAACATTTTACTAATTTATGTAGTAGAAAGATTCCATGCATTGTGATTTCGAGAGGCTATGAGCTGCCAGATGATCTTTTGGAAATCGCAGAGAAACATCAGATATCAGTCCTTAAAACTGATATGATATCCATGAAGTTTATCAACGCTGCCACAATTCGCCTTGAGTTAGAGTTTGCGCCGGTAACAAGTGAGTACGGCTGTATGGTTGATGTTCAAGGTATTGGGGTAATGGTCAGAGGTGACAGTGGATCAGGAAAGAGTGAGTGTGTTTTAGGTTTAATAGAGAGAGGAGCAAGCCTTGTTGCTGATGATATAATAAAATACCGAGCAATCGAGGGGAGAGAATTGATAGGTACATCTCCTGTTACTGGTAGATTTCATATGGAAGTAAGAGGAATTGGTATAATCAATGTTCCAGCAATTTTCGGAGTTGCCTCTATGAGGGTCGAGAAACGTTTGGACTTAGTTGTGAGTCTTAAGTCATCTGATAAAATAAATCAANTAGAAAGAGTAGGCATTNGNAAAAAGAAATATGATATTCTAGGAATTAAAGTNCCTCATGTTGAACTACCCGTTGCNCCTGGACGGGATATGGCTAGTCTCGTTGAAGTTGCGGCTCTTGATCAAAAACTTAAAAGTTTTGGTCATGATAGTGCTGTGGAGTTTGAAAAAAAATTATTGAAAACTATTTCAGAAAAAGAAATAAACTAGCACTGACCACTTATACTGGTATAGTTACAAAGTCATGGGAAGTCATGTAAATAAAAGCAGCAAAAAGTTTATTATAGGAAATAAACTTGGTTTACATGCAAGGCCCGCAGCAATGTTTGTTAAATTAGCTAATACCTTTTCCTCGGAAATATGGGTTGGATTAGATGATGATGAGGTGAACGGCAAAAGTATCATGGGTTTAATGATGTTGGCGGCACCCTCGGGTAGTGAGTTGGAAATATCTGCAGAAGGTGACGATAGTGCAAATGCAGTTNATGCTCTTGGTGCCTTGGTCGAAGGGGGATTTGAGGAATAATAGAGATTCCTTTAATTCCATTTTAAGAAATTCTTGATCAAAAAATTAATTTAATGAAACAAGATATAGGAGATGAAAGCTCAATTTCTGAAAGGAGATTTCAAGGTGTTGCTGTGTCTCAGGGAATAGNTATTGCTCGTGCCTATGTACGAGGAGACGTTTTCATAGAACCTGATAAATTTTTAATCGAATCATCAGAAAAGAATGATGAGATCAACAGGCTTGAGGAGGCAATACATGAAACCNAGAAGCAAATTCACGAGCTNAAAGAGCAAGTACGCCTCGCTTCAGGCTCACAAAAAGAGGAAGCTATATTTGAAGCCCATTTGTTAGTTTTAGAGGATCACGATGCCTTAGGNAAGGTGAGAAGTATGATTCTTAATGAAAANATTAATGTGGAGTACGCTTTTTACGATGTAATGGGTCGCTACATTCGTGAGCTTAAAAAGATTAAAGATCAATATCTAAGAGAAAGAGTAGTGGATATTGAGGATGTAATGAAAAGAGTTTTGGTCAATCTTTCGAATGTAGAAAAAGCAGAGCAGAGTGCCNCTCACGAACATATTGTAGTTATNAAAGAACTAACTCCATCTGATACTGCTCAAATAGATCATTCATTAGTAAANGGGTTTGCNACNGAGATTGGAAGTTATACTTCTCATGCNGCGATCATTGCAAGATCACTTGGCTTNCCGGCTGTGGTNGGTNTTCGTGGGCTCAGTCACCAATTACATACAGGTGATNTAATTCTAATTGATGGTTATGANGGGTTGGTCATATTAGATCCCAGTCCNGAAACGCTNTCGAGTTATGANNNTTTAAAACAAGAGAAAAATAAAGTANTAGAAAAACTTCAAGAANCGCGNTTTAAAGATCCANTTACAAAAGATGGGCGAGCGATTACACTTTCTGCTAATATAGAATTTGATTACGAAGCTGTACATGCAAAACAAAATGGNGCACAGGGNGTAGGTTTATTCAGAACAGAATTTTTTTATCTTAATAGCAAAGGATTGCCTGACGAGGATACTCAAGAGAANATATATTCGAAGGTCTCAGATAACTTAGCACCAGACAATGTAATAATTAGAACAGTTGATATTGGTGGAGATAAAATTCCTGCGGAAGACAATGAATTAGAACTNAACCCATTTCTTGGCTGGAGAGGAATTAGAATTAGTCTAGANAGACCGGACATGTTCAAAACACAATTAAGAGCAATTTTGCGGTCTGCATATAAATATAGTCTTGGAATAATGTTTCCAATGATTTCAACTCTTGAGGAGTTAAGGCATGCAAAACAATTGCTTGAAGAGGTAGAGTCTGATCTATTAAGTGAAGGTGTTGANCATGGAAAACCCAGAGAGGTTGGGGCTATGATNGAAGTTCCTAGTGCTGCTCTCATATCGAGTCAGTTAGCCAAAGAAGTTGATTTCTTTAGTGTTGGCACCAATGATCTNGTTCAATATACATTAGCGGTTGATCGAATTAATGAAAATGTCAGCGATTTATATCAACCCGCAAATCCCGCAGTTATTAAATTATTAGACCAAACTGTAAGATCTGGTCACGATGAGGGAATATGGGTAGGTGTTTGTGGGGAGATGGCATCAGATTTACTTCTAACTCCGCTCTTATTGGGGTTAGGCTTTGATGAATTTAGTGTCAGTTCTCCTCAGGTTCCCGCNGTAAAGTACGCTTTAAGAAAACTTAATTTTAGAGAGTGTAAAGANATGGCTCAGGNGNCCATAAAATGTGGAGATCAAGAAGAGGTNTTANATGTTTGTCGGAAAATNGCTATTNCTTCNTATCCGGANATTATTAATTAAAATATAAGATAATCTATTANGATATNTTANNAATNACGTGCTAAACGNTTATNCANAGATTTTTTGTTCTGGAAAACNCAGTTCAGATGATTAGNGTCTTNCNATNCAGAGTTGAAACCCTGAACTCTTTTAAATGAATGCTCACGTGGCGGAATTGGTAGACGCGCTAGATTCAGGTTCTAGTCGACGCAAGTCGGTGAAGGTTCAAGTCCTTTCGTGAGCACACTCTATATATACAGTCTTAAATGAGTGTTTAAACAGGTAATATGACTTAAAAAATCACCCTCCAATAATCTTCAGTGTTCACTCCAGTGTTCACATCGACTAGAAGAAACGGGTAATATCCTCAATCATATTCCAGAAGTCTTTAATCCCTCCCCATTCCCTCTCCAATCTTTCTTCCTCACTTTCATGAGTAACAATCACAAGAATACCCATGAATACTATGATCAAAATAGGAACTATTCCCTTCCACCAAAACTTAGAGATCTTCTCTTTCCAAGTTAGCTTTCTTTTATAAATAGCTTGAAAACCTTTTTTAGGACCATGCAGTCTGAAAGATTTCATAAAACAAATATATCAAATCCTAACATACTGATGCAACTCGCATCTAATAAATAGATGCTCGTCTCCTCACGACCCGTATCATCAAAGATAATACTAGCAGAACGAGACTACCGCATTTAAGCACAGTGGCTCCTCTTGCTTTAATTTATGCCAACAACATCCGCGGCTAATTCTAACGCATTTTGGGGCAATAAATATGGTTCAATAGTTTCCTATAAGCTCATTCTCAAAGCCCGTATAAATCATTCTTGGAGATACCAGTAAACTACGATTAGAAATCCAAAAAACGAACCCCTCATAATAAACATTAAAATATATCTTAAGAGTTCTGGTTTTTCCTCTTTGCCATCAAATTTATCAGCTAATGTTACACCCTTTGTCTTAATATCCTGCTTTTCACTTTTGTATTCCCAAACACACCAGATGAAGGCACAAATAAGTGCTATAATA
>NZSO01000053.1 GCA_002696885.1 Verrucomicrobiales bacterium | reverse complement strand
CAGAATCATTTATTCAATATTCTAGAAAAACTTGTCCAGTTCTCTCCTTCGGGTGGAACCGACTTGGCTGGACAATTACACTCGGTTGCTAACCAGTCACAAAGAAAAGGTATTGTCATTGTTATTAGTGACTTTTTTGATAACGAAGAATCAACATTAGAAGCTGTTCAACATTTGAGATTTGTCGGCCACGAAGTTATAGGGTTACAAATACTTGATCATGATGAAATTCATTTTCCTTTTAACGGCTTAGTTGAATTCGAGGGACTTGAGGAAATTCCAAACCTTAAAACTAGGCCAACTGAAATCAGAAAATCTTATCTTAAGGAATTTAATGAGTTCCAAGAGAAGTTACGAGATGGATTCAGTAAGAATTCTTGTCATTTCGTTGAATGCGACACATCAAAACCGCTGGAAGAGCTCCTAGGCTCTTATCTAACTTTTCGTAAAGAGACGGCTGCCAAATAATCAATGTCTTTTCTTAATCCAGCGTTATTGATGGGAGCCTTTGCACTTGCAATCCCCATAATTGTGCATCTCCTCAACAGAAGAAGATTTAAAAGAATAAAATGGGCAGCCATGCGCTTTCTTGAGGTGAGCTTAGAGCGGAACCAAAGAAGAATGAAGGTAGAGGACTGGATTCTATTATTGTTAAGATTGGCGATCGTAGCCCTAATTGTCTTGGCATTATCAAGACCAGCATCAAGCTGGATAAAATCGACAGGACTGGGTTCAACTGTTGCCGCTTCAGTCATAGTTGACTCCTCGGCCAGCATGCAAAGAATTGATCAGGACTCCACTCTGACGCGCTTTCAGATCGCAAAAAACACGGCCATAAAAGCTCTCGACTCAACACCCAAAGGATCTTCCTCTTCTGTCCTCTTTGCTGCAAACTCCCAGGGGCTTGGCATAAAAGAACCGTCTCATGATAAAAAGAGGATAACAAACACCATCAATGAGGCTAAATCTTCCGACCGTGGCAGCGATCTTTTCCCCGCCATCCAAGCTTCTATCAATTCACTCAACAACAGTCCTTCAACTCAAAGAGAACTCATCATCATCACTGATGGAGAGGCCTCAGCATGGAAGCAATTTGAATCTATTTCTAGGGCACTTAACGAAAACAAAGAAAACATAAAAACCACAATTGCACTGGTAGGAAATGCACCTAACGAGAACATTGCCATTACAAGTTTAAGTCAAAAAACTCCAATAGTTTCAGTCGGACAACCAATGAGACTTTCGGTCGGTGTAACTAATTTCGGGGAATTAGAAATTAATGACCTTTCACTACAAATAAGCATTAATGAAAACAACTCTGGCCTCCCAATAAACATTGAATCGATTAAACCTGGTGAAGAGAAAATAATAACAACATTCGTTGAGATTGATTCACCAGGTTATTTACGAATCAATGCAGAAATCAATTACAAGGATTCAAAACCTGTGGACAACTCAAGGCAAATCGTAATAAGAGCAATAGAAAAAATTCAAACTCTTCTTATAGATGGAGAACCAGGAAGAACTATTACTGAATCAGAAACCTTCTTTCTACAGAATGCTCTTGTTCCGGTTCCTGAAGAACTTGTCGAATCTTTTTTCATATCCACCGATAAAGTCAATTTAGGATCAATAAATGATGTCGAGATAGACAATTATGACGTCATTTTTCTGGCAAACGTCCCAGACTTCTCTGAGGAGATAATCACCAAAATTAATAATTTTGTAAAAGGTGGAGGAGGATTAGTGATATTCCCAGGAGATAACATTAATACTTCATTTTATAATCAAGAGCTGCACGAAAAAATAAATTTACTGCCAGCTTCATACGGCAAGATAATCCCTGAGGAGGGAACGACGAATTCTCTATCACTACAAGCAAGTGGATACAATCATCCACTAGTAGAGTTATGGAATGATCCTGGCGCTGGAACCCTAGGGGACGTCAAAACCGTTAAAGCCATTGAACTAGTATTGAAAGATGAGACCAATGGTAACGTAGCGGTTCAATACAGTAGTGGTGCCGCTGCAATCATTGAGGCAGACGTCGGATTAGGAAAAGTTTATCAATTCAGTAGTTCAGCTGACACAGAGTGGAATGATCTGCCAGTAAAAGCCGCATTTTTACCTATTATCCATCGTGTTGTTGGAAGCGTTATCTCAAGAATGGATTCAGGTTTGAATATCCAGGTCGGTGAAACCTTCGTCAGAAATGTTCCTCAGTCATGGATAAACAAGGAAGCTACAATTGCTCATTCTAAATCAGAAACTGCTAGTTTCATTAGTGCTGAAAAAAATAATCAGGGCGCTAANATTCAATTTGAAGAAGTTAANACCTCAGGAATCTATGATCTCAAACTCACCGAACCTTTTGAANTGATTCAATTTTCAGCTACANCAGANCCNAANGAATCAAATCCAGAAAAATTATCTGAACCNCAAATTGAGAGACTAAAAGAACTTAGCTCCAACTTCATAGAGGCNCCTTCNTTAGACGANATNACATCAGCTCTNAACCGAAAAAGAAATGGAGCTGAANTTTGGCCGTTACTTCTTTTGACCGCACTTTTACTAACACTTTTNGAGCTTTATCTTTCTCAAAAATTTAGCCAAGAAAAATAATTTGAACGCGATNCTACTCAAACTGATTGGAGTGCCTGCCGATGAAATTTCATCGGTGACAGGAAGTTCTATTCAGTTGTCTCCCATAGTCTCGCCTATCCTGATTGCCATAGTTGCATTATCACTGGCAGCACTCTCATGGTTTCTTTACAGATCCACACCAGAGGATGTTAAAAATTCCAGAAGAAGAGGAATGATCTCGATGCGGATCATATTTTTTATTCTTTTACTCGGTTTATTACTCAAGCCAATCATCACATTGGATTTAGAAAAGGATCACAAAAGGACTCTGGCCATTCTTATTGATAACTCTTTAAGCATGGGCATCACAGATCCAAGAACAGATACAAAGGATATTGCTAGAGAGGCGATAGCTAATGGCTCTTTAGATCCAACAAACAACCTTGAATCTCAGCCAGATTCAATTCCTCAATCTCCAACTTCTCGATTCAAAATTGCTGAACAGGCACTCAGTAATGAAAAATTAAATTTATTAGGAAGATTGGGAGAGAAATCTGAAATAGTGACTTACAACTTTGGAGGGACAATAACTGATTCTTTAAATTCTTCTGGACCTCAGGAAGCTGAAACATCAATAGGCAACGCACTGCATGAAGTTCTTAGAAGACATAGTGCGGATGATTTGGGTGGAATTCTTCTGATCAGTGATGGTGCTCACAATGAAGGGCGAGCAGTTGTACCAGTTGCTGAGAATCTCAGAGATATGAATATTCCAGTTTACACCTATGCCGTAGGCACGAATACACCACGTGACATAGCCGTTAAATCCATTGAACTCCCGAGCGTTGCTCTTGCAGAGGATGCAGTTCCAGTAACTGTACAAATTAACCAACAGGGAATGGCAGGAGAAAAAGGGAAACTCATTATCAATATGTCAGGCACTAAAGCGATAGAAAAAGAATTCGTTTTCACCGATGAAGAAAACCAAGAGATCACACTTCCAATAATACCTACAAAAGCAAACGAGTATCAAATTTCAGCAACTATTGAAACTTCAATCGACGAAATACTTGATAATAACAACAGTCTTTCAAGAGGCCTGAGAGTATTGGACTCATCACTAAAAGTCCTCATGATTGAGAGTTCACCGCGGTGGGAGTTCAAATACGTTCAGGCAATGCTTTTAAGAGAAAGAAGAATAGAACTTGATTGCTTTCTCGCTGGCGTAGATCCAATCGTCTCTCGAGCTGAAAATTCACCATATCTGGATTCTTTTCCGGACAGCAGAGAAAAACTCTTTAGCTATGACCTCATCATGTTCGGTGACATTAATCCGAACCAACTTCCCGAAAACACTATTGATAATATATCATCATTCGTTTCAAACGGTGGAGGTTCACTTATTATAATGGCAGGAAAAAGATTCACTCCGTCCTCCTATAGAAACACTGNNTTCTTCAAAATTTAATTCCTGTAGAACTGGCTCCGACTCGCCTGGGTGGAAATAACAATAATGCCCAAAGACCAATCCTTTTAAACATCACTGAAGCCGGATTAAATGAAGGATTTCTTAATCTTGAAGAGGACCCCGAACTGGCCAAACAAAGGTGGGCTAAACTTCCNCCAATTTTTTGGTCAGTGAGGACACTTGGAGCAAAGCCAGCCGCGANAACCTATTTAACTCACCCTGATGGAGACTATCCAATAGTTGCAATGCAAAAATATGGTGCCGGTGAGGTTCTTTGGATTGGTACTGAGAACACATGGAGATGGAGAAAAAATACAGGAGACCTTTACCACACNAGATTCTGGGGACAGACGGTACAAAGAATGGCAGGTCGAAGGCTGGCCACTGGNTCTCGNCGTTCAGAGCTAAGGTCAGACCGCGCCGTAGCAAAAGAAGGTGAAAACTTTACGGTNTTCGCAAGACTTCTCGATGAAAANTTCATGCCGCGTGAAGATGAAATAATCGAGGCCACATTGATAAAAAACAAAACCTCCACAGAAGACTCAAGAAAAATTACCTTGAGAGCTGTTCCAGGTTCACCAGGCTATTANAGAACTGAGTTTTCTGCNGAAAATCCAGGNCGNTATCGATTGGCAATTAGTGACGACGAGTCGAGCGGCATAGANNTAAACGTCCGGGGAGCTGATCGCGAGTTTTCGAAAACAGCAATCGATGAAAAGACCCTAAAAGAAATCGCCGACATCACAAAAGGATCTTACNTGAGAGAAGAAAACCTCAACGATCTTCCTACAATTGCCAAAATCGAGCCCTCNAAGATAAGAATTTCNAGAGAAGCTAATCTTTGGAGCTCNCCACTTTATTTGATTCTANTGTTGATACCAATCACGATTGAATGGTTCATGAGAAAATTTGCCGAGTTAAAATAAAATAGTGCCAACNAATAACGACATACCTATNACTTCAAACACAGTTAAGGCACTGCGTAACCAGCTTGCTAGGGTCAGANTTTCAATTCTTGCTGTTGAATTATTAAGAAGAACAACGATCACGGTCTCAATTTTAATAACTCTATCTGTTGGNCTCCTTTTTACGGACCTTATGATTGANCTTGAAAACAANACGAGATCCTTGGCTCTATTTTCAATTCTCACTATCACAGTAATATTAGTAGTTTGGTCATTGTTTTCATTAATCACAAATTGGAAAAACAACGAAACTTTAGCNCTTGATATCGAGCGAAAATACAAATCATTTGATAGNAGACTGATAAGTTCAATTCAATTTGCTAAAAGGCGGATAACTTTTCCNCAGAATGCTCCTTTGGTCATGATTCATAAGATGATTTCAGAGGCCAAAGATTTATCGAAAAAAAATAATTTCCTAAAAATTATAAACCCAAAAGCATTAATCAGAGCAACNCTACTATTTTTCATCATAATGATTCTCTCAGGAGTTTGGGCATATACCGAGAGAGATAATTTCATAATTCTTATNAAAAGAGCTCTGGGAGAACAGATTGAAATCCCCCGAGACACAATCATCTTAGAAGAGCCAAAANTTTCAAAAGTTGGAATAGGCGATGATCTTGAAATTGTTTACAAAGTCAGATCCAAAAAAACTGTGGAGCTAAAAGCTAATATTAAAGTTAGCTATGAATCAGGTAGAAAAGCCACAATTACAATGCAACGACAGGAAGGGCAGCCTGACACCTATTCTACAATAATAGAAGACGTCCCAGAATCATTTTCATTTAATGCACAAATAGATGACGCCAAGAGTGACACNCTAATGATCAAAGCTCTTGAAAGACCAAACATTAAAACAATTACTGCAATCCAAAAATACCCAGACTTTACAAAACAAGAACCAACTGACCATGTCCCTGGCGACTTCACCTTCTTCCCTGGTAGCGAAGTCACNATTAACTTGAAATCTTCAAAGGCTCTTAGTTCCGGGNATNTGAAGTTTTTAGGATTAGAGGAACAAGTTTCTTTAGAAATTAACGAATCCGATAAATCGGTAGGAACAGCCAAAATTAAAATACCATCTCAAAATTTATCAGGATTCAGTGTCTCTATGACTGATATTGAAGAAATGAGTTCAAAGAACGAGGCCATTTACAAAATATCACTTCTCACCGACCTTCCCCCAGATATCAGAATAACATATCCCAANCGCTCAGAGGAATTAGTTACGCGAAAAGCAAAACTACTCATCAAATATGAGGCCAGTGATAGATTCGGCGTTAACTCGATCAATTTAAAATACCAAAGAGAAAATAATGATATAGTGACAATCCCTGTGTTATTAGAAGGATCGGGCAAGAAACAAATCTCTGATAGTTATGATTGGGATCTGGGTTCACTACAACCTGGCTTGTCTGAGGGCAATCAGGTCGAATATTGGCTAGAGGCATCTGATCAAAATATTTCGGGTGCCAATGTTAGCAGTACAGAGAAATTAATTCTAAAAGTTGTAACACCTGAGGAAAAACGAGCAGATTTATTGGGAAGAACTTCGGATGCTCTTGGAAGTGTTGATGAAGCTACAAATGATCAGGAAAACCTCAATAAGGACCTTGAATCAATCATAAGAAAAACCACGCCAAATAAAAAAAATTGATCTTTGGAAATCCTTAAAGACTCATTTAAACTACTAATGCTCATGAAATTACGATCAAAGCATCATTTTTACCTGATATTATTTATATGGTTATCTGTAACTATTAGCTTTGGAGCATTTCCACAAAACTCTCTGCTCAATCAGGAACGGAAACAACAAAGAATTAAAGACACCACTGGTAGAACTGGTGAACAGTTAGATGCACTGATTGATGAGTTCAATCGCAACGGACTCGCGGGGAGTGATCTTGATGTAATTAAAGCAATTCGAACAGTCCTCGGTAAACTCTCATCTGAGCAGATGAATGAAATCGTAAAGCTTCTCAATGGAGCTAGAGAGGATACATTAAAAGATTCAAATTCTGCAGCGGCTAGTGCTAAGGTTTTAACTGCTTTCGCAGGACAAAAAGGAGTTATCGTTCAGTTAAGAAGAATTCTCCTCGAATATCAGTCACAGGTGGCTCTTTTTGATTTAGCTCGTTTGGTTAAAGAGCTTGGAAACAGACAAACTGCAAATCTTCATGAAGCAATTACTTTAGCATCATCCAATTTTGTACCAGGAAGCCCAAGTAGATCAGAGGAAATTTCTATCCAGCTTCAATATACTGAACAAGAGGCCTTAGTCGGAGAAGTTGAGACGATTTTAAAAAGGTTATCAAATATTGCCGAAATGACAAAAGGGTCTCCCGACCAAAGACCAAACATGGCTGCAAAATACGCAGATGACTCCAGACTCAATGAAAACATTTCAAAAGCAGTAGAAGAAATTAAAGGGAAAAGGTTAATGAGTGCTGTCTCATTCGAGAAAACTTCAAGAGACTCCCTTTGGCAAATGGCAAANATTCTTGAGCCAGAAAAAGGAGAACTTGAACAAATGGTTGANGCTCTCGAAAAATTAGAAACTATAATCGNAAAAGANAGCGAGATAAGAGAAGACACNAAGAAACTCTCCGAAGAAGACCAAACTAAACTCACCAAGGAGAAATTCCCTGAACACATTCAAAGAAGAATNGAGCAATTAGAAAAAGGTTTAAAGTTCAGAGAGTTTGAAAGAGATGAACGAATGAAAGAGTTAAGGGAAATGGAAAAAATTGAGCTTAACGCATTAAATTCTCAAGAACAGATTTTTGAAAACCAAATCAATAAGACATCTGAAAGATTAGCTGAAGCAAGCAAGGCCAACAATGAACCTCTTATAAAAAATCTAGAAAACCAACTCAAACAACAAGAACGACAGTTACAGCGTGCCGAACAGAATAAGGAAAGAAGAACAAATCTATTAGCTGCTGAACTCCAAAGAGAAAACAAAGTACTTAGTTCACGTGTCGAACAAGCCACACAAAGACTTGATCAAGCCTTTAAACAGGCTAGCCAACAATACATTGAAAATAACCTAAATACAGAGGCAGAAAATAAATCGCTAGAATTGGCAAAAGAACAGGGAGAGCTAGCAGACCTAACGGATTTTCTTGCAAATGAATTATCTGAAGTGGCTCCATCAATTTCTGATTCCATAAAACAGTCTACTCCAGAAATGCAAGAGGCTAGAGACGCATTAAAATCAAATGCTCCAATCAATGATCGAAAAGAGAAAGCCTTACCCAAAGAAACTGCAGCACTAGAAAAACTAGACGAAGCTAGAAACGCTTTGATAGAAAAAATATCAGAAGCTGAAGCCATTACAGAAATTCCAAGTGAAAAAATTAAAGCTCTTGAGGATTTATTGGAAAACGTCAAAGAAATCAAAAAGGGGGAACAAGAACTTCAGGCAAGCACCAAAGAATTAGAAGACAAAAATAGCACCGAAGAACTTCAAGAAAAATCGGCAGAGCAAGCTGAACTTGAGGGAAAGACTGCAGAAGCATCATCATCTGCAAATGAACAAGAACTACTCGACGCTGCCACGGCTTTGACTGAGGCAATGGTTGCGATGGCCGAGGCAGGTGCAGATTTAGCTTCTGGCGAGAACTCACCTGAAGCTCAGCAAAAAGCTATCGATAAATTATCAGAGGCCGAGGAAGCCATTTCAGATAAGCTTGATGAGCTGAAGGAATCCGCACAGGAATTAGCTAACATTAATGATCTTATTGAAAAATTAGAACCTATAATTGAGGAACAAAAAAACCTAAACGAAAGCACTGCCGATTCCATTACAAATAATGAGAAACCTCAAAATGATACAGAAAAATCAAACGAACTCGCTGCTAATCAAAAGGATCTGCAAGAACAAACCAGTGAATTGGCCAATGAAGCATCTAACGCTTCAGAAAAGGCCAGCAACGAATTAACAGAAGCCTCAAATAAACAAGAATCAGCTTCAAACGAATTATCTTCAGGCGAACCTGCAAGTGCTTCCCCTCAACAAAGCGGCGCACTCAACGATCTGAATGAAGCAAAGGCAGCACTTGAAGAACGAGCCTCTGAACTTGCTGAATCACTGGGTCAAGAGAACTTGAATGATCCGACTTCACTTTCAGAGGCTGCAGCGGCAATCGCAGAGGCTCAGACATCAGTGTCTGAAGCACAGGAGCAATTAGCTGCGGCTGAAAGTGCTGCAGATCAGCTGGCTGAGAGACAAAAAGAGCTTGCTCAGGCGGTGGGAAAAGCTGCATCCAACTCCCCTATTGACCCTTCATTGGCGCAAGCAGCGATCGCTACTGAAATTGCAGCTCAAGAACTGTCTTCTGGAGATTTGGATGGAGCTCTCGAACAAATGGAAGCAGCACAGACTGCCCTAGGACAAGCGGAAAATTCTGAGGGTCAGGGCGAAGGTCAGGGCGAAGGTCAGGGCGAAGGTCAGGGCGAAGGTCAGGGCGAAGGCACTCCAGGTGAGTTT
>NZSO01000052.1 GCA_002696885.1 Verrucomicrobiales bacterium | reverse complement strand
ATCTGTTAAATTACCAGCAATTTCATTTTCATAGAAATCTGGCAATCCGTCACCATCTTCATCTCCATCAAAAATGCCAACTTCAATAACCAAATTATCAATAAATAAATCCTGATTTGCACCACCAACACGCGCAGATATTATAAAATTATGGTCATCGCTAGGAGTAAACTCAGAAGTGTCCACATCACTAAAGTCTGCATTGGTTGTCATTCCGGTTGTTTTAAATGAAGCGCCGAGTTGAGGATTCCATTGGATTTCTATAGTACCCTCTTTCCGAGATCCATCTTCAAGAATGATTCCATTCTCGAATGCTAATTGCCCCAAGTCTTGGCCCTCACCTACTCCAGAAATATTTAACCCCTGTTCTGAATCGCCATTCCTCCAAGTATCAACTTCGAAGGATATATTTTCAGTTACACCTCCTAAAACAGCCTTACTATCAGGGCCAACCATGCCCTCTTCTGCACCACCCAACTCACCTAGTGTAGCATCACCATAATTGATTGAGAAACCATCTGCAGGGTCATTAGCACCAGGACTGTCATTTAACTCATAGTCAAAAGTGATCCTAAAACCTTTTGAAGACCCCTCAATAGCAGGTATAGAAAAACTAGAATAACCAAGACCCTGGTTATCAATTGTCAATTGAAGCCGACCCTCAACAATACTAGCAGCTGCACCAGCAATAACTGTACCGTCACCTAAATCAGTAGTACCATCAGCATATCCTTCAAAACTATTAACGTAACCATCAACTTCAGGTTGATCTGGCACAGTTGGATTCGTCTCAAGAATAAGCTCACGTCCATCAGGTGAACCGTCTCCATCTGTATCTGAGTTATTGGGGTCAGTTCCAGGTTGATCCTCAGGATCATCTTCACTGTAAGGCAAGTCAGGATTTTCAACTCCATCAACAAGGGTATCGTTATCAGAGTCCGCATTTAAAGGATCAGTCCCTGTAGAGGTAACACTAATCCATTCACCGGTATTAGTTTCTACGTTATCGTTGAGACCATCACCATCGGTATCTTTTTTTGTCGGATTCGTTCTTGTTTCTTCGTACTCATCCAAATCACTCAACCCATCTCCATCAAAGTCACCTGTACCGGGTCCAGGTCCGGGCCCCTCAGCATTTCCATCAAGATCCTCCAAATTATCGACTAATCTCTCCTCATAAAAATCAGGCAACCCATCTTCATCATCGTCCTCTTGATTAAAGGGACTTGCACCACTAGCTAATGCCTCAATGGCAGCATCATCCAAGACTTCCTCCCAGACTGCAATCTCATCAGCTAGTCCAACATAGCCATTTCCACCACCATTTCGACCTCCAATGATTAGGGAACCATTACCGTTGGGTGCTCTCTTATTACCCTCCCAATCTAATTGACCATCTAGATAAATTTTACCAGTATCACTTTCTCCATCATATGTCCACGCAGCGTGAATCCACCCGTCATCATCATTGTTGAGGTAATCATTGAGATTAGTTGCCCCATTGGTGTCAGCTCCCCAATGAGCTTGATGCAAAAATCCACCATTACGAATGCCATTGTGGATACCCTGTGAAGTTTGACCGAAGAAAAACTTATCACCATTCAGGTCTGTAGGCTTAAGCCATGCAGAAAAAGTGTAACTACCATCTGAACTGATTACCGCAGAGAGATCAATATCAGGCACCTCAATCAAACCGTCAGAAAAATTAACCCCTGTTGCAGGACTAGGGCCGGCAGGAGCTCCCTCATCACCTAATGTAGTTTGATCAGGTCGCGCTACAAATCCATTAAAGCTATTCTCACCCTTATCAACAACTTCAGAGCCTGAATCACCCTCAAAGTCAAAATAGACCTGAGGCGTTGGAATCTGAGCAAATACACCTAACGAAGATAAAAAAATGAAAGATAATAAGACGGATAAATACTTTTTGATTGTATGAGTTTTCATAGAAGAGAAGGTTTACTTGAATTGTCACTAAAGAATTTGAATCAAAACCTTAGGAAATATTTGTGGTGGGGTTTAGTAATTGGGAGGTTTATAGATAATTATTTCTAATAGGATATAATGCATTTTTTTATTTATTTTGTAAATAAATTTACTGTGAATTGATGTAATTATTCAATTTTCAATCAATAATTAAATAAAGTTGAATATTACTTTTCCTAAATTGTCTCTCCAGTAATAATAAAACCCCTACAAATGAGATTATCATCAGTATTTAAATTCATATTACTTTTTGAGATAGCCTTTTATCAGACAATTTATTCCAGCAGCCCAAAATTCGCCATAGCAACAGTTGACCCTATATCTACAAACGCTGGAGCCAAAACATTAATGAATGGTGGAAATGCTTTTGATGCGGCCGTTGCAGCTGCTCTCACTCTAGGCGTTGTAAATGGCTATAATTCAGGCATCGGAGGAGGCTGTTTTATAATAGGCAGAAAATCAAATGGTGAAATCTTTGTTATTAACGGCAGAGAGAGAGCTCCATTAAAATCTAATGAAAAGATGTTTATCAGGAATGGCAAACCACAAGGAAATTTAAGCAAGGAGGGATCTCTATCCATTGCAGTGCCAGGCGCATTAATGGCATATTCGGAACTAAGCTCGAACCATGGAAACATTCCCCTAAGGAAACATCTGGAAAATGCAGCAATAATCGCAGATGAGGGCTTTATCATTAGTGAAAGATTCCATGAAAGAATCAAAACTTCTGCATCAAGGTTAAGAAAATATGAAGGGTCCTCAGATGTTTTTCTCAACGGGGATGGTTTAGCTAAGAAAAAAGGCTCTCAACTCATACAAAAGGATTTAGCACGTACATACAGAGAAATCGCTAAGAATGGCACTGAATGGTTTTATAAGGGCCCCTTTGCAAAAAAAACAGCCCGGTGGATGAAGCAAAATGGCGGCATAATGGATGAAGATGATTTTGCAAAATATTTCATCACCAAACCCAAGCCAATTAAATCAAGCTATAAAACCTATACAATAATAGGCATGCCTCCACCCAGCTCAGGCGGAATTCATGTTGCCCAAATTTTGAATATTCTTGAGAATTTTGATCTTCAAAAAATAAAACCTAACTCACTTGAATTTTATCACCTTGTCGCAGAATCAATGAAACTTGCATTTGCTGACAGAGCGCATTGGCTAGGTGATCCAGCTTTCGCGAAAATTCCCAAAGGTTTGATTACAAAAGATTACGGAAAATACCTCTCTAAAAAAATCAACCCTCAAAGAAGCACGAATGTAAAATCACACAGCACACCAAAAGATTATGATGTGAACATTTTTGATAAACATACCACTCATCTCTGTTGCATTGATAATAAAGGTAACTGGGTTGCAATAACAGCCACCATTAACACATCCTTCGGATCAAAAGTTATCATACCAGGAACAGGCGTCTTAATGAATAATGAAATGGATGATTTTTCAATTATGCCAGGAACCCAAAATGCATTTGGATTGGTTGGTAATATTTCCAATAAGATTGAACCAGGAAAAAGGCCGCTGTCCAGCATGAGCCCCACAATTGTTTTAAAAGACAACAAACCTGTATTGACCACAGGCGCTGCAGGTGGCCCAACTATTATCAGCCAAACTGTGTTAAATCTGATCCGTGTTCTCGAATACGGCATCGAAATTGATCAAGCTAATATGATGCCGAGAATTCACCATCAATGGATTCCAAACCTACTCAGAGTGGAGAGAAGCGTTGGAGATAAAATCATCAGTTCTCTAAAATTGATGGGACATGAAACTCAGATATATGAAAAATTTGGATCAAGTCAGGCTATTTCAGAAATTGACGAAAAAATGAATGCTATTTATGATTTAAGGTCAGGCGGTAAGTCTATGATTCATCAATAACGTCATTTTTGGACACTTTATATCGATATGATCATAAAAAAATGNACCTATTAATATTCACGNTTTAAATTTAAAAACCACCTTAAAGAATTTATAACGAATATATAGNNTTATCCTAAGGGTATCGATCTTGTAAAAAAATTTAGTTATTTTGTTACTTATTGGTCGCNAATCAACTTCANTAAAAACTTCTAAAAAAAGTAAATAAAAGTGACTAAATAGTTTGATTACCTTAAATACCTCGGTCTGTTAACTAAATTGATGTTTTGGTGAATAAATAGCCTTAAAATTTAATTTTTTTGATTTGGGGAAATCTTGAAAACGATAGGTCGCATCTGGTTACCAGCAGCGGTTTTTGTAGCATTTTTAATTACGCTCTTAAACCGAAGGGAAATCTATCAAGATTTTTTGGAAAACGGCAGATTCGTATCGGAGTCCCTTTTCACTTACGGCATCCAAATAGGCGCATGGCTCTCCTCTACCTTTTTGATTAATAGAGTAATCAACATTTTTTTCTGGGATGGTTTTATAGGAAAAATTTCTGACAGAAAGGTTCCAAAATTACCTAAAGACCTAACAGCAATAATCCTTTTTTCCATAGCAGGTCTACTAATTGCTTCAACGGTTTTTAACAAAGATACCACAAAAATATTGGCGGCCTCGGGAGCAGTAAGCATTGTTATCGGATTAGCACTCAGGACAATCATTCTTGATTTATTTATGGGACTAGCAATCCATGTCGATCAACCCTTCAAGATCGGCGACTGGATTATGATCCATCAAAATCGTGCAGAGACGCACATCGTTGCAAAAGTCATAGAGACCAATTGGCGAACCACAAGACTACGCACAACAAAAAACAATATGATTGTTGTACCAAATAGCCGCCTAGGAGAAACCATTGTTACCAACTACATGGAACCAAAACCCCATTTCAGAATGGAGGTTGAGTTCACTCTTGATTTTGATATTAGCTCCGAAAGAGCAACTAGAATTTTAACTGCAGGCATACTTTCAGCCTGTGATCACGAAGGCATTCTATCTGATCCAGAACCAGAAGTCAGGCTCAAGGAATCAACACTAGAGGGTATGACCTATGAAGTGAGATATTTCATTCTCCCTCGGTACATATCCCCTAATGAGTCCAAGCACCTAGTTAATAAAACTCTTCTCGATCACCTTATTCATTCTGGAGTTGTTCCTGCCCACGCAAAAGAAGAAGTATTTTTATCCAAAAAAATAAATAAGTCCCTGGATTCATCCATAGACACTGACTTATATCAACTCCTTACCAGAACTGAACTTTTTAGACAACTTCAAGCTGATGAATTCAATTCACTTCTAGAAAAGATGAACAAAATCACCGTCAAACAAGGTGAAAATTTATTTAATCAAGAAGACGTTGCAGAGTCGATGTTTGTTTGTATTGAAGGCCTACTTAGCACTGAAGTAGACGGAATCGAAGTTGGTCAAACCAAGGCTTACTCAATCAGAGCAGGCCAACATTTTGGAGAGGGAGCTCTTTTAGGTGGCCAATGGAGAGAATATTCAGTAACAGCAGAAACAGATTCACTTGTTTACGAAATCATGCGCAGAGATTTCGATCCTATTATCGGTCGTCATAAGGAAATCGAAAAATACTTAGAGCAAACACACAACGATTCGACAGAAAGAGCCAAAGCTGCAGTCGAAAATGCTAGCTCTATTGCAAAAGAAGAACCGAAAAAGAAAAAGCGCACAGCTATGAACAAGGTCATGAATTTATGGCCAAAAAAGAAACCCGCAAAACAAACTTTCTTTGACGGAATGTAAATCAAAGAAAACTCAGAAAATGATCATGATCCTAAACAGTCCAACACTAATTAAATTAAAAATCACGATATCCATTGCTTGGTTGTACCTTTTCATTAATGCGCATTCTCAAGAATCTCCCATTAATCAATTTGAGATTAATTCAAACTTTGCTACCCCATGGCTCGAGGAAGCAATTAGTGAGCTTTCATCAATTCCTAATGCCGCCAAAGATGAAATTGAATCGCATAGAGTAGCACTAAGTTATATTGATCCTACCAGAGCTATCCAACTGCTAAGTTTACACGGTTACACTATTGGCAAACCAGAAGATGCAGTTGACCCCAAAACACTACCTCTAATCGTTCCCTTACCAGGAACAACATTTCATGACCTTATCCCCAAGGCAGAAGAAAAATTCCCTCAAACTGAAACTGACCCGATCAATGAGCTAGTTATCTTTCATAACCCGAGAATCCCCTCTCAACTAAGTCAAATCCTAGATAAGATTAATAACGATATCGATAAACCTGCTAGGCAAATCATCATTGAGGCAATGATACTAGAAGTTTCAGAAACAGCCCTAGATGAGCTCGGAGTAAAATGGACAAAAGCTGAGGGCGCTGATAACAGTATTGGTTCAAATCTTAGTAAGCTCACAATTGGAAGTCTACAGCATCCCGCAACAGGGGCCGCGTTGGATTTGGCTACGGCAGGAGGAGGAAACGGTTTAGTTGAAGGCTTGAACGCCCAACTCAAAGCATTGATTAGGGATGGACAGGCTGAGGTACTTTCTAGGCCAAGCGTATTGGCATTAGATAACCGCATGGCATTCATCAATGTTTCCGAGGATATTCCGGTTGCTTCAACCTCGTACTCAGCAAATGGAAACTATGCCAACACTAGCTTCAAAATGATGAAGGCTGGTATCACCCTTTCCTTAAGGCCTAGAATCGATACGGGCGGCAAAGAGGTGAGCATGCAAGTCAACGCAGAAGTAACCGCAAAAGTTCCTGATGCTGATGTGAATGTCAGAAATGAATCAGGGACAATACTTGCTAGTTCACCAACAATATCAAACCGATCTGTACGAACCTATGTAAGGGTTGCTAACAACACCCCATTCATTATCGGTGGGCTCATAGCGAAAGACAAACAAAGCTCTAGAGATAAAGTCCCTGTGCTCGCATCCATACCTGTTATTAATAAACTCTTCCAAAGTAAGAAAACGCAGACTATAAAGCGTGAGGTCATTATTGTATTAACTCCATTTGTACTCACCGAAGAAAATGCACTTGGCAAAAGTGCACCTATGGATGAGGACGCATTTGATAGCTTTGATCATCAGCTGTTTAGAGACTCATACAGAATCAGAGGTGAAGACACTTTTGATTTAAACTATCTGTACCAGAATAAACAACTTCAAAACATGAAGTCCATTACCAAGAGATTGGCCTCTAAAAATCTCCAACTAGTCACACAGTACCCTTATAGCAGTTTTCACAGCGATGCTATACCCGGTGAGAAAATATTATGTTATAGACAGATCTATGAAGTACTAAAGAGACGGAACCTTGAAAAAAAGATAGACTCAGCAAAAATTATCTTTTTTGAAAAAGACAAAAATATTGGATCAGGAAATAGGGTTCAATTTTTGGAGGATTTCATTAAATCAAACACTCCAGAGATTTTATCAAATAAGCCCCATTCAACAGCCATTGCTTTAACTTATCGCGCAAGCCGCCTTTCAGACAATGCGGAATCAATATTCAGCGAGCCTGTTCCTGTTCTATCGATAGTCAAGTGTGAAGACGACGATTCATGGAGCAAAGCTTTGTGGAAAATGAATCAGAGCAGCTCTGCGAACAAAGAACAATTTACAGTTCTAATTAGAAATCAGGACGACATCAAAAGACTCAAGTATGCAATTTTAACTAAAAAATGCATTGAGCTTAACAGTGAAAACTTTGCCTTAAAGTTGAGTAACTTTTCGAGAGGAAGACTTTTACTAATGCCAAGAGTTACCACAAAAGACATTGAGCTAATTGATATCGACGTCGCTCAGGCATTCTTCTACTCAGAAATGTATTATCAAGCACAACAAGTCGCAATGGAGAGAGACATTGCTGCCTTTCAGAAAATCACCAAGGAAAAACAACATCTGCAGATATTAAACTTACCAAGGAGAAATTAAAGATATGAAAATAAACATTAAAACTAAGCTAGCCTTTACTTTAGGG
>NZSO01000051.1 GCA_002696885.1 Verrucomicrobiales bacterium | reverse complement strand
AGATAAAGGCTATCGCTCAATTGGATGCTGGCCCTGCACCAAAGCCATTTCTGATGGTCAAGATGAAAGAGCAGGGAGATGGGAGGGTTTTGATAAAACAGAATGTGGGATCCATACTTTTCTTGGACAGGGTATATGAAGTAAACTATATAGAGAAAAATAAATATGTCGTCCTACCAAATTAACCACATTCAACAGCTTGAAAGTGAGGCAATTTTTGTACTTAGAGAAGTTGCTGCTCAGTTTGATAATCCCGTCATGCTTTTTTCTGGAGGCAAAGACTCTATTGTGATGGCACACCTTGCGTCTAAAGCTTTTCATCCCGCCAAATTGCCTTTTCCATTACTGCACGTCGATACGGGTCATAATTTTGAGGAAACAATCAGCTACAGAGATCAGTTTGTCGAAAATATAGACGCTAGACTTGTGGTTGCTAAGGTCCAAGACTCAATTGATCAAGGCCGAGTTGTGGAGGAAAAAGGCCAGTTTGCCAGTCGTAATGCATTACAAACGGTCACTTTGCTTGATGCTCTTGAAGAGGGGAATTATGATGCGGCTCTGGGAGGAGGTCGCAGAGACGAGGAGAAAGCAAGAGCCAAAGAAAGGTTCTTTAGTCATAGGGACAGTTTCGGTCAATGGGATCCTAAAAATCAGCGTCCTGAGTTGTGGAATATTTTTAACGGAAGAAAAGAGCACGGTGAGCATTTTCGGGTTTTTCCTCTTTCCAATTGGACTGAAATGGATGTCTGGCAATACATTAGGATGGAAAATATTCCTATTCCTGGGCTTTATTTTTCTCAAGACCGCGAGGTCATAGAGAGAAATGGAACATTTTTGGCTGTAACAGATCATACTCCTCTTCAAAAAGAAGAATCTAGCGCAGTAATGAAAGTTCGCTTTAGAACGATTGGTGACACTACTTGTACTGGGGCAGTAGAGTCAGGCGCGGACACAATTGATAAAATTATTGCTGAAGTAGCCGCAGCTCATCAAACAGAAAGAGGAACAAGAGCAGATGATAGGCGAACGGAAACAGCGATGGAGGATAGGAAAAAAGAGGGCTATTTTTAGGAATAAAACAGATTTTGAATCTAATGGAAAACGACATTCAAGAGCAAAACGATTATGCTGAAATGGATCTATTAAGGTTTACAACTGCAGGCTCAGTTGATGATGGTAAATCAACTTTAATTGGTAGGTTGCTTTACGATTCAAAAAACATTTTTGAAGACCAAATACAAGCCGTTGAGGAATCCTCTAAAAAGAGAGGTGACGATCATATCAATCTTGCTTTGCTCACTGATGGTCTCAAAGCTGAAAGAGAGCAAGGCATCACTATCGATGTTGCGTATCGTTATTTTGCAACCCCGAAACGCAAATTCATCATAGCTGATACGCCTGGCCACATTCAGTACACCCGAAACATGGTGACTGGAGCATCGACAGCAAATCTAGCAATTATCTTAGTTGATGCTCGCAAGGGTATTGTTGAACAAACTTGTAGGCATGCATTTATTGCAAACCTTCTTAGGATACAGCATGTCATTGTTGCCATTAACAAAATGGACTTAGTTGATTACGACGAATCAGTTTATGAGTCTATAGTCGAAAATTTTAAGTCGTTCTCTTCAAGGCTGGGTAATTTCATTGACGTGACTTTCATTCCAATTAGTGCGTTAAAAGGAGACAACGTCGTTGAAAGGTCGACCAACATGAGTTGGTATTCTGGCTCTACACTATTATATCATCTTGAATCCGTTTATATCGGTTCGGATCGAAATCATGTTCAGGCAAGGTTCCCGGTGCAGTGGGTTATTAGACCACATTCAGATGAACATCACGACTTTCGAGGATATGCGGGAAGAGTTGCAGGAGGCGTGTTTAAGCCAGGAGATGAAGTCCAAGTATTACCGTCGGGATTTACCTCCGAAATTGAATCAATTCATACAGCTGATGGTCCCATGGATGAGGTTTTTGCTCCGTTTTCTTGCTCGCTTCTCCTAAAAGACGATATTGATGTTAGTCGAGGTGACATGATTGTTAAAATTAATAATCCTCCCAATAGAGGGCAGGATATCGAAGCGATGCTTTGCTGGTTCTCTGATAAGAAAATGATGATACGTGGCAAGTACTCACTTCGTCATACAACCAAAGAGGTCAAAGCCATCGTGAACGACTTACAGTATAAAATAAATATCAATACATTGAGAAAAATTGAGGATGATAAGGAATTTGAAATGAATGAAATTGGAAGGGTTTCAATTCGGACATCGGCTCCTATTTACTTTGATTCCTATGAAAACAATCGAACCACCGGCAGCTTTATATTGGTTGATGATATGACGAATGAAACGGTAGCCGCCGGTATGATTTCATAAAGATTTGTTAAATCTTCATACTCATCCAATTAAAAAATTGGAGATTAAGGCATAATATTTGAAACATTAGCCTTATTTCTATCAGATGGTTTGCACTTGGCGTGATTAATTGCCATTATGTGGTATGGCCATTAAAATTAATTTTAGCGCGACTCTGGTGGCAGCTTTAATCTCGACCTTTTGTTATCTAGGAGCTGAGGAGAAAAAAGAAAATTCAAAACCAGCTCCTGGTCATTCTCATGTTGGAGAATCGTTTGATGAGGGGCCAAGGCAAGCTGCAATTAAAATTGAAGGAACTGGTAACGTGTCCTTTCCAGTGACGACTAATTGGGTGAAAGGGCAAGCAATGTTTAATCANGGAATGGGTCANCTTCATGGCTTTTGGTATTATGAGGCTGAGAGAACATTTCGAGAGATTGCTTCACGAGATCCTAATTGTGCAATGGCTTACTGGGGAATGGCNATGGCAAATTGGGGAAATACTAAAAGAGCAAAGGGCTTTATAGCNAAGGCTTCGGAGCTCAAAGAAAAAATCACTGCGAGAGAAAAGTTATACATATCTGCACAAGAGGCCTTTCTTGCAGATGAGCCGAAAGACATCAAGAAGAGAAGGCAGAAGCTTTTAGAAGATATTGAGAATATCATTCATGAGTANCCTGAAGATCTGGAAGCAAAAGCGATACTGGCTGTTAGGCTTTGGCAATTTCAAGGTGGGATNCCNATTGGTAGTCGAGAATCAGTNGACGCTATAATGCAGCAAATCTTCAGTAAAAATCCATTGCATCCGGCGCATCATTTTAGAATTCACTTATGGGATGGNAAAAAACCAGCCCGAGCTCTTTCATCNGCTGCAGTNCTTCACNAGACAGCACCATCNATCGCACANATGTGGCATATGTCTGGACANATATACAGTAAACTNAAACGTTANGCNGAATCTGCGTATCATCAGGANGCNTCTGCGCGGGTTGATCANGCCAAACAAGCACAGTTTCGGGTTATTCCAGATACAATTCACAACTATGCGCACAACAATGAGTGGCTCATTCGAAATTGGCATTATGTCGGGAAGGTTAACGATGCGATATTGATGTCAAAAGGTCTTATCGATAACCCTCAACACCCTAAGCTTAATCATTATGGCAGAGGTAATTCTTCTGCTGCCTACGGAAGAAAAAGGCTCATGGAAACTTTAGAGCAATTTGAAGAGTGGGATCAGATTCTNAAACTAACAGAGACTCATTACCTTGAACCAACTGATAATGAAAAACTTCAAGCAGAAAGACTTTTACTTGTTGGGCGGTCACATTTTGAGAAAAACAGTTTAGATGCCCTNATAAAAATAAAGGATCAAATCACCGAAAGAATTACCAAGTACGACGACATCAAGAAAAAGAAGACTGAGGAAGCGAGAAAAAAAGCAGAGGGGGANAAGAAAAAAAAGGAAGAGATCGACAAAATTGTTAAAGATGCGGGCCGTNCAAGCGAGGATAAACTTAAATATTTAAGGCCCATGGCTGATGAATTGAATGTTTATCATGAACTAATTTCAGGTGAGAAACTTAATGAAGAAAGGTCAAAAAAAATTAAAAGAAAAAAACCGGCTCTTGCCATGCTTCATCTTAAATATGGAGAAAAGTCAAAGGCCAAAGAAATTGCCCTTCAATCAGTTAATGAAGGNAATAACCAAGTACTCCCTCTTGCTATTTATGTTCACGTTTTAGAATCTATTGGTGAACTTGCGGAGTCTGAAAAACAGTTTTCAGTTTTGCAGAAAAAGTCAGCGTTAATTGATATGGAGTTTACCCCTTTTTCAAGGCTTCATCCTATTGCCAATCGTTTGGGTAGACCTAATCATTGGAAAACAACTGAATCCTGGCGAGGTGAAGACTTTGGAGACAACAAACCTGAAAATATTGATCATCTAGGCCCCTTGGTGTATCAACCACCCACTGCTCCTGATTTTGATTTGCTTTGTGAAGATGGAACACGTGCCTCGTTATCCTCTTTTACAGGAAAACCCGTTCTCTTAATTTTTTATCTAGGTCATAATTGTGAGCATTGCGTTGAACAGCTCAACAATATATCACCCTATACTGAGGAATTTGAAAAATCAGGAATTGAGATTGTGGCCGTTGGTCCGGAACAGCTCAACGAATTAGCCAAGGCGCATAACATGTGCTCATCAGGGGAGGAGAGATTTCCTTTTAAGTTATATTCCGATTTGGAATCAGCNTCATTTAGAGATTATCGTTCATATGACGATTTTGAGGGAATGCCACTGCATGGAGTTTTTCTAATCGATAACTCATCAAAACTTAGATGGATGGATGTTGGCCCCGAGCCTTTTCAAGATATAAAATTTCTGCTGCGCGAGTCAAAAAGGTTACTTTCNATGTAACNCAAAATAATATTCGTTCCTGCAATCATGTTTGATCTGCTTCTTTCAGGAGTGCCTAAATTGTTACCACATTTCGGTAGCGCTCATATTTTTGCGCTTTTAGTTACTCTGACACTTGGATTTGCGATCATTTTTTATGCAAGGTTGAATAAATCAAATCAATTTGTTGGTGTCGTTTCCTCCGTGCTGGCCATCATGTTGATCACCTGCTATCCAGCCAAAATATTAAGTCGAACACTTGACGGAATTCCTCTCGACAAGGATTCAATGTTTCCACTACACCTTTGTGACGTGGCCGCGGTTGCAGGTTTCTTTGCCCTTTTGTTTAAGAATCGCCTTTGTGCTGAAATGACTTATTTCTTTGGTTTGGCTGCGACCCTACAGGCCCTGATCACTCCTTCGACATGCTATGATTTTCCAACTTTCTCATTTTTCGCCTTTTTCCAACTGCATTCGATTGTTGTCATTGTTGCCATTTACCTACCATTGGTAATGGATTGGAGACCGAGGAAAAGTGCGGTGTTAAAGGTTTGGTTCTGTGGTTTGATTTATGTTTTAGTTGTTGGAACTTTTGATTGGATTACTGGAGCCAATTATGGATTTTTTCGTTATAAAGCAGAAGGATCTTTGATGGATGTGCTGCATGATTGGCCTTTCTACATCATAGAAATGGCACTTCTTGCACTTATCTTTTTCTTTATACTGTCTTTACCTTTTATCGGGAAAAAGAATCAAGATTTCACGAATTAGTGTTACCCAATTATTTTTGATATACGATTAATTAATTCATTTCCATTACTTAGAAGTGATTGAATAAATCCTGTAAGACTGATTTCATTTGAAACAATTATGAGCGTTCCTGACAAAATTATTAGATTGATGAAATAAATAAAAACTAATGAAAAAAAAGTGCCATTCTGTTTCAGGTCGGGTTGGTTTTTCGTGATCATCCATGTTGTAAAAGTGAGATGAAAACACCAAGTGACCCCAATTGACATATAAAGTAGCCATGACCAACTAAATCCAATTTGGCCCCAGAAGAGGACCCCTGGGTGATAATTAAATAGATCTTCGACGAAAAAACCGATTATTCCAAACAAAGCCAATACGATTACAGAATAAAAAGGAATAAAATATGGGGACAGAGAAATAATGACGTTGTTCTTGTTGGTTACGATGTGACCTCCTGCAGATTTTACTTTGAATTCAGTGATCTTACCGCCACAAAGAAGAACAAAAAAAGCATGTGTTAGTTCGTGTCCAAGTACGTATAGATATAATGGTCTTGGTAATCCGAAAAAGTATATGAGCCATAAAAGAACGCCGATAAAGAAAAACCAAAGTTCTGCTGATTGGATCAGCATTGTTCTTGCTGAGGTTTCTCCAAAAGCGCTGAGAAAGCTTTGAGTTGCAACTATGCAACAAGGTAAAAGCAGAACACCAATCCCTGATTTTAACCAATTGAGGGGAATATCGATTCCATCAGACTCAGATCTTCGATCCGATTTATGGGCTGTTGATGATTGAAGGCGCGATGTGCGCTTTGGCGACCTTGGTGGCATCTAGGTGTCAGAGATTCTTATACCCGACTTACATACTTTTTGGTTCTGGAATCTACTTTGATTCGGTCACCAGGCTTAACGAACAGAGGAACTTGAATTTCGATTCCAGTTTCTAAGGTTGCTGGTTTTTGAGGATTATTTGCTGTATCCCCTTTGATTCCCTCAGAAGATTCTTTAACAGTTAATTCAACCTGTGGGGGCAGATCGATGGTGAGAGCCTTACCCTCAATGAAAAGAACTTCAACGACAAGGTTCTCAATTAATAAATCTTTAGAATCCTCTAATAACTCGGCGCTGAGTTCAATCGAGTCATAAGTTTCTGGATTCATGAAAAAGTAACCGGTTCCGTCTGTATAACTATACTCAAGTTTTTGGCGATCCACTGTGATGACGTCAACTTTGTCAGAAGATGCAAATCGAATAGTTTTAGTTTTACCTGATTGAAGAGAACGGCAATTTGCCAATATGATGGCATTTCCTTTTCCAGGTGTACGATGGTCTAAGTCTAGAACAATCAGTTTTTCTCCGCTAAATTCTATACACTGACCTTTTTTGATCTGAGTTGCTACTACTGCCATATAATTAATTTCGAGTTATTGTTGTGTCGATAACTTAATGGTGAAGACAAACGCTTCAATGGAAAAATGAGCCACATTAAATTAACTTTAATCTACTCAAGTCCTGAGAATCAACCAAACCGATAGCCTGACCTTCTTTGTTTGTTACTACAAGATCATCAATACGATGAGATCCAATTATTTTCACAACTTCAGCCGCCAGACGATCATCTTCAATCGTTACAGGATCCTTGGTCATATATTCTGAAACATGACTTTCCAATATATTTGGATTCTTTTGGATTGATCTTACAAAGTCTCCTTGGGTCAGAATACCGATAAGCTGATCATTTTTTTCTATTACAACCACTGCTCCTGATCGATATTTTGTCATTTTCTCGAGGGCGTCTCTTAACGTGGTGTCCGGCGAAACCGTACAGAAGCTTTCACCTGTTCGCATGATATCTGAAACTCTAGTCAATAATGTTCTGCCCAGAGAGCCTCCTGGATGCAACTTTGCAAAATCCTCTTTCACAAAACCTCTTGCCTCAAGTAAAGTCATTGCCAATGCGTCTCCGAGTACTAGCATCGCCGTTGTACTGGATGTGGGAGCAAGATTCATCGGGCATGCTTCTCTTTTGACGCTTGAGTTCAAAACTATATCGCTATTTTTCCCTAACGATGATTGTGGTTTACCGGTTATGCTGATAAGACTTACTTCAAATCTCTTTAGAGAGGGTAATATACTTAAAATTTCTTGAGTCTCTCCACTATAGCTTAGAGCAAGGATTGTATCCCCATCAGCGATAACGCCGATATCGCCATGAAGAGCATTTTGTGTGTTGAGTACCACGCACGGTGCACCAGTGCTGTTGAGAGTGGCTCCGATTTTATGCCCAATGTTGTGCGACTTGCCAACGCCAATAACCACAATCTTGTGTCCAGATGAAATGGTTGATTTTAGTATCTCAATAGCTAAAGAAAAATTTTCATCAATCCTGTTCAAGAGATTGTTGATTTCATCAATCTCGATCTGAATTACTCTTTTTGCTTGGGATAAGTGGTCCATTGACTTCCTCAGTGACAGTTAGATATAGACCCAATTTTTCAAAATTGCATTTAAAGCTATCATTTTAAATGCGAAATCGAGCTCTAAAAACCTAAATAATAAGGGTTTCTTAATAAAAAATAATTAGTAGCTAATCTAAGATTCGCCCTTGATTGCTTCCTAACTCAGGCTATAATTCCCGCCCTCTCATGCGAAAACGAGAGAATAAAACCTTAATATTAACCTAATTAGAATAATCAGAAACTTGGATCAGCATTTGATGCTGAGCACAAATCATAACTCAAAATTTGTTATTATTGTGTGCAAGACCTGATACAAAATATCATGGCAGATCTTATTGAAGAACTCGTAGAAGCTGGTGTGCATTATGGACACCAAAGCCGTAAGTGGAACCCAAAAATGAAACCATTTCTTTTACAGAAAAGAAGTGGTGTTCACATAATAAACGTCGAAGAGACTGCTTTAAGATTAGAGGAAGCTTCAGAATTTCTCAGCAAGGTTGTCCTAGAAGGTGGTAAGTTGCTTTTTGTTGGATGCAAGCGGCAAGCTCAAGAAGCCGTGAGACAGGCGGCAGAGGCCTGCGGTCAATATTTTGTTAATCACCGTTGGCTGGGAGGCATGATGACTAATCTTGAGACTATCCGTAAGAGTGTTGATAGACTTGAGTATCTTGAAGGATTAGAAAATTCAGTTGAGAAAAAACTGATGAGTAAAAGTGAATTAGCATCCCTCAATCGAGAAAGAGAAAAACTCTTGAGAAACTTACGGGGTGTCAGAAACATGCACGAATTACCTCAGGCTGTTGTTATTGTTGACTCAGCACGTGAACACATCGCGGTCAACGAGGCCAGACGTCTCAATATCCCTGTCGTTGCAATGATCGATTCTAATGCTGATCCAACTCACATTACATATCCTATTCCTGCAAACGATGATGCAATTCGTTCCATTCGTATAATTCTTCAGAATTTAATCGACCCAGTCATAGCTGCGACGGATGGTGGCAAACTTGTCAAAAAGAAAAGGCCTGACATTGATGCGGCATAAGCCCATCCAAGGATAATTCAGAGAACAAATTTTTTAAATGGTTTGATCCATTTATTGAAAAAACAATTTCATTTATAAACACAAACCTCAATTAACAACGATGGCTGATATTACTGCTGCTTTAGTTAAAGAACTTAGAGATAAAACAAATGCTGGAATGATGGAGTGTAAAAATGCGCTCAAAGAAACTGGCGGAGATGTGGATGCTGCGATTAAATTCCTTAGAGAACGTGGGGCAATCAAAGCGGCCAAAAAAGCTGACCGTGAAGCCAAAGAGGGTGTCGTTGCTGCACAAATTGATGTTGAAGCAAGATCAGGTGTATTGGTTGAGGTGAATTGTGAGACAGACTTTGTTGCTAAGAACGATAACTTTAAGGAATTTGTATCTGAATTAACAGATTCTGTCGCAAGTTCTGGTTCCAATGATATTGATTCCGCTAATGCAGTTCAAAAAGGAGATGGAACGCTTGATGATTTCGTAAAAGCCAAAGTTATCGAGTTAGGGGAAAATCTTCAATTCCGCCGCATGACAAGATATGAAGTTGAAGGTTCAGGTGTCGTAGCATCATACATACATTTGGGAGGAAAGGTTGGTGTTTTAGTCGAAGTGAATTGTGGTAAAGATGATACTGCTGCTTCAGATGTATTTCGCGATCTCGTCAAGGATTTAACACTTCACATTGCAGCAGCAGCGCCCGCAGGCATCGGAAGAGATGAAATTTCTGATGAATTGGTTGAAGCTGAAAAAGATCTCTTCCGTAAGCAAATGGCAGACAGTGGTAAACCTCCAGAAATCTTGGATAAAATTATAGAGGGTAAACTCGGTAAGTTTTACAGTACCGTNTGCCTACTTGAGCAAGGNTTTATCAAGGATCCGGATAATACTATTGCTGATTTANTAGCATCCAAAGGTAAAGAGTTGGAAGATGAGATTTCCATTCGTCGATTCATTCGATATGGAGTTGGTGAGTAATCGCTCTACTAGAAAAATCTTTTAGCTGATGATATTGGTCTCGGCCTGCATATTCTATTAATGCAGTCCTCAAAAGTTTCCTCATTACTGAGGATACCAATCTCAACTCGTAAAAAGTAGACCGGCATGTCTTCTTTTGCTTCAATTTCAGGAAAGCGGACATAGTCTTTTTCGGTGGTAACAATCATGTCAAGGTCTCTGTTAAGACACTCATCAATGAACTTTTGTACCTCCCTTCTTCGGTACCTATGATGATCAGTGTATCGACGAGTTAATTCAATTTTGGCTCCTAATTTTTTAATTCCATTTTCAAAACTTTCTGGAACTGCAATACCTGAAATAGTGCCTATATCTTTTCCTTTTAGGTGGTCCAGAGACAACCTCTCATTAGTATCGATATTCTGTAAATATTTTGGTTCATGAGCGCATTCTATAATTTCGGCAGTCCTATTATATTTCTTGATTCTTTTTATTAAGTTCTCATTTGAGGAGCCGTCACATTTTGTGATAAAGATATAGCTCGCACGTTTTAGGTTTTTTGGAGGTTCTCTTAAAGTTCCTCTTGGCAGGAGTTTTTCATTTCCAAATGGTGAATACCTATCGATTAAAACAATATCAAGCCTGTGTCGTAGTCTTAAGTATTGTAACCCGTCATCTAATAGTAATGTATCAACATCAAATTCTTTGATGGCATGAAGACCAGCTTTTACTCGATCTTTGTCCACCACAATGGCGACTCCATCCAGATTTGTGGCCAACATATAAGGTTCGTCTCCAGCTGTCTCTGAGTCCAAAAAGACTTCATTACCATCTGAGACGACTCTCGGCGGCTCTTGGCTGATTGGATTTCCCTGAAGCTTACTCTTAATTCTCTTTTTCAGTGATGGTTTTACGCTTTTGTATCCTCTGCTAAGAATAGCAACTCTTCTGCCTCCAGCGGTTAGCGCTTTCGCAAACTTTTCAACTATGGGTGTTTTACCTGTTCCTCCTACAGTTAGATTTCCGATACTTACAACAAGACAACCCAAATTATGTTCTCTTTTTATTCTGATCCTATAAAGCCAGAGTCTTAAGCTTACTAAGTTTCTGTAAAGTATTGACATTAATGAGAGGAGTAAACGTATCGCACCTGCACGAAATCCTTTTCGCCTATTTAGGATTACGTCGATAGCAAATTGTTCTAATTCTTCTAGGCTCTCTTTCATGGAGAATGGTGCACCTCTGATAGTCTTTTTTTTACTTTAAGCTAAAGCTTGCTACTTCGCCATGAATCTATTATCAAATGAACATGAAACGACCCGACTCAAGAACCAATGATGAACTCAGATCTGTGAGTTTTTTGCCTAATATAGCTGCTAATTCCACAGGTTCAGTGTTGGTTAGTTTTGGAAGAACTAGAGTAATATGTTCTGCAATTATTCAGCCTGGGGTACCCAGATGGATGAAGGAACAGGGGGTTGAAGGAGGGTGGTTGACCGCAGAATACTCTATGCTGCCCTATTCGACTGGAGGCGGACGTAAACAAAGAGATGTCATGAAGGGTAAGCTCGATGGTAGAAGTTCTGAAATTCAAAGGCTCATTGGGCGTTCGTTACGGGCTGTTGTTGATTTGAAAAATCTTGGACAAAATACCTTATGGGTGGATTGCGATGTTCTTGAAGCTGATGGAGGCACTCGTACCGCATCTATTACCGGCTCTTCAGTTGCTTGTGCGATTGCCTTTGAAAAATTAATTGCTAGCGGAACGTTGAAAAAAAATCCTCTAAAACAACATGTTTCTGCGGTGAGTTGCGGGATATTCGAAGATACACCAATACTAGATCTTTGTTATATTGAAGACCGTGATGCCTCTGTAGACTTTAATATTGTGATGACAGAATCAATGGATTTTGTTGAGCTACAAGGATCAGGGGAAGAAGCATCATTCACTAGCGAAGAAATGGAATCGATGCTTAGTCTTGGCAAGAAGGGTGTGATCGAGATTGTTGAGTTACAAAAGCAGGCAGTTACAAAAGCTAAAGAAGATATAGCCAATGATGCAGCTAAAAAACTTGCTGATCATTTTAACAAATAGCATTGTTAAAAAACAACACTTGATGTGGTGCCGATTTTGTTAACTAATCTAATGTCCTTAGGATCTCTGTGGCAAAATTCAATCCGATAATTATTTATGATATCCGTTGATATTGATTCCATAGGCCAGATTGCAAAAGAGGCTGGTTCTGAGGTTATTAATATTTATCAGCGAGACTTTGATATAGAGTTTAAAAGCGATCAATCGCCCTTAACCGAAGCGGATAGCAAGTCGAATGATGTCATAATAAAAGCACTTAGAAGCCTTCACCCAGATATCCCTATTATCTCTGAGGAGAACAAGAAAGTCCCATATTCTGAAAGATCCTCATGGGGTCAGTTTTGGCTTATTGATCCCCTTGATGGAACTAAAGAATTTATAAAAAAGAACGGGGAGTTTACCATTAATATAGCACTAATCAGGGATGGTTTGCCAGTTCTTGGAGTTGTTTATAAACCAGTTGATGAAATTCTTTATGTTGCAGAAAAAAATTCTGGAGCTTTTAAGACAGAAAAAAATGGTAAGATTTCAAGAATATCCAACAACGTTCACTACAGCGAATTAGAAAAAATCAAGGTTGTGGCAAGCCGATCTCACCTTACAGCAGAAGTAAATGAATTTATTCAGGATTTAGAAAAAGAAGGGAAAACAGTTGAAATGATTTCGGTCGGTAGCTCTTTAAAGTTATGCTTAGTTGGAGAGGGTTCTGCAAATGTATATCCAAGGTTTGGTCCAACAATGGAATGGGATACTGGCGCCGCTCAAGCCGTGGTTATGGAATCAGGAAGATCAGTTCTTAATTATGAGACTAGTGAATTACTGAACTATAATAAAGAAAGCCTACTTAATCCATGGTTCACTGTCGAGTAGTGTCGATCGTAAAGCTGTTTCATGCTATAGTAAGAGTGAATTGAAATGCGAATCATTGTTATAGGTTCAGGTTACGTCGGTGAGAGCTTCTCCACCTTAATGGAGAATTTAGGTCATGATATCATCAGAGTAACCAGAAGAGGTGCTGGTAATTCAATTGGAATGGATGTCTCAGACTTAGAATCTGTCAAATCGATTAAAGAACGTGTGGGTGAAGTGGATACAATTCTTCACTGTGCGAGTTCTGGGAGTCGTGGAAAAGACAGAAACCTTCAGTATCAAAAGGTTTATGTTGAAGGTTGTCGAAACCTTACCCAATCCTTTTCTGATTCTATGTTTCTCTTCACGAGCAGTTCAAGTGTCTATGGGCAAAACGATGAGTCGATAGTTGATGAAAACTCAAAAACTGATCCTCCATCAAGTACAAGCAAATTGCTTCTTGAGGCTGAGAGAATTGCATTGGATGCTAATGGTGCAGTGGCAAGGTTGTCAGGGATATACGGACCGGGAAGGTCGTATTTATTAAAAAGGTATCTTGAAGGAACTTCGCAGATTGATGGGTCTTCCGAAGATTCTAATGGACGTTGGATTAATCAAATTCATCGTGATGATGCTGCTCAAGCGATGGCTCATATTATTCAAAATAAATTAGTTAATCAGGTGTTTAACGTCAGTGATAATGAGCCTTTGTTGCAGAGGCGTTGTTACGACGAGTTTAATAAAAGATTTAAAAACGGAATCCCAAAAGTTAAGGAGCCTGAAAAAGGAAAAGTTAGGGGTTGGTCGAATAAACGTGTTTCAAATGAGAAAATCAAAACAACCGGATGGGAACCTAAATATTCAAATTATTTTGATGCTCTAGAAAACGATTCGCGTATTCTTCCCTCTATTATGAATAGTTTAGAAAAAAACTAGGCAAGGATTGGGTGAATGACATTGGCTGGTTTTACACCAGTTAGTCTAAAGTCTAGACCTTGGAACTTATAACTAAATTTTCGATAATCGATGCCAAACTGATGTAATAATGTGGCATGAAGATCTCGCACGTTAACGATATCTTTCACAGAATTATATCCTAGATCGTCAGTTGATCCATGACTGATGCCACCTTTGATTCCTCCACCAGCCATCCAAAGAGAAAACCCTTTAATATGGTGGTCTCTACCATTACCTTGAGCCATTGGAGTACGACCGAATTCTCCTCCCCATATGACGAGTGTATCATCTAGCATTCCTCTCTCTTTAAGGTCTTTTATTAATGCGGCGCTTCCTTTATCAACTAATCCAGCTGTATTCTTAGAGGCATTTTTAATTCCACCATGATGATCCCATCCACGATGATATAGTTGTATGAAGCGGACCCCTCTTTCTGCTAGACGTCTTGCAAGGAGACAATTTGATGCAAAAGATCCGTCCCCTGGTTTTGCTCCATACATATCAAGAACGTGTTGAGGTTCATTAGAAACATCCATTAGCCCAGGGACTGATGCTTGCATTTTAAAAGCAAGCTCGTATTGAGCAATACGGGCAGAGATCTCTGGGTCATTGACTTGGTTATTATGGATGCCGTTTAGCGCATTGACTGAATCAACGACCGCTCTCTGGTCTTTTCTTGTTACGCCATTAGGATTTGAAACATAAAGTACCGGATCACCTTTGGAATGAAAGGGGACCCCTTGAAATCGACTTGGAAGAAAACCACTATGCCATTGTCTTGCAGCGATTGGTTGGTTTTGACCCCCGCCAACAGAGGTAAGAACTACATAGCCTGGAAGGTTTTCTGTTTCAGCGCCTAGTCCGTATAGCAACCAAGAGCCCATGGAAGGTCTTCCTGAAATTTGCGTACCGGTATTCATGAATGTATGTGCTGGGTCATGATTTATTTGTTCAGTGATCATGGACCGAACAATTGCAATGTCATCAGCCACAGAGCCTATTTCTGGTAGTATTGATGATATGTGTTGACCTGATTTGCCATATTTTTTGAATTCATGTTGGGGGCCTAGGCATGTTAGGTTTTTGTTGCCTTGTAACTGAGCAATCGGCTGACCCTTAGTAAAGGATTGAGGCATTGGCTTACCATTCATTTTGGCAAGTTCTGGTTTGTAGTCCAAAGTTTCTAAGTGTGAAGGACCACCTGCCATACACAAATGGATTACTCTTTTCGCTTTAACAGGCAGATGCGGTTTTTTTATAACACCTGTCCATTTTTCACTTGGTTTATTTTCAGCCTTAAGCTCGTCGTTGAGCATTGACGCTAAGGCAACAGATCCAATGCCGACACCTGAGCGGTTAAGGAATGATCTCCGGTTGATTTGAAATTCAATGTTATTCATCTTAGTGCCTAGTTATAGTTTCGTGTAAATTTAGAATTGTTCTCGCAACAGACGTCCAGCTTGCTAATTCGACGGGATCTATGTTTTCTGGAGGGGGCTTAATGCCAGTACTATTGAAAGCTTTAGCTGCATCAACGTCCTCTTTGTAGCGATTGTTTTGTTGAGCTTGAAGCTCACTTAAGATTTGGATCTCTTTTTCCGTTCCTTTCCTTGATAGAGCTGTATATAGTGCCCAATTAATTCGTGCATTGAGATCTGTGCCGCCTTCTTTTATAATTCTNTCGGCGAANGATCTCGCTGCTTCNACGTANGTGATATCATTNAGAAGTACAAGTGCTTGCAANGGTGTATTTGATCTTGGCCTTTCTGCCGTGCATTCTTCTCGGCTCGGCGCATCAAAGGCTAGAAGGCTTGGATGTAGAAAGCTACGCTGCCAATGGGTATACAAGCCACGACGGTATTGGTCTTTGTTGTTGTCGTGAGACCATTTTCTGGAAGGAAAATTTAAGTGGCGCCAATAGCCAGCGGGTTGATAAGGTTTAACACTTCTTCCACCAATTTTTTCGGACAACAAACCACTAATGAATAGAGCGTTGTCTCGAATCATTTCCGCATCTACTCGAAATCTCGATTGTCTTGCAAATAATTGATTTAGTGGATCCTCTTCATTAAGTGTTGGTGAAACTATTGATGACTGAGCATACGCTTTTGAACTTACCATGAGCCTAATCATGTGTTGAATATCCCATCCACTATCGACAAATTCGACTGCAAGCCAATCGAGTAATTCGGGATGAGAAGGCCATTTACCCTGTGAACCTAAGTCATCGACATTGGATGAAATGCCTGTTCCGAAAAACAATTTCCATAATCTATTAACGAAAGCCCTAGAGGTCATAGGATTATCTTTAGAGACGATCCAATTTGCTAGATCAAGTCTATTTGCTCTATCTCCAGTATCTTGTAGTTTCCCTAAAAACTCAGGTATTGCAGGTTGAACAATTTCTCCAGAATCATCTAACCAATTTCCTCTTGGCAGAATCTTCATCTCTCGAGGGTTAGTCGATATACTTACTAGTGTTTTTGGTAAGTTTTTTTGCATATCACTTTTTTCTTTCTGGAGTGATGAAATTTTTGTGCGGACTTCAGCCATCGCTGGAGAAATTGAAAGGTAATACTGTTCTATCGCTTTTTTCTGAGATTCATTTCGTTCTTCTTTAGGAATCCTTACTGCATTGGCGATTGCTGGAGGTAATTCGTTTCCTTTAGCCTTAAAGTAAAACCCTGCACCGCTGCCATGATTTATGATTTTCATGAGGAACTGATTGTTACCCTCTTTCAATTCAAGCGTTACCTTTTCCTGATCAGGAGCAGCCCCTCGGCTAGGATTGGTTTTGAGTATTTCTTTACCATTAAGCCAAACTTTTATTCCATCATCTGACCCTAAAGATAGGGGTAACTGTGTTGCTGATGGTGATTTTATTAGACGGTATAAGTACCAAACTGAGTTGGCCGCATTTCCAAGATTGTGGACCTTTCCATCCTCTAAATCAGTGCGGTCTTGCCATTTTTTCCCTGATATAACAGCTTTGGGATCGATCCCATTTTCTGGCCCGAATTCAGTATCAAATGCTTTTTTTGGGTCTCCACCTGGGATGGGCCCAATGACATGCCATTTCATAAGTATTGGCTTTGTTGAGGTCGACAAAGATTTTTCCCATTCCATTTGGGAGGCGGTTGTTTCAGGAGTGCTGATGCTAGTCTTTGAAGTAAGCTCAATAATTTCTTTTTCAATGGCAGCTAGCCTTTTTTTGTATTCGCCTGTAGCAACGGCCATTCCTGGGTCTCGTCGTCCAACTGCTTTTTCTTTAATGTCTGCAAAAAAAGCAGCCATTGAATAAAAGTCTTTCGTTGTATAGGGATCGTATTTGTGGTCATGGCATTGGGCACAGCCCAAGGTTCCACCTAACCAAGCAGATGAAACATTCCTTACACGGTCGGCTGCGTAAATCGCAACATATTCTTTTGGCTGGGCACCACCTTCTTCGGTTGTTTGTAAGAGTCTATTATAACCTGAAGCCACTTTTTGTTCGTCTGTGGGATTCGGTAAAAGGTCACCGGCTATTTGTTCGCGAGTAAATTGATCATATTTTAAATTTGAGTTGAATGCATTTATCACCCACTCCCTGTAAAGGTAGACGTCCATGTTTGTATCGGAGTGGTATCCTATTGAGTCTGCATACCTAACTAAGTCGAGCCAAAAAGTTGCCATCCGTTCCCCGTACCTTGGAGATTTCAAAAGTCTATCTGTTGCCTTCGATATAGCTATGGAAGAATTTTCAGAGTAATCTTCTGTAAAAATTTTTAATTCTTCTGGAGTCGGTAAAATACCAGTCAGGTCAAGAGAGAGTCTTCTTAATAAAGTGTGTGCAGGTGCCACAGGAGACATTTCAATGTTCTGAGTCTTGAGCTTTTCGTTGATATAATGATCAATGGGGTGACCATCTGTATTTTTAGTTCTTGTTGGCGAATTAAAAGACCAGTGGCCTTCATATTCCGCACCCTCATCAATCCATTGCTTGATCAGCTCAATTTGATCTTTAGTGAGTTTCTTGCCTGTTTCTGGCGGTGGCATAATTTCGTCATCATCCTCGGAAATCATTCTAGCTATCACTTCACTATTGGTAGCGTCTCCAGGTATGATAGCCTGCAGTCCGTCTTTATTTTCAAAGCCTCCTCCATCTTTGACGTCGAGACGGAGTTTTGCTTTTCTTTCATGCTCGTCAGGCCCATGGCAGGCAAAACAATTGTCCGAAAGCAAAGGTCGAATGTCTCTGTTGAATTTAATTTTTTCTTTACCCTGAGATAATTGACTTCCAATTATTAGTATCAGGAGAATGAAAAATGAGGCTATTTTATTCATCGTTATAAAAACTTTTATGGGTAGAGGAAATTATTTTCTGCTTGTCTCTTCGAGTGTTAACAATATTAGACTAAAGTTAGCTCATCATTCTAACAAAAAATCCCCCAATATATAGAAATTAAACGTTCATGATCATGTTAAGGTATCTCTGCTGCATAATTATAGGCCTTTGTTCGGTAAAAAAATCTTTTTCAAAACCACCAAATTTTATCGTTATTTTTACTGATGATCAGGGTTTTGAGGACCTAGGTTGTTTTGGATCTCCAAAAATCAAGACACCTCACTTGGATCAATTAGCTGCCGATGGAAGAAAATTTACCAGTTTTTACTCAGCTAATTCCGTTTGCTCCCCCTCCAGAGCATCTCTCATGACGGGTTGCTATCCGGTTAGAGTAAGTATTCCTGGTGTGTTATTTCCACGTCACGACATAGGACTCAATCCTGATGAAATAACAATTGCCGATTTGCTTAAAACTAAAAGCTACGCAACCGCTTGCATCGGAAAATGGCATATTGGTCATAAGCCAAAATTCTTACCAACTAGCCAAGGCTTTGATTCATATTATGGAATTCCTTACAGCAATGATATGACGATTGACCCTGAAGCAAAGCTTGCAGAAAATATCAACCTTAGAGAAGGTTTTACATTAGATAGAATTCGAAACGAAAAGCCTAAGAAAAACCTTGTTCCTTTAATGAGAAATGAGGAGGTCATTGAGTACCCCTGCGATCAGACGACTTTAACAAAGCGATACACCGAGGAGGCAGTTAAGTTTATTGAGGAAAACAAGAAGAGACCGTTTTTTCTATATCTTCCTCATACAATGCCGCACATCCCTTTGTTCGCCTCAGAAAATTTTAAAGGAAAAAGTAAACGTGGTCCATATGGGGATACGATTGAGGAAATTGATTGGTCGGTCGGAGAAATTATGAAAGCTTTAAGAAAAAATAATTTAGATGAGAAAACCCTAGTGGTTTACACCTCTGACAATGGACCTTGGAAGTTGAAAGGTGGACGAGGGGGAAGTGCTAATCCATTAAGGGGTTACAAGTTTCAAACCTATGAGGGTGGTATGCGCGTTCCCTGTATAATGCATTGGAAGGGAAAAATTCCTCCAGGAAGTTCTTGTGATGAAATTGCTGCTACAATTGATTTGTTACCCACGATTGCTGGGCTCTCAGGAGTGAAGCTACCTAATGACAGGACTATTGATGGTAAAAATATTTGGCCATTAATTTCAGGAAAGGAAGGGGCAAAAACTCCCCATGAAATTTATTTTTTCTATAAAGGGAATAGTCTCGAGTCGGCTCGTCAGGGAAAATGGAAGCTCCGCCGATCTGGCAAAAAATCCCAATCAATAGAACTTTATGATTTGGCATCTGATATTTCTGAGTCAAACAATCTTGCTCAAGAAAATGAAGCTCTTACAAACGAGATAATACAGAAGATGAACTCTTTCGATGAGAAATTAAAGAATGCGCAAAGACCTGCCGGTAAGCTCTAGAAAAAGTCTTTGGTTTTTTTTACCATCCGAAGAATTGATTCCTCCGAGGAGAATTCATCTATTTCATCAATGTTCACCCATGCCAGGTCAATTGATTCATTGCTGACTTCGTATTTCTCATTGTCGGTTGTTCTAAATAAGAATCTGGCGTCGTAGTGAAAATGTTTGGGGACATCTCCTCGTGCAGGTATTTGGTGAATATCAATATCGAATATTTCCTTAGATACCAACTCAAGAGTAGAGATTCCGCTTTCCTCATGCGCTTCCTTTGCAGCCACCCTGTGAACATCATAATCTCCATCCGCATGTCCGCCTAGTTGCATCCATCTTTCTAATTTACGGTGATGGGTGAGGAGTGTCTTTTTTCCTGATCTGTCTAATATCCAAGCGCCACAGGTGATGTGACCTTCTAAAAGAGATCTTTCGAAGCAGTTTTTATTGGCGGTAACGAAACCTTTGTATCTAGAAATAGTTTCTATTTCAGCCGGATATTTTATTTGATAACTTTCAACAAGCCGAAGTAAAAGAGCCCTATGCATTGAGCGGTATAAGATTTTTTACTCTTTTAAGGTCCAGCAAACAAAAGTATCGGCTGTTTGAGCTGACATGGATTCAACAAAAGTGTCTGCATCAAAACCATCAAGGGTAAAAAGTCTTTCACTTAAGTCATCCGCATTAGTGGCACCCTCCGGTATGACTATTGTGGAGCTTGGTCCGTGCAGGGCAATGAAAGTTGCAGGAAAGGGGTTGTCTTCAGTGACAACGATTTCAACTCTATTAAGATTTTTCCAGGACAGAGAATCCATTGTACCGTCAGGTCGATGGCATCGAATTTCATCATCATTAATTTCTAATATGTATTGTTCTTCGTCGGTCATGAGAGGGTGGGTAATATTGGTCCTGGTCTGGAACTAAGCAAGTAATAGAAGATTAATTAATAACCAAGAATATTGAAGCGGTATGTTGTTTTTAAGGTTGACCAGATTTTATTGAGTTGTTTTTTTGAAAAGTATAATGCTTCCATAATCTCTTATGCGGTTTATTATGATTGAAATAATAAAAAAATATTAACGATTATAAAAATTTGAAGTCATGAAGTTAACAATTACAATTTTTTTATCACTCTTAGCTATTGGAAGTTTGACTTTTTCTAATGCCCAAAAAAATAAGAGCGCAGACAAAGAGACTATAATTGAAAAAATCAAAGCTGCCGTTGAATCTGGAGAAATTACTAGAGAGCAAGCAGCTCAAAAAATTGCGGGTCTTAAAAAACGCGGTGGTACTTCCCATGAAGCTCTAGGTAGAAAACTCAAGGCTGCAGTCAAGGCGGGAAAAATGACTGAAGAAGAAGCCAAAGCCAAATTTGAGGAAATGACTAAAAAAATCAGTGGTGAAAAACCAAACCCTGATATTGAAGGGGTTATGAAGAGAATAAAAATGGCTGTTAAATCTGGTAAGATTACAGAAGAGGAGGCGAAAAAGAGAATGGCTGAATTTAAAAAAAGGTTATCAAGCGAGAGTGGTAAAAAGGGAAAAGAGAATAATGCTGATCTTGTAAAAAAGATTCGTGCTGCTGTCAAAGAGGGTAAGCTCACTAAAGAGGAGGCGAGAGAGAAAATGCAGTCCTTAAAAAAACGGACCAAGTAAATTTGTAATAATTAATTGAATTAATGGGTGCCTGAGTGAAATTCTTAGGCACCCATTATTTTTTTTACAAAAGCTTTATTTTTTTACTAAACTTTACTGAAAATGAATACTCCAAAGCTACCAATTATAGTTTTTGCATTGTTAGGTCTTTCGATAATTGCCTTTCAATATACTCAGAATGCCAAATTAAAAAAGGAGCTCAAAGATCAAAGTTCTAAAGAGATAGGTTCATCAGGGGAAGGAAGCTTGACCTTGGCAGGCACTGGCAAAGGTGTATCAAAATCTTCCTCAGATTCGAATAAAGAATCAGTCCCTAAAAAAGATTCAAAAAATTTATCGATCGTAATTAGTTCGGTAAACGAGATACTGTCTGATCCAGATCCCTTGAAGCGAATCGAAAGACTAATGGCTTATGTTAATAAGCTAAGCCCAGATGAAATGCCAGATGCATTGGTTGCTCTACAGGAAAGTGCACCTGATTGGGATCCACATATGAAGATGGCTGTAGGTTTATTATTAACGCGTTGGGCATCAGCTGACTCTGATGCGGCATTTTCCTATGTTGAACAGATGAAGAACAAGGATCAGGCTAGGGATGCCACTTTTTCCATATTACGGGCTCTAGCCTCTCAGGACCCTCAGAGAGCGCTCGAATGGATGTCTAATCAAGGGAGTGACATGGCTAAGAATGGCTGGATGGGTCATATGCTTGCAGGCACGATTGCAACTGAATGGGTGAGGCGTGACCCAGATGCCGCGCTCGCGTGGGCAAATTCCTTGCCAGAAAATCAGCGACATGGAGCGCTCGGAGGAGCCTTGGAGACTATCGCTGCATCTGACCCTAACGAAGCTGCGCGAAGGTTGCTTGAACTTGATGCAGGAGATGCTCGTGAAAAAGCTGCAGGAAGTATCGCTAACTTATGGGCAAAAAGAGATCCTCAGGAAGCTATGGAGTGGGCCATGACTTTAGAGGGTGATGACAGGGAATCAGCAATGAGCAGAGCTCTAGGTGGCTGGGCCTCTACTGAACCAGCGGAAGCCGCAGCATTTATTAACGACATTCCTGCCGAAGAGAGAACAGACAGTCAAATACGTGAAGTTGGTCGAAGATGGTCTGAACAGGAACCATCTAAGGCTGCAGAGTGGCTAGTCAATCAACCTGATACTAAGGGCAGAACAGATGCTGTGGGCCACGCAGTCTGGCACTGGACGAATGAAGATCCATCAGCAGCTGCAGATTGGCTCTTACAACAGCCACAAGGAGAATTTCGTGATAATGGAGTTGGTGCGTTGGCGAAGGCCACTTTTGATAGTGATCCTGCTTCGGCTGTGACATGGGCGGCTACTATTGATAACGATAGACAAAGAGAAGGAGCTATTGAGAGAGGAGTCCGTGAATGGGCAAAAAGAGAGCCTGCTCAGGCTAGAAATTGGGTTCAGGAAAATAGTAACGTACTTTCTCCGAAACAATCTGAAAGGCTTTTAAATATTGATAGCGGCAGTGATCGGGAAAAGTAATAATTACTGACTGAATATTTTTTAAATTAAATCCACAAATGGGCCCAGCTCATTTAAACCTTATCAGGAATGATATTTTATCTTAAGTATTTTAGCGCGATCACCATTGTATGTGCCATCATTCTCCATGCATTCAATTTGCACCCGTGGAATGTCATGGTTCATCTAGTCGGAGCCTGTACCTGGACGGTGGTTGGATTCGCTTGGAAAGAGAAGAGCATATTACTTAATTTTTTTCCTCAAGTTTTTATATTGGGTGCTGGTTTGATTTGGGAAGTTCTCAAGTAACTTTCCTATTGTATTAAACATTAGGATCTGAGATTAAAATATTTTCGTTTGAAAATATTGTGCAAGACCTTAAAAATCAAAAAATCGCTATCATTGGAGCTGGTGTATCTGGTCTTGCGGCGGCATGGGCTTTAAAAGACTCTGATTGGGAGGTTAGCGTTTTTGAAAAAAGTCGTGGGCCATCAGGTAGAGCTGCAACTCGTACCATCAATGGAGTGAGAGTGGATCACGGTGCTAATTACTTTAAGCTTAATTCACCTGACCTAGAAGAACTGGTGCTAAGGGAATTGCCCAGCCAAGATTTAATCCAGATACCAGGAGAGGTTCATCTCTTTGATGAGAATAGTGAATTATTGAGAGGTGACCCTCATTTAAATAGTGAAGCTAAATGGAATTATAAAAATGGCATTAGTGAGTTAGGAAAAAGAATAGCCGCATGTTCAGGGGTAAAAATTATTAAAGAAACACGAGTGACAAGTCTTGAAGAAATTTCTAACGGTGAATGGGAACTGACTTCGGCGGATGGAAATAATCTTGGTGTTTATGATGCCGTCTTATTCACGCCACCTGCTCCGCAAGTAATTGAATTGATTTCAGATTCAATGATATCTAGTGAGTTGTCAGAAAGTCTAATGGAGCTTCTTAGAGAAAGTGAATATCATTGCCAGTTCTCTATCTTAATGGGGTTTGATGAGCGTCTAGATCGACCTTCTGATTGTTGTGCCTTGTTAAATAACGACCGGAAACATGCTGTTTCTTGGCTAGGTTTTGAAGATGCTAAAACAGGTCGGATCGATGGTGATTTCAGTGTCATTGTTGCCCAGATGTCACCTCAATGGACTGAATCTTTCTATGACTCCTGCGATGATATTATATTTAGTGAAGCACTCTCGGAGATTTCCAAGCTTATTGAAGTTCCTAGAACTGGCCCCCTATGGAAAGATAAACAACGATGGAGATATGCTCACCCCAAGGTTGCTTTAGACATAGAAGAGGTTCAAGAGTGTTCGCCTGAAGGATGGTTTTTTTGTGGTGACGCTTTTGTTGGTCGTGGAAGAGTTGGTGAAGCTATTTTGACTGGTTTTGATGCGGCTAACCGGATCTTAAGAGGATCAATGTAGTTTTTATTTTTCAACCCTAATAACGCGACTTCCTTTATGGAGCCTTCCATAATGATCAGTCGCTTCAATTGTTATCAAATGTGAACCCAATTCTAATCCTGATGGGATGACTGCTTTCCATAAATGATCTGATGGGCTTGGTGGATTGAGTTCTGGTTTACCAGTTTTGCTGTTCTTCGCTTCTCGATCCCTTGTCGTGACATAGGAGGGATCATTTTCGACAGTTTTTTGGAGCTCAATCCAATCACCCTTTTTTCCTATTTTCATTTTTACTTTTGATTTGGCTGATCCATTAAACACATTGACGTAAACTAAGTGTTTTTCATTGTTTATTTGTTTAATTGCATCGGGTGCATGGATGTTCATTTGATAGGAAGCTGGCTGTCGTGCTGCCTTGAAGTCCAAGACATGTTTGTTTCCATCAAAGGTAATTATTGAGTATCCATTAGGTGCACCATCTCGCATCGTTGTGTGAGGGATGCCCACTTCGTCTTTATTTCCTTTCCACCACGTTCCTGAGACACAAACATTAATAACATGATGGTGAGGTTTTTTTCCTTTCCACCCATCCTTTTCATCTATCATTTTATGAGCATGCCAATGAGTATGTCCTGATATAGACATCGTGTAGGGTCTTTCCTCTATAAGCCTGTAGAGTTTTTGACGGTTTCCGACATTGTTAAGTGGAATATGCATCATCAGCATGATCAGTTTTTCTTTAGGAACAAGCTCAAGATCATTTTTGATAAATGTTAATTGATCATCATCCAAACCTCCTCGGTAGGTTCTTTTTTCCCCAAACCATTCCACATCATCCAGCACAATAAAATGTACTGGTCCATGGTCAAAGCTATAATAATTTGGTCCAAAAAAACGATGAAAGGTTTCATCTGATCCTGCGTCATCCTTCGAATCAAAATTAATGTCGTGGTTGCCAACGACATTATACCAAGGAATACCAATAAGAGCGAGATTAGCATTGGACTCCTTAAATAAATCCAGATCGTCAAACATGATGTCACCTAGAGTCACACCAAACTTTGCCTCGGTTCCGATGAGCTCTGGTATGATATCATGAGCAATGTAGTTGATTTGTTCTATTGATCTTGGCTGGGGATCTCCGAAAAAGATGGCTTTAAATGTATTCGGTTCTTTATTTTCAATCAAAGCAAAGTCGATCGATTCTGGAAGAGGGCCTGTAGGTTCTACACCTTTATACTTAAGATTCGGAGATGACCCATTGGGCTTATGAATGTAGTAAAATTGAGGAATGTTGTCTTTGTTCACTGGGGTTCTCCAATCCCTAGGTTTAATAACAAAGAAAATAGTGTCTTCATCGTGAGGCAGGACCCATTTCCCTTGTTCATTGGTCTTTGTTATTTCTTTACCATTGGAAACAGCAATATTAGGGAGGCCTGGTTCCCCTTTGTCTTTTCTCCCATTCTGATTTTTATCATTAAACACAGTTCCTTGAGCTCCCTGAAGGAGATCGAGCTGAAGGATGGCTGCTATTAAAATTAAAAACGATGATATCTTCATAAACTATTAATTACTGATTCTGTTATTTATCTTGTTATGCATTAGGGAATAACTTTAAAGGTTTTTCTGATTAAAATTGTAAATCTTGAAACAAAAACACTAATTATTGCATCATTTTTAATCAGGCTTGTTCTTTCTTTCATAAAAGGATAAAAAAGGCCATGAATATTGATAGAGGTGAACCAAAAAATATTTCCCGACGCAAAGCGATGATCCTTGGATCATCTGCGATGACCGCTTCCTGCGTAATTTCTAATGCTGATAATCATGAGATAAAAAAAAGTGAGATTGTCAGACCGCCAACCGGTAAGGGTATACTTCTTTCTGTTAAGCTTGGTATGATTGCTAAAAAGTTAAATGGGCAAGACCTTACATTGACTCAGAGATTGCAAATGGCCGCCGATGCTGGGCTTGATGGTGTTGATTTTGACGAGGCTGGAGCCCATACCGAGGAAGCTGCAAGAAAGGCAGTCCAAGAGTCTGGAGTCTTTGTTCATAATGCTATTAATCATGCCCATTGGGGTAAGCGACTAACAAGTCCTAATAAAACAGATAGAGAAACTGCAAAAAATAATATTAAACATTGTATTCGTGTTTCTCATGCCGCTGGTGGTAACGGGGTTCTTATCGTGATAGGTGCTGGTGGGGATGGTGCTGAAGAAGTGATCGCAGAAAGGTGTCGACAGGAAATTAAGGAATTGATTCCTTTGGCTGCTTCTCTTGGTCAACCTATTTTGTTTGAGAATGTTTGGAATAAAATGTTCTATGATCATAATAAACCACCTGAACAGAGCGCCAAAAGACATGTCGAATTTATAGACAGTTTTAATAGTCCATGGGTGGGACAATATTTTGATATCGGAAATCATTGGAAGTATGGGCAGCCAGGCGAGTGGATCAGGGAATTTGGCCATAGATGCGTTAAACTGGATGTAAAGGGATTCAGTCGTGAGGCAAATAAATTTACTGAGATTGGCGAAGGTGATCTTCCCTGGGATCAGGTTCGTAAAGGCCTAAGTGATATTGGATTTACTGGGTGGGCAACTGCCGAGGTTGGGGGTGGAGGAGTTGAACGGCTGAAGAAAGTTCGTGAGCAGATGCAAAAAGCTTTTGGTATATAAATTAAATTTACAAAACTAGCTTACAAAGATCTGGATTTTAGAATCCGGTTCTTGAGCCTCACCTATGATTTTTGCATCCGTTAGACCTGTATTATGCAGTTTTTCAATTGCCTCTTTCGCCTGGTCTTTGGGCAGTGAAACAAGTAATCCTCCACTTGTTTGAGGATCAAAAAGGATTTCTCTTTTCTCTGTTTTGGCGGAATCATTAAAATGAATACTAGGCATCACCTTTGCACGGTTATGCTTGTTCACTCCTGTGGAAATGCCTAATTCATACATTTTATAGGCTTCATCCATTACTGGAACGGTATCTAGATTTATGTGTAGAGATGCATCTGATCCTTGTGCCATTTCAAGTCCATGACCTGCCAAGCCGAATCCTGTGATATCGGTGGCAGCATGGACGTCATAGCTAAGAAATATTTCTGCTGCTTGTTTGTTCAAAGTCGTTACATTACCAATGCATGAATCAAATGCATTTTTAGAAACTTTATCCTTAAGATTTGCATTGAATAATACTCCGCTGCCGATTGGTTTTGTGA
>NZSO01000050.1 GCA_002696885.1 Verrucomicrobiales bacterium | reverse complement strand
TTCGGAGCATTATCCTAATTATAATACGCAAGCGATTGAATCGTACTTTTTTAATATTCCAAAGCTGAGTGAGCGATTTGTTTATTTTAATGATGATTTTTTCTTGTCCCGAAAAACAGGTATTGATGAATTTTTTACTTCAGATGGCCTCATCAGAGTGCGACTTGGTCGTGCTTTGTCGCCCAAAGGCAAACCTACAATGGAAGAAGAAGGAGACTCTGCGGCTCACAAAAACGCCAATAAAATATTAGACGAAAAATTTGGAAAACGTGCACGTTTAACGGTGATGCATCGGCCTTACGCTCATAATATAGAATTATTAAAAAAAGCAGAGAGGGATTTTTCACAGGCCTTTGAAGAAACTAGATCCTCCCGTTTTAGATCGACTAAAATGGTAGCTATTCACAGTTTTCTTATACCTTATTCTGCTTCATATAGTCAGCAGGCCGATCTATTGCCTCCAAGGCTACTTGAAAANGACATGTTTAAATGGGGTGATTGNTCTGAATCTAATCAAAAGGTTGTTTCGAGNGTCCGTTCTTTTAGAGGAAAAGGTTTTTGTATACAAGANGAGAGAGGTCTAATAATTCCTGCATCGGAAGTTCTTCGGTTTCATGAATTCATGTCTGACCTCTATCCAGAAATTTCATCTTTCGAGAGAAGTTGATTTTCTAAATTCTTGAAAGCGACTCTAAAGTGTTCGATAGCCGAGTTTTTTAAACCTCTTCAGCGCTCGCTTTGGCTCAAGAGTTGCAAGGAAGTTAGGTAATTCGTAGCGATGGGTTTCCGGNNTTAGNAACATTGGCTTAAAGAGACCNTTTCTTAGAAGAAATATTTTATAACCATAAGCCTCAAGTAAATTACTCACATTTGAGGGATAACCTGAGTGGTCTTCGTAAACGATATCACGAATTATTTTTCCCTTGAGTAGTTCTTTGGCTCCATTTAATGCTGCTTCTTCGTGCCCCTCGATATCGATTTTACAAACTCCAATAGAAAGATCCATATTATGAAACTGAGAATCCAGAGTTATTGTTGGCACATTAATGCGTCCTCTAATTTCATTNGCATTTTTTTCAGCAATAGAGGCGGAACCTTTGTTGGATTCAANNTCATTGGGAATTAAAAGTTCTGCATTTCCTTGATTATCAGAAACTGCAAGATTTTTGGTTTCAATTATTGAGATGCAATGAGTGTTAGACCATTCAGATACATTTTTTTCTAGAGTANTAAAAATCTCTGGATGGGGTTCAAAGGCTATCACCTTGCCATTAACACCAGNGGCCTTNGCCATAAGGCCTGTCATGAGTCCATGATTAGCTCCAATATCTAGACAGGTTTCATTTGAATCAATTAATCTCCATAAGCATTCTAACAAATGCAGTNTCATATGTTCCCGTTTTTAAAATTGAGGAACCTATTCGATCTTNTGGANATGCNTCTATAGTCATTCCCCAAGGCAAGGAAACAGTTTTTGGTTCAAGATTCTTTGAAAAAATCCACTTCAGCCTTTTTATGATTTGGATNGGCCTAAATATCAGCTCAGGGCGTCGAATTAATCTCTTGATGAAATAGGCCATTGCCACTCACAAATTTATTTAGGAGGCTTTACTGTTATCGGTGATACCGATCTGTTCANTTTTATGAATTTCTTGAAAGATTTTTGAAATAAATTCTGTGATCATGATATCAGTTTCTTCAATGCTGTGTTGTGCGAAAGGATGTGTGTTCAATCCCTCAATGATTGGACTTGTGATGGTAACAAATGCCCATCTCTGGTTCGTTCCTGTCGTTAATCGGTCCAAGATATCGGTAAATGTTCTACTATAATGACCAGCAGTGATGACTTTGGCACCTGTAAACCAATAGTAGGAGACTTGTTGTAACCCAGTATTTAGATGTCTTGAGGCAAGTCTTCTAACCGGAATTGAAAAAGTNTCACTTATTTGAATATTTNTCTCCTCGGATGCTAGTATTTCAAANCCTTGAGCGGCTANACATCTCTCCGGTCNGTGAATGCTATTATTCATATCATCNCCAGAAAGAACGATAAAAGTATTAATAATGTCTAACTTATCCTCAGTATTTGGAGTTCTTCTTTTATATTGTGATTGTGAATAATTGGTATCATCGGCTAATGCATTGATGACGACTTCGCTGGTTTCCATGGTTTCGCCAAACCATTCATTGATCGTTTTTGGAAGAACCATAATGATTGCAGATTCTCTTATATTGTAACCTCTAGGTAATAAATAAATACTTCCNAGACCTAACAATAAAATGATTTGGGCAATTGCTAATTTACGAATCATTATCTTCNCTTTCCTTTGAGTCTTTCCCTGCCACAATTTGTCTGGTTATCACTTTTTGTTTTCGCCTGAATCCATTATTCAGTATGTAACCCATGAGAATAATTCCAAAAATTCCTAATGGGAAAAACAAAAACCCAGAAAAATTATGGTAAGTATGTGCCGCGAATTCAGCGTCCCAATACTCAGCCATNAGTACGATAGTGGTNACCCTTATGGAATTTGCAATGATGGCAAGTGGTAAAGAGGAGATGACCATTATACAAAATTTCCAAATTTTGTTTAGTGATAGATATCCATAAACAGAAGCAACAAAAACCAATGCAATTAATGATCTAACCCCTGAACAGCCTTCGGCTATTTTCAAAGCNTCCCATTTACCATTATTTGATTGTATTTCAGTTCCTGCCGCGACCACATCAGCGCCTAGCAGAGTGGATAGGTGANAGGCAATTTTGGTTGCTAANATTTGTAATCCATTAGTTGCTTGAGTTAAGCCAGGAAGGGGAATCGCGAAATAAAGTAGTAGGAGGGGGAAGATAAAATAGCNNGCTGTTTTTCTTCCATANACAAACGCGATGAAGCCNTAAACTATAAAAGGAATAGAACCTGCCGCGATTCTTGCCTGGATAGTTCTAACTGATACNATATAAAACANGATACCTAGGACNAGAAATANTAANCCCCACCATTCAGATGATTTTGGACAACTAATAATCTCTTTTCTACTGCGGATAATTAAAAATAATATGACCAACGGAACAAACCTACCGTGCCCATAATCATATTCTTTTTTTCCGCAAACAGCCCACATCCATTCTACGACGGATTGTTCTCTAAAATTTCCAAATATTGGATTAATGCAGTAGAAGTAAAAAAACGTGGCTGCTATTGATAAGAGAAACGTAAAAACCAACCTATTTGAGTAGGAATTTTCTGATGGGTTTAATTCCTTTGTTTCGATTGAATCCACACTAGGTTCTTGTTTAGACGCCATGATATTTGAGTGGATTGACCAAATTATTTGTGGTTTTAGAAAAAGATAAGATTGAAGAATTTAATTATTTTCCTTCATGATGCAAGGATTCCCAATTTATAATGAAAATTGTTCCTAAGAATTAATTGATTTCAGTTGAATTAGGAGCCTATAAACTGTATTCGCAATTTAGTAATGAAATTAATTTCAGGAACAGCACATCCAGAGCTAGCTCAAAATATAGCAAAATATCTAGAAGTCCCACTCTGTGATGTGATGGTCAAAGCATTTCCAGACGGAGAGACCTTTGTTAAAATTAATGAAAACATTAGAGGTCAAGATGTCTTTATCATTCAGCCCACCTGNCCTCCAACCAACTCAAATTTGATGGAGCTACTCATTACTGTAGANGCNGCNAAAAGAGCAAGCGCCAAGCGCATCACCGCTGTAATCCCATTTTTTGGCTACGCTCGTCAGGATAGAAAAGATCAGCCCAGAGTCCCGATCACTGCGAAGTTAGTTGCTAACCTTCTTGATGCTGCTGGTGTGAACAGAGTGCTCACCATGGATTTGCATGCAGGACAAATTCAGGGGTTCTTTGATATTCCGGTTGATCACCTTTATGCAGCTCCTGTTCTTATTGGTTACCTCAAAAATAGAGGAATTGATAACCTTACAGTGGTGTCACCTGATGTTGGCGGTTTGAAAATGTCTGATGCATATGCCCAAGCACTTGATGCGCCTTTGGCCATTGTGGGAAAGAGAAGAATTAGTGCAACAGAGGTTGAGGCCTTGAATTTGATTGGTGAAGTTGAGGGTAAGGATGTGATGCTTGTTGATGATATGACTGAGACAGCTGGAACGCTTTGTTCTGCTGCCCAAATGCTAAAAGAGAATGGGGCAGGTAAAATTTATGCTGGAGTTTCACACGGGGTTTTGGGTGAAATTGGTATCCAAAGGCTCAAAGATTCATGTATAGAGGAATTAATTACAACAGACAGCACACCCATGGCAAAAGGGGAAAAAGTCACGGTTGTTAGCGTTGCTTCCTTACTTGGAGAGGGAATTCGTCGAATTGAAAACGATGAGTCAGTGACATCTCTTTTTGACATAGCCAATAAGTAGGAATAGTGTTGCCGCCCTCATTAAAATGAGGAATTTATAGGAATCCCCAAAAATTCACAAAGTTATGGCTGATCAAGTTAATTTGAACGCAGAAAAAAGAGAAGGTATTGGTAGCGCTGAGTCAGGTCGATTACGCAGGGCTGGAAAGATCCCTGGCGTTGTCTATGGAGCCTCTCAGGACAGTTATGCTGTACAAGTTGATGCAAATAATATTAAAGATATCTTAAGAAATAGTGCGAGTCAGCAAATACTGGTGAACCTACAAATTGAAGGAGCCAAAGAAGCAAACAAGTTGGCTTTGATTCAAGATATTCAGCACCACAAAATTTCTGGAGATATTCTACACGTTGATTTCAATGCGGTTCAGGAAGATAGCGAGATTCATGCAAGAGTTCCTATCGAATTGACCGGTGATCCAATTGGTATTAAACAGGGTGGAGTACTCGATACATTACTTCACGACATTGAAGTACACTGTTTACCAAAAGATTTACCTGAAACACTTCAATTTGATGTGACTGACCTTGGAATCGGTGACAGTTTGACTATTGGCTCTGCAAACTTCCCTGAAGGTGTTAGTGCAAGTCTAGAGGATGATGTTCTCATTGCTATCGTTAATGAAACTCGTGCTTCTAAATCTGAAGGTGGAAGTGATGATGCAGAGGATGCAGACACAGGTGAGGAATCTGAAGAGTCCTCAGAAGGATAATTCATCCATCAAAATCAAATTCAGTCATGAAATCGGTGGCCGAAGATTCGCTACCAAAGTTGATCGTAGGTCTTGGTAATCCTGGAAAAAAATATCAAGATACTCGCCACAACATAGGTTTCATGATCCTTGATCAATTGGCAGCTGAACTTTCGGCTTCATTTAACGAGGATAAAAAGTGGAAAGCCAGTTGGGTTAAAACTTCTGATTATATTCTCGTTAAGCCACTGACTTACATGAATGAGAGTGGACAAGCTGTTGGTAAAATTGCGGCTTTTCACAAGATTGACCCCCACGAAATTCTGGTGATTTACGATGATATGGATTTAGATCTTGGACGCTTAAGAATTCGGGCCGAGGGATCAGCCGGAGGCCATAACGGGGTGAAATCGATCATTTCTCACCTTGGAACTCAAAGGTTTACCCGCTTAAGATTAGGCATTGGTAGGGGATTTAACGATGGAATAGGCCATGTTTTGGGAAAATTTTGCTCAGAAGAGCGATCAGCACTTGAAAAATCCATAAAACAAGCGGTATTAGCTATCGGTTATATTGCCGAAGAGGGCCTCGCTGCTGCTATGACTAAATTTAATGCTTCACCAAAAGCATCAAAAAATAAGCCAATACAGCAAAAAACCTCACCCAAAACCGACAATTAGTCCACATCCCACCAATAAAACGCAAAAAATGAAAAGAAATTACGAAAGTGTTATTGCACTGAATACAACTGGAAGAGAGGCTGACGTAGATCAACTCGTTCAGGAGATAGGTAGAGAAATAGAAGAAGAGGGTGGTTCTTTAGAGCAAATCGAACAGATTGGTCATAAAGAATTTGCTTATAACGCTCGTAAATTGGCAGGTGGTCATTATGTAAATTACCAATTTGAAGCTGAACCTGAGGTCATCGATAAGATAAAGACAAGACTTAAGCTAAATTCGGCGGTTCATATACAGCATTATCAGGTCCGTTAATTAGCTGGTCTTTTTCTAAAACAGACTTCATCTTTATTGCATTAAATAATAGTGCTAGCTATGATCTTGTTTTAGAAAATAGTCATCGATATTTCACTTACACAATAATTATGGCATCTGTAAATAAAGTTATTCTAATAGGAAATTGTACTCGAGACCCAGAGGTAAGATATACGCCAAAGGGAACCGCTGTTGCTGACATCGGTATGGCGATGAATCGTTACTACTCTTCAGATGGAGGTGATAGGCGAGAGGAAACAACTTTTGTTGATGTAACTTTGTGGGGGAGGCAGGCTGAAGTGGCGGGTGAATATCTTAAAAAAGGTCGTCCGGTATATATTGAGGGTCGATTGCAAATGGACAGTTGGGACGATAAGAATACTGGCCAAAAAAGAACAAAACTGAAGGTGGTTGGAGAAAGTATGCAATTACTAGGTAGTCGAGATGGTGGCGGTTCCAATGCTGGTAATTCTGGGCCGAGTTCTGATTCAAGTTTCAATCAATCCAGCAATCAAAGTAGTGCACCCAACGATGGAGCACAATTTGATGCGGAAGACGACGATATCCCTTTTTAGAGAACGAATTATATTCTAGCTTTTGACAAATTTATGAGCTCTATAAAATTTTGCTGATAGAGCGATTATCAAAAGCAGGATTATAGAGTAAATCCAATTTACTCTGTTTTCTTTGGTGATGCTTAGTGTGATTTCCAAAGGGTCATCACCGTCTACTTGTACGCTTCGCTTAAAAGTAAGCACGTTTCCTTGTTCTAGAAGCGTTACATCCAATGCTTGAAGAGCTGGCTCTGCAGCAATTTGTTGCCCGACGATTCGAGAAGCAATTTTTTGGAGAGCATCATTCTCTTCTTTGGTGTTTCCTTGAAGTAAATCATCAACCTGATCAGGCTTATAATTAATGTCTCCTTGTAGTAGAGGGTTGACATCAGCGGCTTGTTCCAAGAGCTCATTTTTGTTGAATACTGGATCTTCCACTCTGTTGTCTAGGTAAAAGCGTTGTCTACGTGTGTTAAGGCCGACCACAGCTTGTTCTGTTTGAAGCTTTCTGAGCTGAACTCTCGCGTCTTCATTGGCTGCTTCATCAAGGCCTTTGATTTTGGAAAGTCTTTGAAAGGCACTTCGAGCTTTAGCCTGGTCACCTTGTTCTTTCCATTTATTAGCATTTTGAAAATCAATCGACGCATCGTTTGCTCTTGCGCTATTCTTTGCTGAATAAGTATCTCTATAGCTACTTATACCTTTGAGAGATATGCGGTTACCCTGCCCATAAATGGATGAGCCCTCTAGTAAGTCGAGTGTGCCCTCTTCATCAATAAGTTCATATCCTGCAGGTAGAACGACCTTCCATTGAATGTTTTGTAATGGAACATTTAACTTTGGCCCTTCAAGGGTGAATTTTTTGGAGACTTTGTCTGAATTCATAAACCAAACCAATGAAACCGTAGCTGACGCGCTGTCTTCTTTAGGGTAAACGTAAAACAGGTAAGAATCCTTTTCTTTGACAATGGCAGCACTTTGCCCATTGACAAAAGTATTCACAAGTTCTGCCTTTTCTGGAAGTTGTACTCTCATTGTACTTTTTTCAACGAGCTCAATTTGCATCTCGGATTCGGTAATTGAAGTCCCATTGGTGGAAAAAATTGTTTTGAATGCTCCACTACTGACCCTGAGGTTTAAAGATTCAGCAACTGCATGCCTCTGAACTTTTACAGAAAGAGGTTGATCAGGTTCAACCGCCCTATAAGTGAGAGCAGCAACACTACGGTCTCGTGGATCTAGCAATTTTCTGGGAACACTTGACCAATCAATTTGATTCCATCCTCTGTCAGCACCATTAGCGGTCAATTCAAAATGCCCTGACATTCTTACGGCAACCCAATAAGAGGATTGTCCTACGTTTTCCAATTTTGCAGTGGTTATTTTTTCGAGGTTATTTTCACGATCACCAGTTTTCTGATAATTAATCTCAACCTTTGAATTTCCTAATATTCTCCTTTTAAACTGAATTTCCCATAATCCTTCGGAGTTATTTCGTTCAACCTTAACAATATCAGCAACCGCCGAGCCTGATGCGCGAACGGTTTTCTCAAATTCTTTTTCTACATCAGGTAGGCGTATTTTGAAGGATTTAACGGCTGCATTTTCAACTCGGTAATCAATCGTAAGTCTTGTTTTAGTGATTCCCTCTCTCAGAGTTACCTCATGCAGGACTTGTGAAGTTACCCATGGTTCCAAAGACTCAATGCCGATTGATAAGTCCCAATCAGATTGCAGAAGACCAAAGGCTAAAGTGCCTGGTCTGTTGCCTGAGATCGATCTCGCATCTTTAGGTTGAACATGATTCCTATTCAAAGTCTGAATTCTAATTCCTTGTTCAGGAACAATGAGAAGTTGTCCGTTTTCACGAGTTGCCTCTCTCAATGAAATTCTAGGAACTTTCCAGTCCGTTATCGAGCCAGGTGTAGCGCCAGCGACAGAGATTGAAAAGCCCTGAGATCCAAGCGTTCTTCCATTAAGATGCAATGTAATGACTCTGATTTCATTATCTGTTGATTCCGTCCAATGACTAAGAGATGGGCCACTAGCCGATTCGATTTCTAAACCTTCTGGAATGATGAAGCTCAGCTTGAATAACCCAGTTCTGGTGATGTTAACATTTAAATCAAGAGCCAAAACAATTCGTTCACTTCCGATGGATAAGGTTTGATTTGACTGGACTCTGACTTCGGGTGAAACGGGCAACACAGATGCAGTTAGCGCTCCTCCTTGCCCTTGATAACGATAGGCCTGATGCAAAACAAAACTTCTTTTCTTAACTTCTTCATTATTGTTGGAATTGACTAATGATAGGTCGAAATCATCAGTGTTGACCTTTGACATTTGATTCACGGTTATATTGCCAGGTTGAGAGTCTTGGCCAAAACCTATTCCTAACATTCCAAATTGTCTTTTTGCATTATTCACTGATATAGGTGACAAAGTGATTTGTGATGGGAGTGCACCACTATCCATCTGAGTGGAAATATCTAAATTAAATTGTTTTTTCTCAGAGGGGCTGAACTCTACTTTGAGAGAAAGGTTGTCAGGATCAAATCGCCAGCTATTGATATTTTGGCTTTTCACACCACTAACGGTGAAGCCTTGAGGAATTTTAAACTGCATTAGACGTATTTCACCCCTTGATGGCCTTACCGTAACCTGATGATAACCATCGACCAAGCCTGGCCCTGGCAGAAATAAATTTGATACCTCAGCATTGAACTCTGCCGATTCTACCGAGGTGTCTCTAGTCAGCGGACTAAGTTTGATAATGGCTCCTGATCCCTCCAAACCTAGAGTCATTTGTACTCCTGATTCCGTTTCTTTGAGATTTTCTATGCCAATTGTTCTCACCGAGGCTGTGGAATTAAACTCCCAGCCACTTTGGTCATATCTTATCTCAAGATCATGAACAGCAGACGATGAAGTCGGCAATTGGAATTCACTAAGATTATCCTTCACTGCCAACTCATATTTACACTCACACTCCACAAAACCATTTCTTTCGAGAATAATTACATATCTAAATGTATCGCCATGAGTTTGCTTGCTTAATCGTACTCCATTGCCTTCAAAGCTAGTTAGAATGGCAGGAGCATTTAAAAGCACTATAGTGTCATCAGTGATGCCTTTTGCCGACAACTTGAGCGATCCATAGAGTCGCCCATTGTTAATATCAATTTTTTGAACAATTTGGTTAGCACTCATCGTATCGTTGTGATGCTCAGCAAATGTAATTTCAGAATGTGAGGAGATCGCAAGAAAAGTGCTTACCGCAATCAATCCAGAAAGAGTCCCCTCTGAAGCTACCTTTTTCTTAGTAACTTTCTTTTTAATAGCTTTGGCCTTTGCTGCTGCATCTTTCCACTCCATAAATCGTGAGATGAGATTTTTAAACCAATTCACCAAAGGCCAATGAATAAACCATACATATATTATCAAAGATAATATGAGAAAGAAAAGTATAGCGCCTCCATGTTGACTTAATAA
>NZSO01000049.1 GCA_002696885.1 Verrucomicrobiales bacterium | reverse complement strand
TTAAGAAGGTCTTGATTTCTCTGCACTTTGACCTCTTCAGATAATTGCAAAGAATCATCCATTTCAGCGGCCGGAGTACCTCTTCTTTTTGAATAACGAAAAACATAAGCATTATCAAATTTTACCTGTTCACAAAGTGCTCGTGTCTCAAGGTATTCTGTTTCACCTTCGCCAGGAAATCCCACAATAATATCTGTAGAAACAGCGATATGAGGGCAGACTTCACGCATGCGTTCCACTAGTTCCACAAATTTACTAGCTTTGTAAGGCCTGCGCATTGCTTTGAGCACTTTATCCGAGCCCGACTGCAATGGGAAATGCACGTGTTCTGCCAATTCGGGAATGTAGCCGAAAGCATCAATTAAATCCTGTTTGTAACCCACTGGATGAGGAGAAGTGAATCGGACCCTCTCAATTCCCTCAACCTTCGCAACTTGCTCCAGCAACTGCACGAATGGACTTTTACCGTCAACCACTGGAAATTCATGGCGTCCATATAAATTAACGATTTGTCCTAACAAGGTCACCTCTTTGATCCCATTATCAGCCAACTTTTTTACTTCATCGACAATTTCATTAATTGGCCGTCCCCTTTCCTTACCCCTAGTATAGGGTACAATACAAAAAGAACATTTCATGTTGCAACCCTGCATGATAGATACGAACGCAGTGGCTGCTCCATCATGAGCTGCTCCATCACGAATTGTATTTTGAGAATTAAGTTCTTCATCAGTATCAACTATAGAAGTTCTTAAATCATCCATTCTGGCCTCCGTTCTGGCTGAAAAGATTTCTTCAACGTAATCTGCAACTCGATGATATTTTTGAGTTCCGATCACTAAATCTGCGCCTCGCTCCAGAAGCTCTTCTCCTCTGCTTTGAGCCATGCACCCCATAAAACCATAAACAATATGTGGACGAGTTTTCCTAAGATGTTGCACGGAAGTCATCTTATTGAGTGCTTTCTGTTCGGCCTGATCTCGAACAGAGCAAGTATTGATTAAAATGACATCGGCCTCAGCCTGATCACTAGTCATTAAAAAACCTCGATTCTGCAGCATTTCAGCAACCTGCAATGAATCTCTTTCATTCATTTGGCATCCGTAGGTTTTAATATGAACTTTGGGCATAAGGACCAAAATAGGTATATTTGGGGTGGAAACTATAAACCCTGAGCTGATCTAAGAAAGTAGTTTTAATGAATAATTAGTCTCTTTTATTCAAACTATTGTATGGAAAAATGGAAGCGTATTAACTTTTTTCATTGCGCTTTAATATAATCAAAAAGATCCTATTTATGATGCTTCAAACTCAAATCAAGTTCCTATCTTTTATCGCATTATTTTCACTTTTTTGCCAATTTTCTAACGCAGAGGAATATCAGCTAGTAAAGGATCTAGCCTATTACAAATCTCCGCCAAATGAATATGCAAAAGAGCGTTGCACTCTTGATATATATTACCCAAAAGAGACGACCAATTTCGCGACCATTGTTTGGTTTCATGGCGGAGGACTTCGAGGAGGTCAAAAAAGTATTCCAAACAGTTTAAAGTCAAAAGGAATAGCAATCGTTGCAGTCAATTATAGATTATTTCCAAAAGCAAAATGCCCAGAATACATCGAGGATGGCGCTGCGGCAGTTGCCTGGACCTTTAAAAATATTAAAGAGTATGGCGGATCAAATAATAAAATATTCGTCTCAGGTCACTCTGCTGGTGGGTATTTAACGAGTATGATTGGATTAGATTCAAACTATCTCAAAAAATTTGGAATTAATGCCAATGACATAGCAGGATTAATTCCTCTCAGCGGACATACAATAACTCATTTCACTCCAAGAGAGGAAAAAGAAATATCTGACAAACAACCAATCATCGATAAATTCGCACCCCTTTATCACGTCAGGCATGATGCACCTCCGCTAATATTAGTCACAGGCGACAGAGAATTAGAAATGCTAGGTAGGTTTGAAGAGAATGCTTACTTGGCAAGGATGATGAAAGTATTAAAACATAAAAACACTGAGCTTTTTGAATTACAGGGATTCGATCATGGAGGAATGCTCAATCCGGGTCTTAAAATACTTCTTAAAAGCATCAAAAAAATAGTCAGTCCCTGATTTTCCATATCGTTGAAAACTGCTCACCAAATTTAATGACCATTGAAGGCTCATATCGACATTAAAAAATCTATTGATCGATTCATAATGTTTCTCGCCACCGAGAGAGGCCTTTCGATTAATTATCAATTGCTTGTCAGAAGAAATTTAGAACGGTTCTCCGATTGGTTAAAAAAAAATAAGCCCCTTAAAGATCTTAATTCAATTACTACGGATTATTTAACTGAATACCTTACGATTAGAAAAAACGAAGGACTATTGGCATCAAGTATTAGACAGAATATCGTTAGTCTAAAAATATTCTTTAGGTTTCTCTCTAGTAAAAAAATTATACTAGAAGATGTCGCCGAGGGGCTTTTTTCACCNAAGCCAGAACAATTGCTTCCCAAAACAATCAATGAGCAAGATGTNGAAAAATTACTNGAGTCAATAGAAACGAATGACCCTTTGGGNATGAGAGATAGAGCTTTGATCGAGCTTCTATATTCTAGCGGTCTCCGATTAGGAGAAATATTAGAAGCGGTATTAGAAAATCTTTATATCGAAGAAGGGCACATAAGAGTTACTGGTAAAGGTAATAAAACAAGAATTGTTCCCATCGGAAAAAAAGCCATGGAGGAAATAAGCCGTTATTTGGAGCATGGTCGAAAAAAATTAGTAAACACCAAAAGCACTAGCCATATTTTTTTATCAATCAGGGGTAAAAAGCTAAGTCCATCAAGAATATGGCAAATCGTCAGAGAACGCTCAAAGAGAGCCGATCTAAAAACTCCAATTCACCCCCATCAACTTAGGCATAGCTTTGCGACCCATTTGTTAAGTGGAGGAGCTGATTTGAGAATCATCCAAGAAATGTTGGGACATGCTGATATTAGCACAACGCAAACCTACACGCATGTAGATGAGAAGGGGCTCAAAAAAGTTCACAAAAAGTTCCATCCACGTGGTTAGTTCATCATCATTCTGAGGTCTTGGTACTTTGCGAAATCCAATTTAAATAACTCTTTGATCCTCCATCTACACCTAAATAAATAATTTCAGGAACTTCATAGGGATGTAATTTTAAGATTGCTGATTTTAATTCATTCAAAAGTTCTTTTTTTGTCTTAAATAGGCATAATACCTCCGAATCGTTATTTATTTTATCATCCCAGTGGTAAATTGATTCGACTTTAGGTATCAAATTGACACAGGCAGCAATTTGATTTTCTATTGCATGTGTGCCAATATGTCGCGCTACCTCTAAGTTCGGACACATGCAAAGGACTATTTTTATAATTGGATCACTCATAGTTATATTTTGATGAAATCTCGTTTCGTAGACAAGCTGATTGAACGCGTTGACCAAGTTGGATCCAACGAAGTTCAAAATTTCCTTAATCGTCTGGCAGAAGAAAGTGATTTCTTTAAGAGCATTTTTGATGCTCTTCAAGAAGGTGTCATTGTTGCGACGGGGTCTGGAATCATTCATTACATTAATGAAGGTGCTTCCAGATTTTTTGGCCTTGATCGGAAAAAGGTTAAAGGCGGAAATGTCTCCGATCATATTCAGGGGCTAGAATGGGATAATCTTATCTCAGGTAATAACGATGCCATTTCAAGAGATCTCGAACTTTTCTATCCTGAAAGTAAGTATCTTAATTTTTATATAAAACCAATAGGAACCAATTCAGAAAACACTGAGCCCGTCTTTTTAATGCTGATACGGGATATTACCGAATCACGAAAAGGTGAGGAAGAAAAACTAGAGTCCGAGAAAATTGGTGCACTTACAATGCTCGCAGCTGGAGTTGCTCACGAAATAGGAAATCCACTAAATTCAATCAACATACATTTACAGCTATTAGAGAGAAAACTTAAAAAGGCCGTACCTGATTTATATGAGGCAGAACTAAGAGATCTTGTAGAAACTTCTGCGGACGAGGTAAAGAGATTAGACCATATTGTTGACCAATTCCTTAAAGCAATTAGGCCTTCAAAGCCACAACTAGAGCCGACCGATATAAATGAACTCATCAAAGAATCGATGAGATTTTTAGAACCCGAAATTAAAGACCGGGGACTAAAACTTACATTAAAACTGCGCTCAGCTTTACCAGCCTTGGAGCTTGATCCAGATCAAATCAAACAGGCATTTTATAATATCGTAAAAAACTCAACACAAGCCACTCAAGAGGGTGGAGAAATTACAGTCAAAACAGACATGTCAGATAATCATATCCTCATTACATTTGATGATACAGGTGAGGGCATTTCTGCAGAAAACCTATCAACAGTTTTTCAACCTTACTTTACTACAAAAAAATCTGGGACGGGACTTGGTTTACTTATCATAAGAAGAATTATTAGAGAACATGGTGGCGATATTAAAATTTCTAGCGAACAGGGTTCTGGAACATCCGTTTGCATCTCTCTTCCTAGGCGGCAACGAAACGTTCGTTTACTTCCCTTTGAAAAAGTAGGAATCGATTAATTGTTCTATTAATTCACCTTAGATATTGATGAATACGATTTTAATAGTTGATGATGAAAAAAACACCCGAGAGGGGCTGCGACTCTCTTTGGAAGATGAATTTGATGTCTACATTTCATCAAATATAAAGGGGGCTAAAGATGTTTTAGAGAATGAGATTATTGATGTTTTAGTTACCGATTTAAGACTAGGAGCTGAAGACGGCATGGAACTCATCGAGTTGGCACTTCAACTACCTCAGCCGCCAATAAGCATCATGATGACTGCCTATGGGTCCGTAGATACAGCTGTCGAGGCTATGAAAAGAGGAGCATACCATTTTGTAACAAAACCATTGAACATAGATCAGTTAGAAATTCTTATCAAAAGAGCTCTCAACACCAGATCACTTAAGGAAGAAAACTCTCAATTAAAGAAACAAGTTCAAAAAAAATTTACCATATCAAACATACTTGGGAAATCTCCAGCCATGCAGCCTGTCTTTGAAACGATTGAACAAGTTGCCAGCTCTAAAGCGACCGTATTAATCGATGGGGAGAACGGAACCGGAAAAGAATTAGTTGCAAAAGCCATTCACAATCTTAGCGGTCGACCAAAGTCTAAACTGATTACAGTGCATTGTGCCGCACTATCGCCACAGTTACTCGAAAGTGAATTATTCGGCCATGAGAAAGGAGCTTTTACGGGTGCTACTGAAAAGAGAATCGGTCGAATTGAACAAGCCGACGGAGGCACTTTATTTTTGGATGAAATCGGTGAAATCGATTCCTCTACCCAAGTAAAATTACTCCGGGCTCTCGGGGAAAGAACCATCGAAAGAGTCGGCGGGAATAAAACGATAAAAATTGACGTCCGGCTTGTTGCTGCAACCAATAAAAATATTCCAGAGCTAGTATCCGAGGGTAAATTTCGCGAAGATCTTTATTATCGATTGAATGTAGTTAAAATAACACTACCTCCACTCAGAATGAGATCTGAGGATATCCCTCTATTAGCGACAGCCTTCCTCAAAGAATTCGCAGAGGAGAATAATAAGCCCATCAAGGATCTTTCTAATGATGCGATGAGAGTATTAATTGAACATCAATGGCCTGGTAACGTTAGAGAACTTAGAACAGCTATCGAACACGGTGTCGTAATGAGTAATGGCACTAAAATCACATTACGCCATCTTCCAGCTGCAATTCGAGGAGAAACCCCAATGCCAAAGGATAAACATCAGATGAAAGAAGAAGATTCTCAGACATTCAACTTGGCTCAAATGGAATCTCAACTGATAGCAAGTGCATTGAGTCACACTGATGAGAACAGAACGGAAGCGGCAAAATTATTAGGTATCAGCCGTAGAACACTTCAAAGAAAACTTAAAGAAACTCAATAAAAGTATGAGAATACTAGGAAATATGATTTGAGTGCTAATAGGATAACCCATAAAATAAAGACTTATGTCTCTCAGGAATTTTTTTTCAGATTCTAAAGAAGAACTCAGCGGAGCTCTGATTCTTCGTCGATTGTTATTTCTTCTTCTTCTCTTTGGCCTAATGCTTTTCTACTTAGGGCCTGGATTCAAACAACTCACCTCGCCTAAGGGTATTGAACAAGCTCAGATCGCAAGAGAGCTCGCCAGATCAGGTAGCTTTCAAACAAAAATGATCCGCCCTCTCTCCTTGTATCAAGCAGATGAAAATACTGAAGATCCTGAGGGAGTAAAAATTGTTGGGTTTAAAGACACCTATCACGCACCTTTAAATCCGATTCTTAATTCTGTTATAATTAGACTCTTTAAAGGAGATAACGATTTTGGCTGGGATAATAATTCAACGGTCTATTATTTAGATAGAATAATTACAGCGACATCCATTTTCTTTCTCTTAGCCTCAATCGGAGTGACTTTTCTTTTCATCTCAAGAATCTTTGATGCCAAGATTGGAGGGGTGACGGCACTGCTGATGCTTTTATGCGAGTTACTTTGGCGATACTCTCAGAGCGGCTTGCCGCAAATGTTAATGCTATTTTTATTTACCTTGGGATGTTATTTTGTTTATAGAGCGGTTGAGGCTCAATGCTTAGAGAAAAAACCATTAGCACTATTAATCCTCGGAGCTGTTTGCTTCGGGCTATTAGCATTGACCCATTGGATGGCATTATGGCCTTTCATTGGTCTAGTCATTTTCTCATGCTTCTATTTTAAACCGAGGGGAGCAGCAGGTTTAAGTATGCTCATTGTTTTCTTAATCATTATTCTTCCTTGGTGCTTACGAAATTTAAATACCGCAGGTGATATTTTAGGGTCAGGATATTTTTCCATGTTTGGAGGAATGGGAGCTGCCGAGGAAGAAGTTTTTAGAAGCTATAATTTAAGTAAGGATAACATTTTTAGAAAAGGTTTTGCCTCAAAAGTACTGACATCATCTCTATACCAATTGAATGGTATATACTCATTTCTTGGTTCAATCATAGCTGCTCCACTATTCTTTTTAGCATTACTTCACCCTTTCAAAAGACCTCAAATAGCCGCCTTTAAATGGTTTGTTCTGGCAATGTGGGTACCAGCTGTTATTGGAATGTCACTATTTGGAGTATCCAATCAAAGTTCTGGAATATCTGGACCCGATGCCAATCAGATACATTTATTATTCATACCTCTTATGACTGCTTATGGATTAGCGATGCTTGCTATTTTGTGGAGCAGAATCGGATTGACCAGCAACATTCCAATCATATCAGAAAATGGCTATTTGTGGATAGCTATTGGTCTAAGCACAATCCCCATGGTATTAAGCCTATTACCAGGTGTGACCAGAGGGATACAAAGTAAAGAAAAAGCAACTAGAGGTGTTGTTATATCTTATTTTGGAAAACAAATGAATAAAACAGATATTGTCATAACCGATTCTCCCTGGGAGGTTGCTTGGTATGGAGATCGCACTGCCCTTTGGTTGCCCACAACAAAAGCAGATCTAAGGGAAATCATGAAACGCACGAAAGAACATAAAAATCCATTTTCTGGCATTTTAATTACTCCAAGGTCGATGACTAAATCCCTTTTAAACCTAACCTATCGTGAGGAAAAGGAGTGGGCTCCAATCATTGTTGGCCAAACTGTTGCCTCGGCAGGAACTGGTACGGATCCTACTCAACCCAAATCTTGGCTAAAAGATGGTTTAAACATAATCGAATCATTAGAGGGATTACCATTTAAAAAAGTAGATCCTAAATTAACAACTAGCGGGTATTTCTTCTTGGTTGATCCTGATCAATAATCTTAAATTATCAGTAATTGATATTTTGGGATAAATTTCCTATTATTTCGCGTTTACAATAAACAAACGTTTAACCAAAAACAATGCCTTCCAAAAAACAAGCCAATACCAAAAGTGATCTTCATTTTGAAGACGCTATTGAAAGGTTAGAAGAAATAATTGAAAAAATGGAAAATGAACGAGTTCCATTGGAGGAATTATTGAAGGATTATGAGGAAGGGACCAAACTGTTAAGTGTTTGCAAAGAAAAAATTAATGTCGCCCGAAAAAAAGTGGAGCAAATTAACAAGGATCTAAATAAAGACGCTCCAAAGCTAGATGAACTTGACGAAATCGCTGACTGAGGCGAATAAAACGTTTAATAGTAAAGAATTTAGCCTCCAAATTTAATAATAACACAGTGAAATTAACTGAGATCAAAAGCCCCAAAGACCTCAAAGCCCTACCAGAGGATCAACTGAGTGAACTAGCCAAAGAGATACGAGAAACTTTGATTAACAGTTTATCTCAAACCGGTGGCCACTTGGGACCGAATCTTGGTGTTGTGGAATTAACGATCGCTTTACATAGAGTTTTTGAAACACCCAAAGACAAATTTCTGTTTGATGTTTCTCATCAAGGTTATGTCCATAAAATGCTCACTGGACGATGGGATAAAATCAATACTATCCGGCAGTATGAGGGACTAAACGGATTCCTCCTCAGAAGTGAGAGTGAACATGATTGCTATGGTGCCGGTCATGCAGGAACAGCACTCTCAGCAGCACTGGGTATGGCAATGGCGAATAAGCTAAAGGAAAGCAATGATCATGTGGTGGCCGTTGCAGGTGATGCTGCTTTTACGTGCGGACCCACTTTCGAGGCCTTGAACAATGTTTCTAATTTAGAGGGACCATTAATCATTGTTCTAAATGATAATGAATGGTCTATAGATAAAAATGTCGGAGCAATAGCAAAGTATTTTAATAAAATTACCACCAGCAAGGCGTACGCAGGACTACACGAAGCCGCAGCGAACTTTGTTTCCAAACGATTAGGTGATAAAGTCAGCAGACTGGCATCAAAAGTTGAGAAGGGTGCTAAGAATGTATTAGTTCCAAGTGTTCTTTTTGAAGAATTTGGTCTTCGTTATTACGGCCCGATTGATGGTCATGATCTTCCACTGCTGATCAAGACATTCGAATTTTTAAAAGAACAAAACGAACCGGTAATCTTACACATCATTACAGAAAAAGGTCACGGCTATAAACCTGCATTAGAAAAACCTGACAAATTTCATGGTCTCGGAAAATATAAAGTTGAGACAGGTGAAACCGACCCTGGCTCGAGTCCAACATACTCTCAAATTTACGGCGAAAAATTAACTGAATTCGCAAAAGAAGATGAAAGTATTGCCGTTATAACTGCAGCAATGCCAGGAGGAACAGGCCTTGCTACTTTCAGAGACAACAAGGAGGTCAGTGACCGGTATTTTGATGTAGGTATTGCCGAAGAACACGCGGCGCTGTTTTCATGCGGCTTAGCAATACAAGACTTCAAACCATTTCTAACCATCTATTCCACATTCATGCAAAGAGCATTCGACATGCTTATTCATGATATTGGCATTCAAAATTTACCAGTACGCATCTGTATGGACCGGGCTGGACTCTCAGGAGATGACGGACCTACCCACCACGGTCTTTTTGATATCGGTTATCTCAGACATGTTCCTAATTTCATCTTTATGCAGCCTAAAGATGAGGATGAATTTGTTGATATGCTTTGGACCATGGCAAATCACGATTCAGGCCCTATCGCAGTGAGGTATCCTCGTGGAGCTGGACCGGGTGTGCAGCCAAAAGAAAAGCCTGAAATAATTGAGATCGGAAAAGCCGAAATTATTAAAAGTGGTAATGACGTTGGTCTAATTGGCTTAGGTCATTTGTTTGAAATGGCCGAGAAGACTTGTTCAATGCTAGAGGTACAAGGACATTCGGTAAGTTTGATAAATCCACGTTTTATTAAACCAATCGACAGCTCAGCAATTATAGAAATGGCAAAGAATGTCAAAGTTATATGCACTTTTGAAGATCATGTATTACACAATGGATTTGGTGCAGCCATAATTGAACTCCTTCATGATGCTGGTATCAACACTCCAGTTGTAAGAATTGGGTGGCCAGACGAGTTTATTGAGCA
>NZSO01000048.1 GCA_002696885.1 Verrucomicrobiales bacterium | reverse complement strand
TCTCTAAAATTGAATCCACCATTCCAGCAAAGCTTTGAACTTTAACTCCATCGATTTCAAGAATCTCGTCACCTGGTAAAACGCCCGCCTTTTCGGCAGGCATGCCAGGTACGACTGAGCCTACAACCGTGCTCTGGAGTTGTTCACGAACGGGTTTACCAAACCCCCATACCAACAATGCGAAGAAGAATGCAAGACCAAGACTAAATAGTGGCCCCGCAAAAGCTACGATGATCTTGTCTGAAGGTTTGATTGGAGGGAGCGGTTCTTTGCCTTCATTTTTTCCTTCTAACATCTCCATTGGAGCCATCTGTGGCAGCGCAACAAAGCCTCCCATGGGTATCCAACCAAAACCCCATTGAACCCCTTTAATGTTCTTTTTCCAGATCGGTTTTCCAAACCATATTTGAAATTTTTCTACTTTCAAACCTCTCCACTTTGCAGCCCAGTAATGCCCAAGCTCATGAACAACGATGAGTATATTAAAAAGGATGATGACCTGAAAAAGAGTCCAAAGTATTTTTCCAAGACCTAATAAAAATTCCATATTGTATTGATTTGAGGGGGATTAATTAATTTTTCGTTGATCACTATATCACTTGGATTCAACGATCGCAAAAAGTGAGTCAGATTCGATGGGTATTATTGAATATCAATCTATATCATAATCTCTCGCCCATTGATCAGATTGAATTAATTCTTCTACTGACGGGTTGTCAATGACTTCGTGAGCATCCATGACCTTAGCCACGTGCTTCCAAATGCCCGGAAACCCTATTCCCTCAGATAAAAATTTATCGACAGCAACTTCATTGGCTGCGTTCATAACTGCTGGCAAAGTACCGCCACGGCTACCAGCGTGGCGAGCCAGTTCTAATGCGGGAAAGTCCTCAATCCTGGGGGCTTCAAACTCAAGCTTACTGATTTGAGTGAAATCCAATGGTTTTAAACGATTCGGAATCCTTTCAGGCCAAGTGATCGCGTACTGAATGGGAAAGCACATATCTGTCGTACTCAGCTGAGCAAGTATGGAACTATCAACGAATTCTACCATCGAATGAATTATACTTTGTGGATGAACCACGACATCGACACGGTCCATATCNATATCAAAAAGCCATTTGGCCTCGATCATTTCGAGCCCTTTGTTAAATAGAGTCGCTGAATCAATGGTAATTTTTGGTCCCATGTCCCATGTCGGATGTTTGAGAGCCTGTTGCGGGGTTACTTTTTGAATCTCATCAGTGGAACTCTCTCTAAAAGGTCCGCCTGAAGCTGTAAGTATTAAACGAGAGATATCCTCATTCTTTTTACCCTCCAAGCATTGAAAAATTGCATTGTGTTCACTGTCCACTGGCAAAACTTTGGCTCCGTTTTGAGCNGCTGTCTCCATCACCGCTTGACCCGCCATCACNAGNATCTCTTTACTTGCAACGGCAAGGTCTTTTCCAGCCTCAAGCGCAGCAAGTGCAGGCTTCAGTCCAGCAACGCCAACAATCGCAATAAGGACAATATCAGCCTCTTCTAATGTAGCTAACTCAATNAGNCCTTCTTCTCCTTCATAGAAATTAACACCTTCGTTTATCTCGGCTGAAGCCCTTTTGGCAGCTTCTAAATTAGTTAGGCAGGCATGACTCGCACCCGTTTCATTTAATTGTGAAAGTATTTTTTCGGCAGAGGAACAGGCTGCTATTCCAATAATCTCCATTCGATCCGATAAATCATTGGCTACTTTAAGCGTACTTTCACCAATCGAACCAGTGGACCCAAGAACCACCACTTTCTTTTTTTTGAAGCTCATTATTTAAGAGAAAAAATAAAGGTAGAGATATAAAATGGGAGCAGTAAATAAGACACTATCAATTAGGTCCAAAATCCCACCAATCCCTGGCAGTATACTGCCTGAATCCTTGGCCTTTAAACTTCTTTTAATAATTGATTCAGCCAGATCACCAACCGCGGCAATAGGCGCCAAAATTAAACCGAGCAGCAACACATCTCCCCAGCTCAGATGCAGCATCTTTTCTTGNAAAATTTGATAAAATATTGCTCCACCGCCTACAGCAAATGTTAGACAACCAAAAAGAAANCCCTCCCAAGTTTTACCAGGACTGATATGAGGAATCATTTTATTTTTGCCAATTAAAGTTCCCACCAAATATGCGCCCATATCGGAAAACTTTGTAACAATTAAAAGAAAAATGATGTAATAGGCTCCATGAAATTGGTTCNCTGATTCAGNTTCAAAATAAAGAATTCGAATCAAAAAAGAAATTAAGACAGTGATATAAATAAATCCAAANATTGATCCAAAAAACAAGTCTTTGGTCCTATGCTCATCAATAGAATAGAACAATAAAATTACCGTGACCAAAATAATATAGAGCGCCATGAAGCTGGCATCAAAAGCCAATCCCTCTATTTTCAGCTGTCCAGAAAATTGTAGATTTAACAAAANTAAATATGAGAAGCTACCTATTAATGTTAAGGCTNTGATAACTGGAAATGCGGGTGTTTTTTTAAGACCAAGCATTCCCATAAATTCATTGATCCCCAATACCCCTAAAATGATAATAATCGTTGAGAGAATTACCGGTCTATCAAAGTAAACGGCTATGGCAATGAGACCCCAAAGCACGATTGTAGTTGATGCCCTTGAAATAAACACACTGGCTCGGCTTTTCTTCTCTTTTTGATCACTTTGATTCATCAATCAATTTTACCAACAATGAGTCATTAAAATTAGCTCTTTGCCAATATCTTTTTTGCATTTTCAACAGCATTCATCACATGTTTTTTTGATTCTTTCATTTTGGCAACCTTTTCATCATGAGAAAATCTCAATTTTTCTCTAATTTCTTGGTAAGGTTCAAAAAAAGCCTCCCCTGCTGAACGATAATGATCTCGAAGAACATCCTGTAATTTTTCTTTGAATCGACCGCTTATTTCATCAAACAAATTAATGAAATTCTTCTTAAATTTGATCATGGTAAAAGTGGATATTCCGCATATTGAGAGTATGACGAATGAAAGACTTATGACATTTAAGGATGAGTGATGACTCAAATAGTTAGTTGCAATTATAAAACTAATTATCGCACCAACCAAAACGATGCCATGCTTTCTAGAGGTGAATGCTAATTCTCTACACTCAAAAATTTCTTTATAACTAGCACTAATTTGATCAATCAGATAATTGGTTTCTTCAACAAACAATCTTTCACATCTTTTGATATGATTTTGATTTAAAACTTTATTCCCTCCTAAAGATTTAATTAATTTCTTATGTTCCAGCTGATTACATGATTCAATTTGCGATCCAATATCATAAAATATTGAGATAATTTTTTCCGAATTATCATTAAGAGATTCAGTTACCGTAGCAAGAATCTCCCGGATTTTTTCGATATAATTTACGGGCCCAAAAACAGTATTAAATAGTCCCTGAACGTATGACCTGATAGAGTTTTTTGATTTCTCTAATTCAGATAGGTCATCGTGCAAACATTCTGAAAGTTTATATACTAATTGGTCAGATGTTAAATCTATGATTTTTTCGAGAATCTTGAGATTTTCGATTTCAGAATCATCCACTCGAGATGTTATCTCCATTGAGGTTGCGATTCGCTGTGTCGTATCAACTAATTTTTTTTCTGCTATGGCGACTTTATTTTTAAAAGTTTCTCTATCTTCGACTTTTGTTCTTACCCATTCTAGAAACCTCACTAAATCATTTTTCTCATCCAATTCATTGACGGAATAATTCAATGATGAAATCTGAAAAACAGGCACTTGCTTTCCTAGCGCTTTTTCTGATGACTGACAAATATACTCTTTAAAAGCATTATTTTCCTCATCTGTTCTAAGGTCTGAGTGTGACAAAATGACAGCCAGTGGTCGATCGGCCAAAACCTGAATATCACTAACAATATCATAAATAATAGTATCCCATGGATTTATAGCCGGTACTATCAGTATAATAAAATCTGAAACTTTGTGTATAGTTTGAAGTAGCTCCAGCTCTCCTGATGACCGCTTCAATGTATATTCAATAAAATTTATTTTTTTCAATACTTGGTTAGGCAACGAAACTTCCTCAAAGTTATCATCTGAAAACCTCTGACATTGCTCTCCATATCGATAAATATTTGGTTGCTCGGTTTGGTTTTCAAACGCAGAGCCATCTTCATCAATCATACGGCCTATAAATGAGGACTTTCCGCACTCTTCATTCCCTAAAATCAAAAAAGTGATAGGCTCAGACAAAGCAAAAGCTGATGACAACAATCCAGCTAAATCAGCTTCATTTACATTCAGATCACGACCTGATTTTCTAAATGTTATCAGTAAATCTCGTAATCCACTATGTGAGGAAAACAAGTCCTTCGACTTCATGCCTGTAATCTTAGCAGCCTCTTATAACCATGTAAACCCGCTAACAAAAAGCGAGGCGAATAGATAATTTTGATTAATCAGAAAACAATGCCAATGACTTTTTTGAGTAATCACTATTATGGAGATTCTCTTTTGGAGTCTCAATGTCAGCAAGTTTTCGCCTCTCAAGTGAAATGAGCTGGCTAACTGTTACAAACCGATATCCTTTCGAAAGTAATCCGTCTAGGGCCCTTGGCATTGCAGCAATAGTTGGACCATGTATATCATGCGCCAAAACGATTTCACCTGGATCAGTTTCCGTAATAATTCTCTGAGCGACGACTCCCGATCCCGGCCTTTTCCAATCCTCTGGATCTACAGCCCACATGATTGTGCTGTAGCCAAATTCACGATTCAGCCAAACTTTTACTTGGTTGTTTATATGACCACCAGGGGGTCGTAATATCGTAGGCCTAACCCCGCACGCCGCTATAATTGCTCTTTCACACCCCATTACCTCGGCCCTCGCCTGTTCAACACTAATTCGGCTAAGATACTTGTGGTTAACTGTATGATTTCCAACTTCATGCCCCTCAGCAATCATTCTCCTGATGATACCGGGATAGCGGCGTGTATTAGTACCCACAACAAAAAACGTTGCCTTTATATTTCTTGCCTTAAGGATATCTAGAAGTCTCGGCGTATAAACTGGATGAGGCCCATCATCAAATGTCATTGCGATGAAAGGGGCCTGAGTTTTGATACGTGAATAGGTCAATGATCTCGCTAAATTAGGATCTACCTGAATTGAAAAGTTAGGATTTCTTAGTCTAGGCCCTTCACCATGCCTACCAAAAAGCCCTCCTTTTTTATTATTACCCTCTAAATAAGCAGTATTACCGTTCTTTTTCTCTGATGAATTACATCCAGCGAAGAAAATAGAGCAAAGAGAGACTGCAGAAAAAAGTAAGAGAGTTAATTTGGACATGAATAGTTAAGAAACCTTAACTTTAGCATTCCTGCCCTCTAAATCTAGAAAGAAACTTATCTTTATTTTTCCTATTTTTTCGGCTCTTCGGGCTTGGACTCTTCTTTAGGAGCTTGCCATCCCAAATTAATGTAAAGTCCTGGAATGGCTTCCTTGAGTTTATCAGCACCTCCCTGAGTGACACCAGTTTGCCAGACGTAAAGTTTCTTCAACTTTTTGAGACTCTTCAGATTTTCCAAACCAGCATCTGTTACCTTAGTTCCATAAAGGTTCAGGTACTCCAAATTCTCAAGCTTTCCTACTTGCTGTAAGGTCTGATCAGTCACTGCAGTATTTTCGAGGTGAAGTTTAGTAAGCATGTTGAGCTGACCTAAATCAGTTGCAGCTTGATCGGTAATACCGCTTCGCGAGAGATCTAGCCATGTTAGGTGATCCTTGACTGGAACGAGCAACTTAACTTGTGCGTCATTAAAACTTTTAGCTACATTGATGACGTTAGCTGAAAGGTATTTTGTATCTTGTGCAAGTTGCATCACAAGAATACCAGCTTTGCCGATTGCAGTCACTGCATCACCATTTGCGGCTTGTGCTGGTTCAGGAAGATTGAAAGCTTTCTTAATTACGATTGGAGGAGTATATTCTAAACTGGCAAGAATTGTTCCGATTTCTTCTGGGACATTAGTTTCAGAAATTGTTTTTTCAAAGTTTGCTCCCTCAGCTATCCACCAACTCAACATTTTTTTCTGTTCAGAAGATAGGCGTTTCTTACCCTCAGGAGGCATGACCTCTTCATCATCCTCTGGAAGCAAAATACGTTCGATCATCATACTGTCGTCAACATTCCCAGCGACGACACTCTCGCTCTTTTTGATTTCTTCAGGGTTGTGTAACCGGATCTTACCTTTTGATTTTGATGAACCGTGACAAGTGGTGCAATTGGCAGAAAGTATTGGCNTTATGACATGCTCATAAACTTTATCTTTTTCTAAATCGATTTTTCTCTTTTCCTCAGCAATTAAACTAGTATGTGCAAATAGAGAAGCGCTGAGTATTGCAAGTGTAACGAATCTGGGAATGAAATTTTGTGGATGCATAAAATTTATTTATAGCGGTTTACTTCCTTAATTTCTTAAAAATTNCTAAAAAAAGGAATTTTAATTTTGTGACTATCCTTTGGAGAAGTCAATGAATCAAAAAAGGATTTATATAACGAAGAACTTNTATTTTAACTTAGAAGCTTTTCCCTAAGCAAATCCCCAATAATCTTNGGATTTGCTTTACCCTTACTTAACTTCATCACTTGGCCAGTTAGCCAATTGATGAGTTTATCATTTCCCCCTTTAATTTCNGCAACTTTGTCAGGATTATTCGCAATNACTTCATCAACCATGGACTCAATTTCACTNGNATCTGCCGGTTCAAAACCCAATTCTTTNATGACTTTTTGAGGGTCTTTATCAGAATTCTGGAACAAAACAGAAAAGACTTCCTTACCCTGATTGTTTGAAATATTTCCAGACTCTATTTCATCAACAATGAATGCCAACTTTACGGGGCTAACAGGGCAGCTCTGAATTTTAAGATCACTCTCATTGAGTGCCGCCAAAACATTATTAATGACCCAGTTGGCAACTTTCTTTTTAGCATCAGAATTTTTNGCTGATTCCTCAAAATACTCTGCCAAATATTTATCACTGGATAAAACACTGGCGTCATATTCGCTGATAGAAAATTCTTCAATAAACCTTTGAGCCTTCTGGTGAGGTAATTCAGGAACCTCCTTTTTAGCCTGCTCCAGCATATCTTCAGTGTGTATCGGTAGGAGATCAGGATCTGGAAAATATCTGTAATCATGAGCATCTTCTTTGGTTCGCATTAGCTGAGTTTCCCCTAAATCATCATCCCACCTTCTGGTAGATTGAACCAACTCTCCCCCATTCTCCAAAACCTTAACTTGCCTTTTAATTTCATAATGAAGTGCGCGTCTCACAGCACTCACTGAATTCATGTTTTTGAGCTCAATTTTTACACCGAGCTCATCTTGATCTGAAGGTCGGACGGAAACATTTACATCACACCTCATTTGGCCCTTTTCCATATCAGCATCGGAGAGATCACCATAAATTAGTACCTGACGCAAAGAATTTAGGTAAGCAAATGCCTCTTCTGGAGAATCAATTTCTGGCTCACTAACAATCTCCATCAANGGCGTTCCTGCTCGATTAAAATCTATNGTGGTACCACTCTCTGAATGCGTACTCTTTGCAACGTCTTCTTCCAAATGAATCCTTGTCAAAGTAACAACTTTACCGGGACTATTAATGTTCTTTTGGAAATCCTTGGGATAACAATGGTCATAGAGGGAAACNCCACCCCCAATACAGAGAGGAAGGTCAAATTGACTAATTTGATAATTTTTGGGCATATCAGGATAAAAATAATTTTTCCTATCCCACTTACTCACTGGTGGCGTCGTACAATTTAGCATGACGCCGGCAAGTATCGTTCTCTGAATTGCTCCACCATTTAAAACAGGCAATGCTCCAGGTAANCCGAGGCATGTTGGACAAGTGTTATCGTTAGGTTCCGCCCCATACATCACCGGGCAAGAGCAAAACATTTTGCTCTTAGTTTTCAACTGAACGTGAACCTCAAGACCTATTGTTGTTATATAATTCAATTCTAAAAACTTATTATTGTTTTAAATTATTGATCAAGCCTCAACCGACTTTCTTTTCTGATCAAAAACCCTTCCTTNTTTTCATATATAGATTCATCAACAATTTTCTCAACCGGCAAATCATTAAGCAATTTATTTATCTCTGGATCTGCCGCGATAATCTTTAATTTCGGGTGATTTATTAATCCGACATGGTCACCTTTTCTTAGTAGCTCGGAAACCTCGGGGTCATTAGCTAATTCATTAATTCCTTTAGCCCTCAAAACTCTTGAGACCTTGGGTTTTTTTGACANTTCAGCTCCTGCCGAATCGTCNCTNANTGCCACAAGNAAATTAGAAATAGCNCCCTTNGCCCTNGAGGAAAGTGGATCAATCTTCCCAATAATATGACCCAAATGGTCCCTCTCAAGGGCATAATTCCATCTAGCCCAAAATGGTCTAACTTCCTGACTAGTTCCGGGTTGTGCAGAGATCCCGGAATTCGTGTATTCAACAGAGAGAAGAGTACCAGCAGTCCACAACGCAATCCCAAGAACTAATATTAATGCACTGGCTGGTATTAAACTAAGTATCATGCCGATAGGACCCCTGAGGAGAGGTTTTCTTTCTTTCTTTCTAAAGGGACTAATAATAAAAGCTCCTACCAAAAGTCTCAGAAACAAATAAACACAAAATGCTAAAATTACTGTGAGAGCGTAAACTAAGAGTGGTGAGGGACTTTCAATAAAATTCGAAAGAAGCTCTGGCAAACGTGGATAAATAACATAACCACAGTAAGCACCAACAAACATACATCCGAGCCCAAAAAACATTCCAATGACTCCTCTTAGAAAAGCTATCAGCGCTATTAAGATGATGAGTGAAATGGAGAGTACAGTAAAATTAATCGGAAACGGAAGGGCTCCATTAAAAAGATCGGATTCCATTTCTTAAACTAAATTAATAATATAATGGGATCATTTACCGCACTGTGCTCTGTCCCTTAAAGCGTGATCACAAATTACAAGCGACGCCATTGATTCAACCATCGGCACTGCTCTTGGAAGAACACAGGGGTCATGCCTACCTCTTCCCTTGAGTAGGGTGTCTTCGCCAGACTGACTCACCGTTTGCTGCTCTGTCATGATTGTTGCTGTGGGCTTAAAAGCAACTCTGAATATTATGTTCTCTCCATTGGAAATGCCCCCTTGAATACCACCTGACCGATTGGTTTTGGTTCTTACCCTTTCTCCATCCATGTAAAACTCATCGTTATGCTCCTTTCCGGTCATTTCAATACCTTTGAAACCAGATCCTATTTCAAAACCCTTGGTAGCTGGCAAACTCATCATGGCTTTGGCAAGATCTGCCTCAAGTTTATCAAAAACTGGATCACCAAGCCCAACAGGAACCCCTTTGATGATGCATTCAACGATTCCACCTAATGAGTTACCCTCAGATCTCGCCTCTTTTATCAACTCAATCATTTTCTCTGCAGTGTCCCCGTCCCCACATCTCACAATATTTGATTCAATCTGCTCACGGGTTAATTCATCAAGATTAATGTTAGCTTCAATATTCTTAACCTTTGATACGTGAGCGATTATTTCAAAAGATTGACTAAATTGATCCTGGATTACTTTTTGCGCAATAGCTCCTGCCGCGACTCTGCCTATCGTTTCTCTAGCCGAAGAACGGCCTCCACCCTGCCAATTTCTAAGACCATATTTTGATTGGTATGTAAAATCGGCATGTGAGGGACGATATTTTTCGGCCATCTCTGAATAGGCCTCTGGTCGAGCATCTTTATTATGAACCAAAACACATATGGGGGTGCCCAATGTCTTACCCTCAAAAGTACCTGATAAGATATGACATTCATCACTTTCATCCCTTGGGGTTACAATTTCACTTTGTCCGGGTCTTCTTCGATCCAGCTCATCCTGAATATCACTTTCGGAAATATCGATTCCCGGAGGACAACCATCAACTATGACTCCAACCCCACCACCATGAGATTCTCCAAACGTTGTGATTCTAAAATTATGACCAAAGGTATTAGGCATTAATCAAAAGTAACCCACTAAGCTAAGCTTTCCAAATAATTACTTTTATATACATTCACATATAAGGATTTTATTTATAATTTAATTATATGAAGATATTGTTCACCTTACTAATTTCGCTGTTCTCTGAAACTAAAGAAATCTCAACACCGACGGCTACCTTCTCAATAGTTGGACGAGACCCTGATACTGGTGAAATTGGAGTAGCCGTGCAAAGCAAGATAGTAGCAGTAGGAGCAGTGGTTCCATGGGCAAAGGCCGGTGTGGGAGCGGTAGCAACGCAATCATATGCGAATGTCACCTACGGCTTGGAAGGGTTAAGGTTGCTGGAACAGGGAAACAATCCCGAACAGGCCATAGATTTACTCATAAAAAACGATCCTAATAAAGATTTGCGTCAGGTAGGAATCCTTTCAGCAAATGGTGAATCCTTCAACTTTACTGGAAAAAAATGTTTTAGTTGGGCAGGTGGTAAAAAAGGCAAGAACTACACAGTTCAGGGTAACATTTTGGCTAGTAGTAAGGTCGTGGATGCGATGGCGAAAGAATTTGAGAGTAGTTATGGAAAGGCTCCTTTAGCAGAGAGACTAATTGCAGCTCTCAAAGCTGCTCAGAAAGAAGGTGGAGATAAAAGAGGTAAACAATCAGCCGCACTACTGGTTGTAAAAAAAGACTGGGGGTACGGTGGAAACAACGATAAATTTAGAGATATAAGAGTGGATGAACATGATAAACCTATTGAGGAACTTCATCGCGTTTACTTAAAGCATTGTGAGCTCTTCCCAAGACCCACCAAATATGAAATTAAAAAATAAAACTGCTCTAATTACGGGGGCATCCAGCGGAATAGGAGCGGCCTGCGCAAAAGCATTAGCGAACAATGGAGCTAAGGTTGTTCTGACGGGCAGAAATCAAACCAGTTTAGAGCAATTATCTGAAGAAATAGGCGGGCGCTATATGGTGGCTGATATTTCACAAAATGATGAAGTAATAAAATTGTTCGATGAAATTGATGAATCCATTGATATCCTTGTGAACAATGCCGGGATAGCTCCCAAGGCATCAATCATTGAAGGTAAAATAGAATCCTTTGAAGATCTATTGAGGGTCAATGTGCTAGCCGTTGTTCATTGCTGCCAACTTGCGATCAAGAAATTCGACCCCTCAACCGGTGGACAAATCATAAATATTTCTAGTATGTCTGGTCACAGAGTCCCTCCGAGTGGAGGATTTTATGCTGCGACTAAATTTGCAGTGAGAGCGATCACAGAGGCATTAAGATACGAATTGAAGATCCAAAAAAACAAAACCAGAGTCTCAATGATTTCTCCGGGGTTTGTAGATACACCTCTGCTGGATAACTATTTTAAAGGAAGCGAGGAAAAATTGTCTGAACTGCGTGAAAGACTAGAAATGCTAAAACCCGAGGATGTTGCAAATTCTCTCATTCATATACTTGAAAGCCCAAATCACGTAGAAATTGGCGATATCATGATGCGGCCCCGTGACCAAGAGGTGTGAATTTAGGGTTAATTGAATCCCAATTAACACATTTAGCGTTAGTGATGTTATGCATGTAGCATCTCAAGAACAATCCCCCGATTACACATACAATTTTTCTTTGTGCTCAAACCATTTCCGACCACTCACCAGAAAAGTGCTCTTGTCCAACGGGTTGAGTGAAGAGTATTTTGATCAAATGATGGCTCTGTTAACCTGCCTTGCAGAAAATGGTTCATTAATCCTAAAAGAGCTCGTTATTGAAACAGGCCTTCCTTACCCCACACTGAGTAACCTAATTGATAGGGGCGAAGCAATCGGAGTCATTGAGCGTATTAAAAGCAAGTCAGATGGGAGAGCAAGGACTATCCAGCTTACACAATTTGGTGAAAATGAGATCATGCCAAGAATTCATCGGGCCAGGCACCAAGCTGACCAAGTTTTGACAGAAACTCTAAGCACTGATGAAAAAAATGAATTTATTAAATTAATTCTTAAAATCACAAATTCGTTAAAGTCAAAGTCGAGTGTAGATTTCAATTAAGGTCGACAAAACCAATCACTAGTTGATAAGAAGATATTTTGTAGGTTATATTGTTAACCTTTGAAAATTTATTCTACCATAATTTTTCTTTTACTTAACACCCTTAATTTATTTGGTGATCCAACTGTCTCGGTTGATGATAAAGAAAGGAGTGAGAAAATTTTTTCACTTCAAGTTCGCAACATTCTGAGTAGCAAATGCGTTTCTTGTCATGGAGGTGATGATAAATTCAAAGGGGGGTTAGATTTAACTTCAATGGCCGGCATGTTAGCGGGAGGTGATAGTGGTGAGCCGGTCGTCGTGGCAGGCAAGCCTCGTCTAAGCCCACTCTTTCTCTCTACATTGAGGCAAAAAAAAGGAGAATGGGAAGCCATGCCCCCAAAAGAGAATGATAAACTTGAACAGAAACAAGTAAATTCATTGGAAAGCTGGATAGAGTCGGGAGCCCATTGGCCAAGTGAAAAAACCCAACAACTTTATATTGAAGAAGAAAGAAGTAAGAAAATTACAGATGAAGGTGTAATTGTCGAAACGAGCGGAGGCTTATCCGAAGATTGGACCTACCGTCGTTACAAGCCTGAAGATCTCTGGGCGTTTGAAAAAATAAAAATCCCAAAGATACCTGAAGGTTTTGATAACCCAATAGATGCATTCATAGGAGAGAAGTTAAATGATCTAGGATTCAAAAATGCACCGATAGCCGATTTCAGAACATTAATNAAAAGGGCCTATTACGATTTGACGGGCTTACCCCCCACCCCATTTGAAATTTATAAATTTAGACTAGCTTGGGAAAAAGATTCGGAAAAGGCATGGAGTGATCTAATCACAAAATTATTAGATAGTCCCCATTATGGTGAGCGTTGGGCACAGCATTGGTTAGATGTTGTCAGGTATGCTGACACTGGTGGCTACTCGAATGATTATGAAAGGTCGAACGCGTGGAGATACCGTGACTACGTGATCAGATCATTTAATAGTGACAAACCATACAATACTTTTGTAACCGAACAGATTGCTGGAGATGAATTATGGGAGAACAGCCCAAAGAGTAAAAGAAATCATGAACATCTCATCGCCACTGGTTTTTTGCGTATGGGCCCTTGGGACCCTGCAATGGTAAAAGTTCCAGAAGCCAGGCAAATATACTTAGATGATGTTATNAACTCTGTAGGCCAAACATTTTTGAGCACTACAATGCGATGCTTCAAATGCCATGATCATAAGTTTGATCCTTTGCCTACACGAGATTATTACCAGATGTATGCGGCATTCGCAGGCACTCAAATGGCGGANAGACCTGCACCTTTTCTGGAANGCGAAAATCTGAATCGATTCTCAAGCGAAAAGAAACAAACAACTAAATTATTAAATTTTGCCAAAGATANGGTTAAGAGTCTCNTAGCAAAGAGAGANAACGCTGCAAAAAAATGGTTCAGTGATCGGGGCCTAGAATACATAACTCATTCCAAAAGAAAAAACCTACCAGACCATCAAAAGCCTCCTAGGCATGTTGGANTAAATCACATTGAGCAAGGAAGATTAAAAGTAAGAGAACAAGACTCTTGGATCTGGGAAAGACGACTAGAACGGTATTCCCCACTGACACAAAGCGTTTACAACGGCAAAGATCCCACTGGCAAGTTAATGAACGCGAGAAAACTTCGAATAAAAAAACTTGATGACGAAAGCTGGACACCCACTAATCACATTTACTTAGGAGGTTCACTTAACGCACCAGGTGAAAAAGTTAGACCTGGTGTTTTCAGTGCAATTGAACTCAAGAACAATGATAATTCAAAAGCTTCATACATCATAGATGAAAACTTAAAGGGCAGGAGACTGTCGGTAGCAAAATGGATCACCAATCCTGAAAACCCACTCACATCAAGATCAATTATAAATAGAATATGGCAGTATCATTTTGGTAGAGCGATCGCAGGTAATCCTAATAATTTTGGTGCCAAAGGAGAAAAACCAACTCATCCAAAGTTACTGNATTGGCTGGCATCTGATTTTGTAAAAAATGGATGGAAGNTAAAAAGAATNCACAAATTAATAATGCTCTCAAAGACATATAGACAGGGTTATTTCCACCCACAGAGGGATCTAATTGATGAGAAAGACCCCAATAATAATTATCTTTCTTATTTCTCTCCAAGAAGGCTCACCTCAGAGGAAATCAGAGANAGTATTTTAAAAATAACAGGCGAATTAAATATGGAGATTGGAGGATTACCAGTCATGCCCGAAATAAATATGGAAGTGGCCTTAGAACCAAGAATGATTCAGTTTTCTCTTGCTCCAGCNTATCAAGCTTCAAGAACTCCGAAAGAGAGAAATAGAAGAACTATTTATAGCTATAAGGTGAGAGGACAGCCCAACCCATTTCTTGAAACATTTAATCAACCAAATCCAAACGACTCATGTGAAAATAGAGTAACAACCTCTGCAACACCCCAATCGTTTACATTAATGAATAGCCAAACCATGAGNGATCGATCAATCGCTATGGCTCTNAGAATTGAAAAAGAGGCTGAAACACTAGAGCTTCAAGTTAAGAGGGCAGTACAACTCACTTTTGGTCGNGTTCCAAAGAANAATGAATCAGAAAAATTACAAAAATATGTTTCTCAAATGCAGAATTATCATGANCTTAATCAACCCATCAAAAAAGACTACCCTGTTACTATTNTGCGTTCACTGGTAGAGGAATTTAGTGGGAAACCTTTTGAATACGAAGAAATTTTACCCAATTACGAAGACTATACTGCAGACAAAAAGGCCAGTGATGTCAGCTCAAAAACAAGAGCGTTAGCTGACATGTGTTTACTACTTTTTAATGCGAATGAATTCATGTATATATATTAATCAACTAAATCAATTTAACACACCATGTTATACCAAAATCGTCGCGAACACATTTANGGCCTTGGCTCTTCTCTTGGAGCGCTNGCGATGACTGACTTGGTGGCTCAAGACAATAANGGTCCACTCTCTCCAAAAAANCCAATGCATGATGCTAAAGCAAAGGCAGTTATCATGTTATTTATGGAAGGAGGCCCTAGCCAAGTTGATACTTTTGACCCTAAGCCAAAGCTGAGGGAAATGCATAAAAAAGATTCCAACAGAACGGCCGGACTAGCTACGGGGTCTCGTTTTTTCGTTGGCAGCCCTTTTNGTTCTAGAAAAGTTGGTNAGTCTGGAATTGAAATGAGCGATCAATGGGTTCATCTCGCAAATCCCGAAGTGGCTGATGAACTATGTAATTACAGAGGTTGTCAGGCCGAGTCTTTAAATCACCCTGAGGCTTTATTCCACATGAATACTGGAAGCCGACTAGGTGGAGACCCAGCTATAGGATCTTGGGTCAACTATGGTCTAGGTTCCATTAATCAAAACCTTCCGGGATACGTTGTGATGAGTGAACTGGCACTTCCGCAGGGCGGATCAAGAAATTGGAACAATGGTTTTCTACCCGCTCACTATCAGGGCACTAGACTAAGACCCCAAGGTTCACCAATACTTGATTTGAATGCACCTCTTCACAAAAACAGAAGCCACCAAAGAAGAGCGTTGGATGAGCTTGGGTTTTTGAATAATGAACATTCAAAAAAGTATCCCAACCATGACGAGCTTGCAGCCCGTATGGAAAATTATGAATTGGCTTACCGNATGCAAATGGAGGTCCCAGATTTGATGGATTTAAATAAGGAGCCTGAATCAATAAAAGAAGATTACGGCTTAAATCAAAAGCACACAGCTGCTTTTGGTAAACAATGCCTAATGGCAAGAAGACTTGTAGAAAAAGGCGTAAGGTTTGTTCAAATATTTTCCGGGGGATGGGACAGTCACGACTACCTTGAGAGAGGTCATTCTGCTAGGATACAAAGTGTTGATAAACCAATGGCTGCTTTAATTAAAGATCTAAAGAATAGAGGCATGCTTGATTCAACCCTAGTGGTTTGGACTGGTGAATTTGGTAGAACTCCTGATAACAACCGAAGAGGAGGAGTTTATGCACTTGGACGAGGTCACAACATTGACGCTATGACCATGATGTTTGCCGGAGGTGGAGTAAAGAAAGGTTCAATAGTTGGTGCCACTGATGATATCGGGGCCAAAGCCACAGAGGTAGTGCATCCTATACGAGATTTACACGTTACGATCCTTCATCTACTTGGATTAGATGACAACAAACTGACTTATTTTCATGGTGGTAGATATAAGCAACTATCCCAATTTGGTGGACAAGTCATCAAAGATATTATCGCATAATATTTAATTATTCCCTTAGGAGGCGCAGCTGCTTGTAGGTTTCCAAAGCATTCAAACTTCAATAGAATTAATTGAAGGGCAGAGTGAGTTATATTGAGATTATTTATTGCAACTTTATTACTAATGCAAATTTGTTGCATTAGTAAAATTTGCTTTTATAAATAAGTGATGAGATCACTGACCGCTACTAATGATCACCTCCCAGTCACTGTTCTGTCAGGATTTCTGGGAGCTGGAAAAACAACATTGTTAAATCAAATACTTCGAAACCGCGAAGGAAAAAGAGTGGCTGTGATAGTCAATGATATGAGTGAAGTTAATATTGATGCTGCTCTTGTGAGGTCTGGGGATGCAAGCTTATCTCATGCGGAAGAAAAAATGGTCGAAATGTCGAATGGATGTATTTGCTGCACCTTGCGTGAAGATCTTCTTATAGAAATCGGAAAACTTGCTCGTGAAAATCGCTTCGATCATCTACTAATTGAATCTACTGGAGTTAGCGAACCAATGCCAGTGGCAGAGACTTTTACTTTCCGGGATGAGGAAGGTAATTCACTCGGTGATATCGCTTCTATAGACACTATGGTGACCGTTGTTGATGCGTTTAATTTTCTTCAAGACTACGAAGGCATTGATACCCTTAAATCAAGAGGCACAGAAGTGGGAGAGGAAGACGAACGAACTATCGTCAATCTTTTAGTCGACCAAATTGAATTTGCCAATGTAATCCTTATCAACAAGGTCGATTTAATTGAAAAGTCAGATTTACGACGTATTCATGCCATGATCAGGTCTCTAAATCCAAAGGCTAAAATATATGAGACGACGAATTCTAATATTAAGTTAGAACAGGTCATGGGCACAGGTCTTTATGATCTATCTGAGGCAGAGGAAACAACTGGTTGGTTAGATTCTTTATTGGAGTACACTCCAGAAACAGAAGAGTACGGAATTTCTAATTTTGTCTATGAGCGCCGTATTCCATTTCATCCTGAACGGCTACATAAAGTTTTTAGTCAGGAATGGCCAGGTGTCATTCGGTCCAAAGGCCTATTTTGGCTTGCCACTAGACTACAAAAGGCAGGGTATTGGTCTCAAGCCGGGGCAATGTGCCAAAACCAGTGTTTCGGTTTTTTCTGGGCAGCTGTTCCTAAAGAGCACTGGCCCAAAGATCCAAACGAACTTGAAGAGATTAAACGCGTGAGTGTTGAGCCTAATGGAGATTGTCGTCAAGAAATTGTACTCATTGGAACAAATATGGATAAAAAGGCTCTAACCAAAATGCTTGATGAGGCGCTACTAACTCAAGAAGAACTAGCAATGGATAAAGAGGAATGGATAAAACTTTTTAAAGATCCATTTCCGGAATGGAATGTTGGAATCAATGCTAGTGCCTAAAGAAATTTATTTCTGAAGTAATTATTGTATTTTGGGTGCAAAAGCAAAAAACTAGCATTATGAAATACCTTATAGTTCCTCTAATCTTAACTCTTGCATCTTGTAGTAATCCTGCAGACTCAACCGTAGATGCAAAAGTTGCAGAGCCAACAGAACCAGCAATATCAAAAAACGGTATAACCTACGTTTTTACAAAAGAGTCAACAATTGGATTTATTGGTTCTAAAGTTACAGGCAGTCGTGAAGGGGGGTTCAAGATTTTTACTGGTAGCTTTGATCTCAAGGGTGGTGAACCACAATCAGGTGAATTTACTATTGATATGAATTCAACATGGTCGGATGATGAACGACTTACGAAACATTTAAAAGCAGTCGATTTTTTTGACGTGGATAACTATGCTGAAACTAAATTTGTGGCCACAAATTTCTCAAAAGGGAACGAATCAAAATACGAGTTATCAGGAAATTTAACGCTGCGAGGAATAACTAAAAATATCACATTCCCGACTCAAGTAACGCATAATGATAATTCTGTTACACTGAAAGCGGAGTTTGATATCAATAGACAAGATTTTGGGATTTCCTATCCCGGTAAAACTGATGACCTAATTCGGGATGAAGTTATAATAAAATTAAACTTAGTTGCTCAAGCTCAATAAAAAATTCTAGTAATATCTTCAATGTAAAATTGAATTATTAAATCATTGAGTTCTTCTTAAATAATAGTCCCCTAAAATTTCTCCTAGCTGAACAACTCCTTCAGTCGATATGACTAATTTTTTGGCCTGTGGAACGAGGTCAAAAGCTTTAACGTGAAATAGATAATCATCATCTTCGACCATCTTTTCTATTTCTGAAACCACGTCTATCTTGTTAACACTTTTGTCGTCGGTTGGGGGTTGCTGGCTCAAATACCAGTTCAATTTTTCATTTCCAAGATCTTTCCTGCTCTTTTCAATTATTGATTTGATCCACTTTGGAGCATTGTTTCTATGCGGGCCGAATGACATATCATTTTCTCCTATATGGTAGAAGACTCCCTCTAAAATTACCTCATTTCCTTTATCACGAATTTCATCAATAGATTCCTTAACGAAACTGATGAATTTATTATATAAATTTCGAGACTTAGCCATACTACCTTCAGGAGTCCAATCTATAATTTGAGAACCACTATGGGTGAATTTTGCAATCGCAAAGTCCCTGATATCTTTTTTATATAAAAAAGAGCCAAAGCTCAATTCAGGACCAAAGTTATTATAATAATCAACTGGGCCTAATGGTTCCCAGCTTTTCGAAACCTTGTAACCGCCACCTAAGTTATATTTATAGGCAACGGTTTGATTATCTTTTAGTAATAACTCCCCTCCTTTAATTTTTTTTAGATCTTGGGTGAATGCTCTCTCTCCCTCCATGTTTCGATGGCCTGCCATTATAAACAGTCTTACAACGCGATTCTTTGGATATGGCCATTTCACAAGTTCTCGTGAATCGCTTTCAGCTTTATCAATAGAACCCAAATACGCATCTGCATAATTCACTCCATGCTGAAGTTGGCCCAAAGTACCATAGTGATAGTGCAGTCCAACGCCGCCACCAATCTCAACACCAATATGTGCAGTGGGTACATATTCAGCCAATTCATCTGATTCAGTAACCTGTCTCTGACCCTTACTTATCGCGTACATTCTCGGTCTAAGGTCCATTCCCCAAATTGTCTTGGTGCACAATTCACCAATGTAAAATTTAAGATTAGGAACACCTAAATCTTCTCGCCATCTGTTAAGAAAATTTTGGAGATTAGCTCCATAATTTTTCATGTACTCTTCATTGAACATATCGTTTTCTCCTTGGTGCCACATGAATCCCTCAAGATCGTATTCAATATTTTTTCTCTTTAATTCAGACAGTGCCTCTTTAACTAATTTCAAAGCGAGAGGATACATTTTAAACCCCGAAGGATTATCAGGGTTCCAATCACCTCCAAGATGCGTCCCTCCTGCAGCACATTTTATAATAGCGACTGGCTCATTAATAGAAGAGGACACCTTTCTGGCAAAACTAATTTCTGGACCAACCACATTGTTGATAGGCTTTAGAGGTTCCCAGCCATTAGATTCAAATTTTCTTTCACGACCAATGGAATAATAAAACATATTCTTTTCTTGCTCTTTTCCATATCCAACGAACGGCGGAAAATTATCTATGTCTTTTGTGTTGGAATCAGATCCAACCATATTTGACTGACCAGCAAAGATAAAAACTTTTAATTTTCCTTTAGCTAAAGAGGCATCGATTTGAGGAAAAATTGATAGTGACACCCAAAAGCAAATAAGAAATTTTTTCATACTAGAAAAAAACACTCTTTGAAATGATATTGCGAGCAATTTTAGTTATTGGAAATGGAGTCTATTAAAAATGCGTATTCCATCGCAAGTTCACGGTACTTATCGAATCGTCCAGAAGCACCACCATGCCCAGAGTCAAAATTTGTTTTTAAGAGTAAGATATTATTGTCAGTCTTTTTTGATCTGATGCGGGCCACCCATTTTGCCGGCTCCCAATACTGAACCTGAGAATCGTTAAATCCCGTCAGAACTAGCATATTAGGATAATCTAAAGCTTTGATATTATCGTAAGGTGAATAGCTCAACATGTAATCAAATACTTCCTTGTTCGAGGGGTCTCCCCATTCATCAAATTCTGAAGTCGTCAAAGGAATCGATTGGTCTAACATAGTGGTCACACAATCTACCCAAGGAACGTCAGCAATGACCGAGGCAAAAAGCTCGGGCCTTTCATTCACGACTACCCCCATCAATAAACCTCCAGCACTTCCACCACTAGCGCACAACTTCTTAGTGGAAGTGTATTTGTTTTTAATTAAATAATCTGCACAATCAATGAAATCATTGAATGTGTTTTTTTTCTTCATTAATTTACCCGATTCATAC
>NZSO01000047.1 GCA_002696885.1 Verrucomicrobiales bacterium | reverse complement strand
ATAAGAGAAATTCGGTGCAATCGGAAAATCCTTTTTCCAGTCCTGCCTTTTTAGTTCTCTCAAACTTTTGAATTTCGATCTTTGTAATTAATAATTGATCATCTGGTTTAATGATCCACTCAACATTCCATTCTGACCGATCATCAATAATGTTTTTTTCAGTTTTTATGGAGATCGAACTTAAGACTCTGGTGGTAAAAATTGAATTGTTACCAGATACTGAAATAATTTTAAACTTTACGCGCTTTTCCTCAGACGAGGTGGTGTAATTATTCAAAAAATAATCCCAAAAACCATCTCTTCTTAAACTAATTGTTTCAGTCTTTTCTGTTTGCTTCCAAGTTTGATAGTTTTCAGATTCCAAATATTTTTCAAGGGATCTGTCATCGTAACAGATAAAAGAAAATCCTGGAGATAAAATCTTAAACTTCTTATCAGCTAAATCGCCGAGTATTAATTCTTTGATTTCATTAAGTTTTGATTGGGCATCTTCTGCCAGTTTTTCAGTTGTCCATCCATCCTTTTTGGGATTATCGATGCTAGACCATGATTCATTATTATCATTAAAGGCCTCAGATGTCCTGCTGATGTTTTCTGATTCAACCAACTCCTTTTGGTTGGTTTTATTTTTTTTGGCACAGCCTGAATAAATTAATCCAAGAGCGGTGATGAGAAAAAAAAACGAACCACGATAATTAGTATCTTGGTTGTTCTTCACATATTTTTTTTTCTCTTTGGACACAATTTTTTCCCTAGATTTGACAGTAATATTTTGTGATTTGATCAATAAATTTTGAGGATTAATCAACGTCTGAATATTTAACCAGTACTCTGTAGAAAAAATTTGAGAATTGCTCGTGATTTTTTTTGTTGGTTAAAGTGAGCCGAACAAACTCTCCCTCATCACTGAAATCTATAACATTTTTTGCATTTTTTCCATCTTCACTCACCCAAATATTACTCCATTCTTTTAAATCTGTGCTGCTTTGTAAAGTGTAGTGCAAATCATTCGTGAATTTCCTGTGGTAAAATGTGATTTCATAATGATTTTGGTTAAATATTTTTCTGAATTTAAGAGTTCGGGGAACCCCTTCTTCGCTTCCAAAAGCATAGTGGGGAAGGCTGGATAAGTTATCTGTATGAATTTCATTATTTGATGCCCACTCTTTGAAAGAAATGAAAACAGTAACATTAATTTCTGTATCAAGGAAATTACCATCGATGTCTGTTGAGCGAATTGTTACTTTGGAAGAACCAGGCGTTATTGGTTTTATCAGTAAATTAGTATTATTGTTATTAATTATTTTCTCTATCGAAGCAATGCTTGGATTAGAAATTGAAATGATTTCATGTTTGATAGGCCTTATTGATCTAATGTTATCGACAATAACAATATTATCCTCGGTCAAAAAATTCGGATTTAATCCATCTGTTGTGGGGAAGTCATTCAAAATCGTATTCTGATTATTGATTTCAATGCTATGCGAGGCTGTGGGTATTTCTTGAATAGTCTCAATCACTGATATGGACCCATCAGTAGCTCTTCCGAAGACCGTGTAGCTATCTCCTGAATCCAATCCGGGGCTATCACTGACGTTGATATACCATCCACTGGTGGCACTATCTGGATTAGAGGTTCTAGCGTAAGCGATAGTGCCTTTTGTATTTGGAATACCAGGTGCGTTGATGATGGGATCTTTAGTTAAATTGCTCGTTAAGCGAGTTTCTGACAATGTGAATGAGCCTGACTGTATGATGCTCATACCATCATTAGTAACTGATCGATGAAATACATTGTTCTTGTAAGTTTCGTTTTCAACATAATCTAGAAAATTGTTAACTGGGGCTGGTGTTGCTTTTTCAAATAAAGAAAAAATCATTACTCCTTTATTTGTGATGATTTCGATAGCTTTCTGAGTATCAGGGTCATTGATATAATTATTTAGGTCCAAAGTAATGTTGCTTTGATTTATCGTAAGTGATTGATCTGGTATAGTATTCTCCAGTACAGGAGCAGATAGCTGAGGAGGTATTCGTAATGCCAATTTTGAAATCGAAGGGGTTGACTCCGGAGAATCATAATCTGCTCTTATAATGACATCGAAAAAACCATCCTCCTCCACTATNCCACGTATCTTTCCGGTGNTCGGATTGATGGATAAGCCTTTTGGAAGTGGTGAAGCGCTGTAAGTGACCGTCTCAGATTTAGATAAATTATTNGCCTTTAATTCAATTTCGAATAATTGGCCTTCATTTATTTTTGCGAACGGCGGATTCAAAAAGGTATCNGGCATTATTGTTTTTGATGACGGAGAAGAAGAAATTTTATCNCCCTTGATTGATAGAACCCTGAACTCATACTCTTGCCCTGGTGAACCGCCGGATAATTTCGAACTTTTAGTTGATGCGTTTAATAAAGAAAGCGTAACCCAATCGGATTGAGGGTTAGTACGATATTGAAGAGCATAACTTTCTTCATCTAGACTGCTGTCAATCCATTCGATAATTAAATTTCCAAACCAAGGTGCTTTAGCTTCAATTGATTCAGGAGGTGATGGATTTGCGTTTAAACCTAGCTGAATTGATAGCAAAAAAATAACAAAAAAAAATGGAAGATTGATAAGTCTTTGTCTTTTTTTTTGATTCGAATTAAACATTTAAACCATAAAGACAAATTTCATTAATATAATGAAATTTAAGTTAGGTTTGAATATGCAATTTTATCGCATGGCTTTAAAGCGCTGTGAGATGAGCTGTTTTACATCAGCGCCCTTTGTTTTTTCTTGGCCTGCTGTAATCAGATTTTGTTCTAGCTCGTTTTTCGATGGTCTTTCTTTTTGGTAAAAGACTCCAAATTTTCCGGGATATTGCAAATCAGCTAATGCATAAGCATCAGTTTCACTTGTTACATCGTGGCGATTGTTATCCTCATCACTTCCGTCGCCAGTTTTTTCCTCAATGATCTCGAAAGTTCCACCCTTTCTTGGATTTCCATCATCAAAAGCGCCCTTATAAAACATGGTGCATTCGGATAAAACTTCGACAACAGAAAATCCTTTATGGTTAATTGCTCGACTGAACATTTCAGTCATATGTTTTACCTGATTTGAATGGGTCCTTGCGATAAAGCTTGCACCTGTTGCGACAAGTTTTTTCATTGGATTTACCGGCATGTCTATCGCCCCAGTTGGGTCAGTTTTAGACTGAAAACCAATAGGGGATGTTGGTGAGGTTTGTTTTTTTGTTAAACCATAGACAAAATTGTCCATTATAACATATGTGAGATTAGGATTTTTCCGGGCACAATGTTCCAAATGGTTGCCACCAATAGAAAAACCATCCCCATCTCCGCCAAAAGCAAAAACATGTAGATCTGGTCTTGAAAGACTGACCCCAGTTGCAAGTGGCAAGGCTCGACCATGAATGAAATGAAGACCATGTGAGTTTACAAAATAAGGGAACCTAGATGAACAGCCGATTCCTGCAATCGTGCATATATTTTCATGAGGTATTTGTAACTCCTCAAGCACTTTGAAGAAGCAGGCTAATACTGTAAAATCTCCACAACCCGGGCACCATGTGGGATGATCGGCTTTTAAGACTTTTTTTGTTAGTTTTTCAGGTTCGCTTTGAGTAACAGATGACATCAAAAATATATTTTATGTTCTTTTAAAGTTGGGCGTTTTTTATGCCCTCTAATATTTCACTAACTTTGAAACCTAAACCATTAGTTTTGGTTAAACTTAGTATTTTGGGATTGCTGTATCTTGCGCGCAATAATGTTGCAAGCTGTCCGTATCCGTATAAGCCCTCATCATTCATTTCAACGACCAAGGCTTTTTCAAAATTATCAATAATCTCTTCAATGCCGTTAGGCATAGGGTGAATGTGACGAAGGTGAATTGATGAAACTTTCTGACCATTTTCTTTTGAGGCGTGGACTGCTTCACGAATTGGGCCCCAAGTTGACCCCCATCCGATCAATAAGACGTCACCGCTGTTTTCACCGTANATTTCTGGTTGNGAAAGAGAAGANGCTAANCTTTTCAATTTATCNCTTCTCCGATTGGTCATCTTTTGATGTAATTCAGGATTCGAGCTNGGGTGTCCCCATTCATCATGNTCTAAACCCGTTACCACTGGGTATTTNCCTTCTGCCATCTTTGTNCCTGGAGGNGCNTGCATGGTTTGAGATTCNAGCGGATANGGTCTAAACTCGGCAGGTTTTGTCTCCAAATTNAGTTCAGGCTCCTGAATTTCAGAAATATCAGGCTCTGAGAAAGCNTCNATTCGACTTGANAGAGATTGATCTGTTAAAATGATAACAGGAGTGCTGAANTCCTTGGCAATTTTACAGGCTTCTAATGCNATATAGTAACAGTCTTCNACATCTTTNGGTGCGAGTACAACACGNGGACTGTCTCCGTGACTTCCGTAAATGGCTTGCATTAGATCACTTTGTTCAACNCTNGTTGGTAGACCNGTTGAAGGNCCTCCNCGNTGCACATTAATNACGATTAATGGTAGNTCGGCCATGCATGCATATCCTANNGCTTCCATCTTAAGNGANAGGCCNGGNCCAGANCTGCCNGTTACAGCAATGTGTCCNGAGTANGAGAATCCAATTGCCGANGATATAGCNGCAAGTTCATCTTCTGATTGAATGAACACTCCTCCATATTTTGGAAGTTCAGTTCTAAGNGTCTCCATGATCGAAGACCATGGAGTAATAGGGTAACCTGCACCGTACCTAACACCCGCAGCNAGAAGNCCGTAGGTAAGAGCTGTGTTGCCATCTGTAGTTATACGGTTTTCTTCCTCAGCTTCGCCAGGTTCAAAGGCGTAACTCTTTTGNAGAACGTTACCAGTTTCGTATGCGTAACCAGAATCAAATGCAAGCATTGCATTTCTGAGAACGCTTTCATGTTTTCTTTTGAATTGTGCTTCGATGATCTTGACTAATTTATCCCTGTTAAGATCAAAAAGATTTGTTAGTAACCCTAANACAAAAATATTTTTTCCTCTGTCTCTGGCAGAACCGCCAATGGCTTCTACAGTTGTGGATGTCATTGGAACGCCGACAAAAGTGAACCTTTTATCTGAAGTGTCAGGTTCAACATGGTCACTATCGTAAATGCAAACACCTCCTTNTCTAAGAGCACCGAGATGNTTCTCATAACTTTCTTGGTAAAAAGCCACAAGAAAATCTGCCTCGTCCCCNGGGGAAAGAACTTCTCCTGAACCTATTCTGACCTGAAATATCGAAGCACCNCCACTAATAGTGGATGGAATAGTCATGTANGTCATTACATCTTGAGCGCTTCTACCGGCCAAACGAGCCAAGAAGCCGCCGACTGTCTGAATACCATCTTGCGAATTACCAGCTAAACGAATAACTGCGTCCTTGATATCGTTGGATTCATTCGATGTTGGTGATTTGTCTGCTACTAGGGTCATTTGAANGGTTACGATGAATGCTTTTTAGTAGCTTGGCAAGATTATGGAAAAATAATTTTACGATATATTTCGCATAATTGCCTGATTGAATAAAAAACAATCAGTTCAAAGTTTTAAAAAATTTGCCCTGGTTAGCCTTTATGGTAGTTCTTCCAATAATTTTTGATTCTATCTGATGTAAGATGCTCATCAGCTACAATTATTTTATACTTAAACTTTGTAATTGAGCCTGACTTAATGCTCCAAGATTTTTCTTGGGCTGGCACATAATTGAAGAAAATGGCGCCGTTATGACTTTTATCTGACCAAATACGAACCCTTTGTGGTGAGTCTTGATTGCTTGAGTGGGACATGATACAGAATGTGGCCTTTCCTGTATCGGTTGGGCCAAAAAAAGCACACCANTCAGCTCTAGTGGCATGACCATTGTTTCTATTTTTTCCCAATGAAGTTAAAACCTTGCTATTTTTACTATTCCATTCATCAGGGCCTCTATAAGCAATGGGTCCTCCGTATCGATATGAAGGCAGCAGAAAGTCTGAATCTGTAACATTTTCTTGTTCCGAAATATAATCAATTAAGTAACCTCTTTTGTCTTTTGATAATTTAATCGTGAATTTTTCTTTGATAATGGGTTTTGATTTTTTTTCTTGCGTGAATGCAACATGATTTTGAATGACGGAGAAACCAATTTCAGATTCGCTTCTATGAAGTGATAATGTTTTTGCGTATTGGACAGTTCCNTGAGACTTCTTCAAATTCCAAAAATCGATTTCTCTATTCTCATGAGATGTTTTAACCCATGCATGCCATAACCCCATGTGATGAATATGATCGCTAGGATGTATTGAGGTTAAAACTTCACCGTTAGGTGTTCTAATAGGGTGGATAAACGCACTTCTCTTGTAAATCGGATCAGTACCTTCTGGAGGTTCCACTTCATTTTTGTGATAGACTAGGACTGTGTTGTCTCCATCTGAAAGAGTGATCTGGTTGGAGTTTTCAATCACTNCTAAATTTCCTTGTAGTAANAGAGCAGTGAATTTTATCACGATGATTACACCTATGATTTTTTTCATTTTATCAGAATTAAATTTTAGCCTCTTCGCTTAACAAAAAAACTAAGGTTTTTTGAAGAAAGGAAACTGCCATTTCTTTTTGCTAGGCTTTTCCTTTGAATTGCCTCTAGAGAGCAGCTCTGATTGTTTCTTGGAAATTTTAGAGGNAGCTTTGTTATCTCCAAGCCCGAGTTCATCACTAGATGATAATTGTTTTTGCTTAGAGGTTGTAAATACCTTGCCAAGTGGCGAGCCCAATGCTTTTTCTAACTGCATGAGTGCTTTGTTGTAGGCTCTCTCAGCATCAAGTCTATTTTCATTCGTTTTGGCGGTGTTTCTCGCAATCTCNAATCGNATTTTTTCCGCTCTATGTCNTTCAGCGTTTTCAATTCTTTCAATAAATTCNGCGTTGTACTTGTTCTGTATTTCAGCATGTGTACTTGCTTTCTCTCTGTAANTTTTTGCTCTTTTAAGATTTTGATAGCCTGCCACCACNTCCGATGTAATAATNTTTTGTGTTGCTCCACTTTGAGCATAATAATTNGCNATGGCTGCTTCTTGAATGCCTGATTCATCATTCATCCAGCTAAAAAGAGGAATCGACATGGCAAATTGGATACCCCAACTGTTTCCTGTTCTTTCACCTCCCTCATCCTCTCTACCAATCTCAGCTTGTAGGTAATCAAACCATGGTATGCGCTTAGCATGAGATTCATCTAAAGATGATTTAGCGATTTGTCCCTTTGTTTTGAGAACTAATAACTCTCCTCTATTAGCAAGAGCCATTCTAATTAGGTATTCAAGGTGAGTCTCATCTAAATTGATAGATGGACTTATAATATTATCAGTAACTCTGATTTGGGCGGATGATTCAAGGCCGACCATTGCCGCTATTTTNTCTAATTGAGCTAAGTATTCGAGNTCAGCTGCATCCACNGAAATTCCATCACTATCAACGTATTCAACTTTATCAATCGTGATGAATCCATTGTTCAACATTTTACTTTGATTTGTTGAGTAGGAAAGAGCAGCCGCATTTTCCGTCTTTAGTATTTCAATTCTAGCTTTTAAATATTGAAGCTGTTCGTACTCTTCTCTAATTCTCAGCACTACAGAATTCTCCTCGGCTTTCGCTGTTTCTTGAGCCAGTTTTATTTCTTGTTCCGCTTTTTTAATTCTGGCCTTTCTAATTGCTGGATGGGGTACGTAAAGTCGAAACTGAAGTTCCATGTCTGTTTCATCCGCATATGGGTCAGTATCGTGAAAGTCTGTTCTTGTTCCTGTTCTTACCGAGTCGCTGTTATCAGTTTTAAATCCACCAGGCTCGAATATCTCCGGATTAGGAAGTATCGTAATGTTTTCTCGAGACTCCTCTTTAATGACCTCCTCAGTTACAGTTTTGGTTCTACCCTCTGTAATTGTCCTACTTATTTCACGAGTGACTGTCTCATCTGAAACAGTTTTCTTTTCCTGTCCGTCTGCATTGACTTCAGTTCTGTTGACCTGCTCTGTAAAAGATTCAGTCCGGGTTTCAGTAAATGGCTTTGGGATTTCATTACTTCCCCAATTTTTACGAAATCTTATTTGGGGATCTCTCCATGCTCCGGCGGTTTTTTTTCTTGCCTCAGCAATTGTAATGGCCCCTCTAAGTGAAATTAAACGGGGGTTGTTTTTAACTCCTAAAGCGATTAATTCAGAGAGCCCAATCTCTTTTTTTTCCTCACTGCATACGTCGAATCGAAATATACCAAATAAAAAAGCAAAGAGTGTTAGAGCTTTTAAAAAACTTTTATCTGTATTCGATGATTTCAATTCTGTGACAATTTATGGAAGGGCCTTTTTACCGATGAGATGAAAGGGTAGGGGATTTCTCTTCGGTAATAACTATTATTTATAGCCAGTTGAAATTAGTTACAACAATAAACGAGTCTAATTACTTGCAGCTTTGACAGGTGTTTTACCAAAATCCCAGATATTAAAAGTGCCTGGCTCAGTAAGATGTACATGAACACCAGTGCCTGGTAATTGGTCCTCAAAGTCTTCAGGTAATTCACAAACCACTATTCGTCCTCTTATAAATTGTCCTCGTATGGGAGTATTGTAGTTTGGCAATGCCTCGATGCTCGGGGATATGGTTATGATCTTGGCCTTGTGGGCCACTGGGTTTTTTTGTCTGAGACTAATCCAAACATGACCATCACTTTCAATGTTTTGAGGATTCTGATCTTGTGGAATTAGGGCTCTCACAGTTTTAGATTTTGCATTATTTGGAGAGGTGAGATTGATGCTTAGGATAGGTTCTCCTAATCTAGTTACACCACCAAGTTTGTTGATTTTGTGAATGGTGCCCTCTCCTGGAGCTACAAGTATTTTATTCTTTAATCTTTGATCTAGTACAAAGAGTTCTTCGGGAACTGAAATGTTGTCTAGCTGGCTCAGAAGATTTTCAGCTTCCTCTAAATCTTTTGATAAAGACTGAATGGATTCGTTATGAATATTTAATTCTTCCGTAATCGCCTCGGCTCTCGTGATGGCATTATCAAGTTCACTCTGAAGGCTAAGTTGCTGTTCCAAACTCTTCTTAACTAATTCAACGTTTTGTTTGGCTGCTTCAAGTCTTGATTGAGCGTTGGCTTTTTGAGCTCTTGCTCTTTGAAGGTCAGCGTTAATATCAAATTTGGTTGCTTTGAATTTTCTTTGCATGTCTGCTTTTATGAAAGGGAGATTGGCTTTGTAATCCTCAATCTCTTTTTCAATAAGCGCAGTATCTAGTTTTACTAGCTCCTGCCCTTTGGCAACTTTCTCGCCTTCCTTAACAAGTAGCTCAATGATGACGCCATCCTCGGAAGCAGAAATTTCTTCAGTGTGAGCAGCTATCATTCCGTTAAGTCGGACCTGAACTCCACGCTGGGTGTAAAGGAATATAACCAAACCCAAGATGGCAAGCCAAACTAACAATGGCCATTTATCCATTAGACGACGGGCTCTAAAAGAAGACCCCTTATTGATATTAGTCTGATTAGGAACCTCTGCACTCATATAATTAAATTTCTACTGTTGTACGTTGCATTACAAGGCTTACTTCTGAAATATCGTCTAGTTTAGACAATGAATCCACTAGATCTGTCTTGTAGGACGGATCAATAAGCCGAATTTGATACGAATATTCCTGAACTTCTCCTTGAATCGCTTCTCGCATAGCAACCATTTCAGTCGAGCTGGTATACCTTGTGAAAATGGCCTGAAGGCTATCATGAGAAGGTGAGTCTGGAGGAAGCATAAAGCGTAGTAGTCCCTCAAATTCTCGTCTGGAGGCAAAAGGGGACCAACTCAGAAAAATTGCTGTAAAACAGAAGTAAAAAGTTCCAATTATAGCAACTCCAAAAACTTGCGCACCAGAGGCGATGCCAATAGAGAGTGCGGCGAATAAGAATATGATATCCCTAGGATCTCTGATTGGTGTTCTGAATCTTACGAAAGCCATTGCCCCTAATATACCCAGTCCTCTTGCCATGTTATTTCCGATTGCCATGATCATTACAGTGATCACAATGGTTGCTAAGACCATTGTATGTAAGAAAGACCGTCCATATGAAAATCCTTGGTGAGTCCAACGATAGACAGTTGCCAATATTAAACCCAAGACGAAACTCACGCTTAAGGAAAAAAGGACCTCCATCGTCTCAAGTGATTTAGTGGGTCCAAGGGCTGTTAAAAAAGATTCCATATTAGGTTTTAATTATTATTGGGTAGTTTGAAAGTTACTAGATACTGTTATTTGTTGCAGTTGTATTTTGTGAGGCTGCGTCATATTCAAACCCTCTAAATAGGGTTTCCATCCGCCATGCGGTTGCGTATTTACAAAAACCTGTGGTCGTTAAATTAAATCGTTCCACTAGCTCCAACATCCAACGTGGGGAGTCTCTCATTGCTTTTAATTCAAATATGTATCCTGCAAATGGTCTGTTGAGTCCAGTTTGAGTATCCATCGCTCTCCAACCGGTGGTATCCTCAACCCCTGGTATTGACCAATTTCTAGTCGGTCTATAGCAAATTCTTCTGTCAAAAGTTAATCTAGCGTAATCATCGTTAGCTCCAAAATAACTTTCTCTGATGTAGCGTATAAGCATTTTAGGTCTTGCACCGACCCTTCTTGCAATACGTGAATATTCCAAAAAATAATTATTGTCGACGGGATTGCTGAGAACTTCACATTCCTCAGGATTTAGTACGATGGGTTTTCCATTGTTATCCCCTTTGTATTGTTCCATGGTCATTTTTGAACGACTCTTAATAATGACACCGCCGACTTTCCTTTTAAGTTCAAGAAACACTGGTGCTGATCCTCCCTCACCGTAAGTACGGATTCTTAATTTAAACCTTGCAAATGTTTTGCGCTCTTTTGCCAAGGCCAGATCCATTGTTGGAGTATCTAATTGAAGTGTTGTAACCGAGTACTCAGGAATTTTTCCCTTTCCGTTTGGGTCGGCAATACAAAAGGGTTTTATGTATTCTCTGATTTTGGGGACAAGAGCTGGGTGAATAATGTATTTTTGCTCAAATCGTTCAATGATTTTATCTTTGACCTCTTTTCTTGATGGTCCGGCATCAACTTGAAAACGTGGCATTACAGGAGAGGCCTGATTAGGCTCACCTGCCGTTACCGGTTTTGACGAAGGGGGCATAAAAATGAGGATAGAGGGGATTCAGAATTCTGAAGCTCCTTATTAAAGTGGGATGCGTAATATATCCTCAATAATGATGATTTTCCATAGATAAAGTGGAGTAAAAGTCATTATTATAGCTAAAAGTAAGCTATTTTTTTATGATTTGCGGAATTCTGAATGGTTTTTGACGATTGAAAAACTATTTGGGAGTCAAAATCTATGGGTTTTCCTTACTCAAATCGTGCTTATTAGCGCAATAATTAGAAGTCACTCCAATTTGGATCAAAAGCTTACGATACCCTTGATCACTTTTGATTCTGGAAGACTCCAAGTTTCAAAGCATGAGGTGAGTTCATCAAAATCACATCGATGAGTAATAAATGCCTCCACATTAATATCCTGATTTCTCAGAGCGTTCATGACATTTATAAAATCCTTTTCGGTCGCATTGCGACTACTCATCACTGTCATTTCTCTGGAATGAAATAACGGATCTTCAAATGCAATTTTCCCTTTAACGATGCTCACAAGTATTAATCGTCCTCCATGACCAACATAATTAAACGCGTTTTCCATTGCGCTAGGAACACCAGTGGCTTCAAAAACTGCGTCTGGAAGTTCTCCCTTTGTAATGTCATTTAAAGCTTCAACGGGATTTTGAAGTGCGTTGACGCAATGATCAACGCCCAAGACCTCACGGCAATGGTTGAGTCTTTCCTCATTAATATCAATGGCTATTGTTTTGGCTCCTGCTAGTTTCGCAAAGTGCAACGTTCCGATTCCTATTGGGCCAGTCCCCACAACAGCAGCCCATTGATTTTCCTTTATCTCTGATCTTCGAACGGCATGCGCTCCTATTGAAAAACATTCAACGGTCGCAATTTTTTCATCTGTCAGGTCATGCGCTTTGACAAGGTTGGTCGAGGGTACTGAAGTAAATTCCCTCATGCCTCCATCAACATGAACCCCCATTGTTTTTATTTGTGGGCAACAATTTGTTTTTCCACCAAGACAAGTTTTGCATTTACCACAATGAAGGTATGGAATTGGAACAACGGCTTCACCTGCTTTAAATTTCTCGTTACCCTCAACAACTTCGCCTGCTAATTCATGTCCGAGAATTCTTGGATAAGTAAAAAACGGCTGCCTCCCATTATAGGCATGATAATCAGTGCCACAGATGCCAATTTTTTTTATCTTCACTATTACCTCTCCATCCACTGGAGTTGGATCTTGCAATTCAATTTTTTCGAATTCTCTGGGCTTATTACAAATAATTGCTTTCACTGATGCAAGAATGAACCCTTCAGTCTAGACTTGCAAGCTTACCTACTTGATTGTTTGAGTGGAATTTGAAGAATAAATCTAATGATTTTTTATTTTAGCCTTTTTATTTCTCTGTTTTTCATTGGCAATAGTCTTTCAGATGAAAGGCTTATATTTCATGATAAACCTAAATCATTATCTCAGAATACAATTATAGAGGACTGGCCTCGATTTCTAGGGCCTCATAACGACGGAACTTCTAGAGAAAATAATTTGCTGAAAAGTTGGGGTAAAGACGGACCCAAATTAGTTTGGGAGTTGAAGCGAGGTGATACCTATGCAGCTCCTACTATAGCTAACGGTAAACTTTTTAGTTTTGACCTAGCTGATGGTCATGAACGACTTGAATGCAGAGATCCTGAAAGTGGTAAATTATTATGGGATTTTAAGTACGCTGTAAAATACCGAGACCGTTTTGGTTATTCTAATGGGCCTAGAGCGTCTCCTGTCCTAGATAAAGATATTCTCATTTTGGCTGGTGTTACAGCTCAGTTAAGGGCCATTGAAATTGGCACAGGTAAAGAGTTATGGCATATTGATTTACAGAAAGAGTATGGACACGAATTGGGTTTTTTCGGTTATGGTCCTGCACCTTTTGTATGGAAAGATCTTGTTTTGGTTAATGTGGGAGGAGCTGAGGACAGTAAAGAAAAGGGTGTTTGTGTTGCAGCATTTGACCGGAAGACTGGAAAAGAAATCTGGAATTACAAAGATTATTGGGGTGCAAGTTACTCTTCTCCAGTGGTTAAAAAGATCAGAGG
>NZSO01000046.1 GCA_002696885.1 Verrucomicrobiales bacterium | reverse complement strand
AGCATCAAAGATTTTTGGTTCAGTAATTTCCTTCGGATTTTCTTCGGATTCTGGCTCAATGATTTCCTCTACTTCATCAACAGACTTGATGTCACTTTCAACTTCAATTCCACTCTCAATTGAATCTGAGAGCAGATCCTGGTCAGAATCATTTTGAGTTTTTCCAATTTTCTTTTCTATTTTACGGTGCTCTTTTTCGAGTTTCTTTTTCTGAATCAGTAACCTTTTAGTTTCATCAGCTTTTGAATAGATCCTATTTTCTCGCCACTCGTTAAAGGACTTCATGGATTGAATTCCGGTTCTAATAATTTGGGATGGGTGAACTTTGGTGATCAACATGCCCCCGGAGCAATAGGCAGTTAGCATGATTAAAGAAGAACCCACATTTCCTGTCATGCTGGTTAGTTTTTCGCCAAAGAATTCACCGATGATACCGCCTGTTCCAGATATATTGAAGTGGCCAGTTTGAAGAAACCAATTTTGATAATGAAGGAGGCAAGACCCAGATACGAGAAATAGTGCGAATCCAATAAGTTCAAATTTTGATAGATTTTCCAATTTGAATAATCTTTTGGATCCTAGCCAAATTAACATGACCGGAATTAAGTAACTCGTAATGCCAAACGTGTAGAATGAAATACCCGCCCAGACGGCACCTGGAGGGCCAATAAAGTTAGTTGCTGGTCTTGTTGGATTTGTAGTGTGGCTAAAAGGCACCCAAGTTGGGAGATCATTTAAAGAAAATGAAATCAAAGAGAGCAAATAAATGACACCGAAGCCTATCAAGCCGAAGCTGATGAGGTGAGAATTAGAAATCTCAAATTCCTTTTTTTGCTTACGTCTATTTTTGGCCATAAAAATTTTAAAAGTTTTATAAAATCACTAAAAAAAAGTTTAATATTTATAAATTTTACGCGAAAAATAGTTAATAATCAAAAAATATCTTATATTTATAATAATTAATATCTCTAATATAATTTGACTGATTTACTCATTATTTTCCTTAAATGGCCTGAAGCTGGTAGGGTAAAAACCCGTATTGGTAGAGTTATAGGTTATCCCGAGGCCGCAAATATCTACAGACGAATGGTTTCAGCAATAATTAGGAACATTTCTCCCATATTTGATGATGGTTTAAAGATCTGTTGGTACTATGACCCATTATCAAAGGGCAATGAAGTTGAAAAATGGATCAAAAATGAGCTCGGAACTCTAAATGTAACAAATTTTAGTAACCACCTTTTTTATCCTCAAATAGAGGGTGATTTAGGAGATAAATTGAAATTTATCTTTAACAAATCTTTCTCACTGCGCTTTCAAAGGGTTTTGGCCATTGGTTCTGACTGTGTCAGCATGACTGATAAACAAATATTGACAGGATTTATATCCCTAAATGATAAAAGAGAGCTTGTTTTTGGTCCTTGTTTAGATGGTGGGTATTATCTTGTTGGAATGAATAATCCTAAAGCGTCTATTGTTTTTCATGATGTTCCCTGGAGCACAAACCATGTCCTCAATAAAAGTTTAAACATCGCAGAGATGAATCAAATCTCTTACTCTTTAATTGAGGAGTTGGATGATGTGGATAACCCCGAAGATTTGCAAAGATACTCTTTCCTACTAAGTGATATTGATTGTTGAGATTATCATTAACATCCTTCATGATAGGCTTTTATTAATTCTTTTTTACCAACAAAATAATGAATAATTATTCTAGAAGAAAATTTATTAAATCTGCTTCGATTGGAACGCTTGGATTTCAAGTTGTTCCTAGCCGTGTTTTTGGCGCAAATGAAAGAGTGGCATTAGCTGGCATTGGAGCTGGTGGTAAGGGCTCTAGTGATATAGCCGGAGCTCGTGATGCAGGTGCTGAGGTTGTTGGATTGTGTGACGTTGATGCTGGGCGATTAAATCAGGCTGTCAAAAAATATCCTGGCTCCAAAGGGTATACCGATTACCGAAAATTATTTGATGAATTAGGTAAGAGTATTGATGCCGTTACTGTTTCAACTCCAGATCACATGCATTTTCATGCAGCCTTACGAGCTGTTCAAATGGGTAAACATACTTATGTTCAAAAGCCGTTGACGCATTCGATTTGGGAAGCGAGAAAACTAGCTAATGAAGCTAGGAAGGCTAAAGTTGTAACACAAATGGGAAATCAGGCTCATGCTGGTGAACCTATCCGTCGAGCTGTTGAATTAATTCGTTCTGGGGTTATTGGAAAAGTTAAAGAAGTTCATGCTTGGACAAACCGTCCCATATGGCCTCAAGGATTAGAGAAAAAATTAACTGCCCAGGAAGTTCCTAAAAATATGGATTGGGATCTATGGATTGGGCCAGCTCCGATGAGACCATACAATTCTGGGTATGCGCCATTCAAATGGAGGGGCTGGTGGGATTTTGGAACTGGGGCTTTGGGAGATATGGGTTGCCATATTATGGACATGCCTTTCTGGGCGCTTGACTTGAAATATCCGACATCAGTGGAAGCTAAGCAAAATGGTAACTCGTTGGAGTGCGGTCCCAATAAATCCATCGTCACTTATACTTTCCCGGAAGGTAAATATAACCATAAAATGCCATTTGTTTGGTATGATGGTGGTTATATGCCTGAGGAGTCAGTCTTTGAGGGGACTATCGTAAATTCCCAAAACGCAAAGAAATTTGATCTCATTATTATTGGTGAAAAAGGGAAGTTTCTTTTTAACAGAAATAGCACCAAATGGAAAACATCGCCCGAGGGTTTACTGGATAATGTGAATCCGGAGAAGACTATTCCAAGAGTTAAAAATGAGGACCAGGAATGGGTTGATGCCATTCGTGGAGTTGGTTCTGAACCACTTTCAGGTTTTGCCTATTCTGGCCCCTTTACTGAGACTGTTTTACTCGGAAATTTGGCAGTTAGGTTAGGAAAAAGAATTGCTTGGGATGGTATTAATCTAAAGGCAACCAATGCCCCTGAGGCTGAGGAATTGATTAAGCGACCATATAGAAAAGGTTGGGAGGTTTGATTATTTCTTAACTTTAATTTTACAAAGCTATGAAATTAATTAGAAATTTCTTTTTAGTTTTCATAATCTACGCATTTTGCTCCGCCTGTAAGTCATCGAAGATGGCTTATGATTTTCCCAGTGTGGGTGAAAAAAAAGGACTTAGGGGGTTTTCAGATAGATTGTCTGAAAAATGGACTAAAACTAGAGTCAAATGGTCCGAAAAAGAGGATGAAAAATTCAATCGAATGTTTGAAAGATTTAAAGGGGATTGGTGACCTTATTTAGTAAGTTTAATTATGCGATCTCCATTGCTTTGTGAGCAACTCCGATGGCGGCTGCATAATCTCCTCCGACTGCCCAGTCAAATCTAGTCGTTACCCCGTGTGGAGGTATTGGTGAATTAACGTAGAATGCAGGTGCCCTTTCTTCGAATCCAGCGCGTACATGATCAAGGTACCAGTCTCTAAAGCTTGTCTCAGCGAGGCCGCCACCAATCACAATTAGTCCGGGATCTAATTCGCTAGCTTGATCGCCCATTGCCCATCCTAAGATGTGTGCCTGTTGTTTGAAGATATGACGGGCGAGGGGGTCCTCTTTTTCACAAAAATCTCTTAACTGGAAAGCTTTCTCTTTAATAGGAATGTCTTGTTTTGCGAGTGGGTGATCGTGATTTTCTTCTTTGGCCAGTTCTATTTCTAACCTTCTTCTAAGCGCTACCAAAGAGACCCAAGCCTCGAGAGATCCAGGCCCTTTACCCGCACATTCCGGTAAGCTTCCATCTTCCTCTCTAAAAGGAACTGATATGGCTCCTAACTCCATTGCTAATCCATTACAACCCTCATATAATTGGCCTTTGCCAAGAACAAAACCTCCTCCAAGGCCAGTTCCAGGAGCGACAAATAATAATGGACCATCATGACCTGGACGAAGAATCCATTCCCCGTATGCAGCTGCGTTTCCATCATTTGTCATATAGCAGGGCCTGTGTATTTCTTTGGAGAATTCCTCTCTAATATTAGTTCCAACCCAATCTTCGTTGAGGTTAGCTTGTCCCCAAATGACGCCATTAGAAGATGGAGCAGGGACATCAATGCCTACTGCAGAGATTGTGGAGAGATCCACTGAATTTTCTGAGCAGATTGTTTCTAGAGCAAGATGCAATTGCTTGAACGTAGCTCTGTAACCTTCACTTCCGTGAGATCGCAACTCAACGCCTTCACCGATTTGTCTACCGGTACCATTGAGCAGAGCGGCTTTTACCGTTGTTCCACCAATGTCGAGGCCGGCGAAATGTGCCGATTCGTCCATCTTTTATTTTTTAAATAAATATTAAACTTGTGAAATGATAGTTTTATCAACTGACAGAAGATCGTCACAGGCTTGACCAACTCTTTCCGACATTGACTGCTCACCAGCTTTTAAGTATGCGCGCGGGTCATATACTTTCTTATTACCAATTTCGCCATCAACTTTTAAGACGCCGTCATAGTTCTGTAACATGTGACCAGCGATTGGCCTAGTGAAAGAGTATTGAGTGTCAGTATCAACATTCATTTTAACAACACCATAGTCTAGAGTTTCTCTGATTTCAGATAGCAAACTTCCTGACCCCCCATGGAAAACAAGATCGAACTCTGATTCAGATCCGTACTTCTCTTGAACAGCTGCTTGACCTTCCTTGAGGATTTCTGGTTTTAGCTTTACTGCGCCAGGCTTGTAGTGGCCATGAACATTTCCAAAAGTTGCCGCAAATGTAAATCTTCCAAGATCGGCTAAAGCCTCATGCACTGCGACCATGTCCTCTGGAGTGGTATAAAGATCTTCATCTGGAGTGTCCTCTGATCCAGCAGCTCCATCCTCTTCACCACCCACTACTCCAGCTTCAACTTCTAATATGATTTCATTTTCAGCACACTTTTTAAGATAGGTTTGAGAGATTGCCATATTTTCCTCCAAGGGCAGTATTGAGGCGTCTAACATATGATTTTGGAATAGGTTATTTTCGCCCTTAGCTCTTCTCGCTGCAGTCGCTTCTATGAGTGGATCCAAAAATGACTCTGCAACTTGAGGCTGACAATGGTCAGTGTTAAGACCGATCAAAACATCATATTGTTCTGCGAGCGCGTGTGCAGCTTCGGCCAATATGATAGTTCCTTTTGTTGCATTTTTGTGATTTAGGCCTGATGCAAATTGACCTGCTCCAGTTGAAAATTGAATAATTCCATCAGATTTATTGTCTGCAAAACCCTTCAGAGCTGCATTAAGCGTGGTAATGCTTGAACAATTAATAGCTGGATAAGCGTATCCACCCTCCTGGGCGGCATCTAGCATGGCGGCAAATTGAGATGGGGTAGCTATAGGCATAACGGCGGCGAATCTAGAGTTTGGAAGCTCTCCAGTCAAGGGTAGGAACATTCATATGCTTGCGAAGAGCAAAAAGAGCGCTAATCTGGACTCATTTTCTGACCTATTTTAGGAAAAATTAACAAAAATATCATCATGTCCAAAAAAATTGCTTTTTTAACCGCAGGAGGAATTGCACCTTGTCTGTCCTCATCTATTGGAGCTCTTATCGAGCAATACAATAAGCTTTTACCTGATGCTGAGCTCAGTGGGTATTTAAATGGCTATCAAGGCCTACTTACTGGAAAATCAATAAAGTTAGGTGATGAGGTCAAAAAAAATTATCAGATTCTTTTTGGATTTGGCGGCAGTGCTATTGGTAACAGCAGAGTTAAGCTGACTAATGTAGAAGATTGTACTAAGCGTGGACTAGTACAGGAAGGCGAGGACCCTCTTCATGTTGCTGCGGAGCAACTGAAAAAAGATGATATTGATATTCTTCACACCATTGGAGGTGATGATACAAACACAACTGCGGCAGATCTTGCTAAGTATCTTGAAGAAAATGGATACGGTTTAACTGTCGTAGGGCTTCCAAAAACTGTTGATAATGATGTATTTCCTATTTCTCAAACTCTTGGAGCTTGGACGGCTGCCGAACAAAGCGCATTATTTTTTGAAAACGTAGCTAATGAAAATACAACAAGCACTCGACAGCTGATTATTCACGAAGTTATGGGAAGGCATTGTGGTTGGTTAACTGCAGCCGCAGCTAGTGATTATAGGAAATCTCTTGATGATTATAAATGGTTACCTGAAATTAATATCTGTCGTGAGCGATGGGATGTTCATGCAGTATGGATTCCTGAAATGGAACTAGATTTAGATTCTGAATTGAATCGATTAAGTAAACAGATGGATGAGCATGATTGTGTTAATCTTTTTCTCAGTGAAGGAGCTGGTACTGATGCCATAATCAAAGAGAAGGAATCTGCGGGTGAGGAACTAAGAAGAGATGCCTTTGGTCATGTCAGGCTCGATGAATTGAATCCAGGAAAATGGTTTGCAAAAAAATTAAAAGACTCTCTATCCGCAGATAAAGTGTTGGTTCAAAAGAGCGGTTATTTTGCGCGTTCTGCAAAACCTAATGCACAAGATTTAGAGCTCATCAAGGAAAGCGCTGCCTGTGCTGCGAATGCTGCTCTTAATGGTACGAGTGGTGTTGCAGGCTTAGATGATGATAGTGATGGTAAAATGTCTGTAATTGATTTTGATAGAATAGCTGGAGGTAAGCCATTTGATATTGATCAAAAATGGTTCGAGGATCTATTAAATTCTATAGGTCAACCCAAGGGAGCAAAAGTCTCCGATCACTAGTTAGGTGATTATCTGTCAATCAAGAGATTTAAACCATTCCCAGTGCTCTTCTTTAAGTTCTTCTAGAGAAGGGATAGGGTAATAAAGCAATTCTTTATGATGAGCGATCCAAAATCCAGTTCGATGTTGGGTGAAAGGAATTCTTCCAAAAGCCGCATCTAAACTAATGCCTTTTAGGCCTTTTTCTGGCTTAGCCTTTGCTTCCATTATTTGCTCTCTAAGTTTATGAGCATGAACGTTTGGTATTGGAGATTTATGAAATGGATCGGATTCCAATTTTGTTAGAAAGTCATCAATATCGAAGTCAATCTGATTGAATAAAACTTTTGGTGCAGACTTAGGCTGATCAGGATCGGTTATGAGTTCTCCAAAATCAGGGGGGGTCATCCAAGAAAGTACAATGGCCCTCATTGGGGCAAGTTCTTGAAAAGTTCGCAAATAACCTTGATCATGTTCTTTTTCATAAGGCGCACTTTTAAGAGTAAGAACTTTGCCCATCGTTGAAGTGATGTGAAGTTCTCTAAAAGCTTCAAGATCTATGTGTTCTAAAACTCTATAAGTTGCGATGAATTTAGTCCTCTTTGGTGCACCAGAAGCNTCTGGCTTAACCTCACTAATATATTTATCGATATTCAAGAATTCATGACGATAGTTTGGATCAATTTCGGCAAAGACTACTTGTCCATGAAAATAACGCGAACTTCCCAGTGTATAATGTTTTCCAAACTCTTCAGGTGGCAAATTTGACGCAACTAGCGCGTAGTTTGGCCACATGATTACATACAAGTGTATTTCTGTATTATCTCCCATTTTGTTAATTTTATATTATTTAATCAATTTATCCACTGTTAACTATTGTTACAATATGCCGCAATGCCATCTGAGATTTCTTGTGCGAGAATATCTTTATACCATGTTGAAGAGCAGCGATTACCCTCCCATCGATTACTTATAAACCCACACTCAACGAGTGCGGCAACTCCTTTTGTTTTTGTAAGAACCGCATAGTGATATTTTTTACTCCCTCTGTCTCTGGTTTTAATTCGCTTAGCTAAACGACTTTGTATACTGCTAGCTAATTTCTTTCCCTTGGAGCTAATGTAGAAAGTTTCAATTCCTTTAACGCTTGAATTGGTGTGAGCATTGAAATGAATACTCACGAAGATTGCATTTTTGTGTTTGTTTGCAATTGAGGCGCGATCTTGTATTGAGACATATTGATCCGCCCTTCTTGTCATGAGAACCTTAATGTTTTTTTGTTTCAAGAGAGCTTCGACTTTTTTTGCCACATCTAAAGTGAGTGTTTTTTCTGATATACCATACCAATAAGCCCCTTTGTCCTTACCTCCGTGACCAGCATCAATAATGACTGTTTTTGCTGCCAATGTGTCAGACGCTATTATAAAAATAATAGCTACAAGTAATGGGAAGAGACTATTTTTGAAACTAGCGTACAACGGTGATTATTTATGGAATAATTAAATATTAAGATAACCTAAATATTTAATCCGGCAAGGATCATACACCTGCCCCCTAAAAAAGTGTAAACCTTTTACAAGTAGATTATTGAAAAAGGCTAATGATAGGTTAATTAAAGATTAATCATTGTTTAAATTGATGTTACCAAACCTTGCTAATTTTTTGAGTTCCAACGGCATTACTTTGTCCCTTGTTATGGGAGCTGTTGGTCTAGTTGTTGCAATCTACTTGATTAGAATTGTTACTAATCATTCGGTTGGAACTCAACTTATGATAAAGGTTTCCACTGCCATTCAAGATGGAGCGAAGGCCTACCTTAATCGACAAGTCAAAACAATCAGCCTCATTTCAGTGGGCCTTGCACTAATACTTTTTCTTATGTCTCAAGCAGGAAAGGTTCACCCTTCAATGCCCATTGGATTTCTTATTGGTGCCGTTTGTTCCTTAGCTGCAGGATACATAGGCATGAAGATTGCGGTGATGGCAAACGTACGAACAACGCAAGCCGCGGTTGATGATGAGCACAAAGCTCTAAATGTTGCCTTTAATGGCGGCGCGGTAACCGGTTTGCTCGTTGTTGGTCTAGCGTTAGTTTCAGTGGGGATATTTTATATCGTTATGGGAACAATTATTCCTGAGGGTAGTTCTGATAGAGGAAAAGTTATTGTTGATAGTCTGGTTGGCCTAGCCCTTGGCGCAAGTCTCATTAGTGTTTTTGCACGTCTTGGGGGTGGAATTTATACTAAAGCTGCTGACGTCGGTGCAGATTTAGTAGGTAAAATAGAACAAGGCTTAGATGAAGATGATCCTAGGAACCCTGCGACGATAGCAGATAACGTTGGTGATAACGTTGGTGACTGTGCAGGAATGGCGGCAGACGTTTTTGAAACATATGCCGTAAGTTTGATTGGTGCGCTTCTTCTTGGAACTTTAAGCACTAATGGTGCTGAAATGAGAGAAGTTGCTCTTGCTCTACCATTTTTGTTAGGTGGAGTAGCTATAGTGGGCTCCATTCTAGGTGTTATATGGGTTAATTTTAGAAAAGGAAATGCATCTCGTTTATTGATGGAGGGAGTATTTATTGCATCAATCTTTTCAGCAATTGTTTATTGGCCTTTGTGTCAATGGATAACACCCGAGGATGGGTTGGTGATGACTAATGGTTCTTATTCAGGAACTGATCTTTTTTGGTGCTCAGTGGTTGGAATTGTCATGACTTTTGCAATTGTGCTAATAACAAATTACTACACCGCAACAAAATATCCTCCCGTTAATAAGATTGCAAAGGCATCACAGACAGGTCATGCAACAAACATTATCGCTGGTCTTGGGGTTGGAAACATGGCGACAGGGTTGCCGGTGGCTCTTATCTGTGTAGCAATTTGGATTAGTCATTCTCTTGCTGGTCTTTATGGGATTTCAATTGCGGTTATGGCAATGCTAGCTCTAGCTGGAATTATTGTTTCATTAGACGCATTTGGTCCAATCACAGATAACGCTGGAGGAATAGCGGTGATGGCTGACTTGCCTTCTATAGTTCGAGAAAGGACTGATGCATTGGATGCCGTCGGCAATACCATGAAAGCTGTAACGAAAGGGTACGCCATTGCTTCCGCGGGAGTTGCCGCACTGGTTTTATTTGGTTCATATTTTCTTGAGCTTCAAGTGCATCTTGGAGTTGATGATGTGCCTTTTTCTCTTAAAGACCCCAAAGTCATTATTGGCATGTTTATTGGTGGGCTTTTGCCTTTCATCTTCACTGCTTTGAGCATGGATGCAGTTGGCAGAGCTGCTGGTGCAGTGGTATCCGAAGTGAGGCGCCAGATCAGTGAGCGTCCTGGCATTATGGATGGGAAAGATGAGCCAGAATATGCAAAATGTGTTGATATTGTTACCAAATCGGCTCTACGAGAAATGATTATTCCGGCGATACTCCCTGTCGTCATTGTCGTCGTGGTTTCTGCGATTCCTGAACTCGGATATACCGCGTTGGGAGGGGTTCTTGTAGGAACAATCGTTACAGGGCTTTTTATCGGCTTATCCATGACCGCCGCGGGTGGTGCATGGGATAATGCGAAAAAAATGATTGAGGATGGTGCTTATGGAGGTAAAGGATCAGAAGCTCATGCTGCTTCAATTACTGGTGACACCGTTGGAGATCCATACAAGGACACCTCAGGACCTGCGATCAATCCAATGATTAAAGTAACGAATATCGTCGCTATTCTAGCGATTAAGGTGTTTTTCTAAATTATCTTCCAAAGCCTCTTCCCCAAGGTCCTCGACCTCGACCTCTTCCAAAGCCTCCTTTTTCAACTCTTTCATTATATTTCTCCAGTTGATCAGGGTTTAAAATAGATCGTATTGCGTCTTCTTTTGATACCTCATCAGACCTTGCTGCCTCAGGAAGCTCTGCAGAAATGCCCTCAATTTCCATGGCCTCATCAAACTGTGAGGACTTTTGTACAAGGATTCCAAAAATTTGATCCTCTTGTTCTTCAGATAAATCTAATGAATTCATTCGTTCAAGTTCCCAATTAGCTCGTCTCTGAATCCCTTCAGTTTTTTCAACGAGTTCATTTCTTTCATAATTTGCGAATTGCTCATCAGTGAGTTCTTCCTTCAGAAGAGCATTTATTTTAGGTTCATTCTTTTCCCAAAAATCTCCTTGTGATTGCATGATTTCTGCAAACGACCGGTTATCATCATCTAAGTCACTTTGAAAACGTTTGGTTTCTTCTTGAATCATTGTAACCATTTTTTCTTTGATGGAATCAACTTGAGCATCGGTTAAATCAAGTTTCTCTTTTTGGCTTTCCATTTCTGCAGCAATCATTCTATCTGCACCCCTGCTCATGGCTCCCGCGAAACCTTTCATTAGGCTTCTTGCTTCGGGACTATTAAGGAGTTTTGCAAAGGCTTCCTCAGGTCCAGCAGGTTCTTCATCCTCATCATTGTTTTCGATTTCAACAATTTTAGGCTTTGTTGTTTTAGGTGAATTGGATAGGCCGTTTGCTATATTAGTTTTAGAGCTATTTGTTAAATCATTGGTTTTTTGAGAGACCTTTTTTTGAGGAGGTTCAGTGCTGGCAGTCTTTTGATTTTTATCATCTGATTGAAAAATCGCCATTACTCCGATGCCTAGAGCAAATGACAAACCCATAAAGATTGCTAATTGAGATAATTTCATTTCTAATTTTTGAGTTATTATAATGATTTCTTAGAATTTGGATAGGATATCCCGGCTTTTAAAATACTATCTAATAATACTTCCTCTAAAAAGATTAAGAATACGAATTTTTTATCATTTTAGTCCATTACTGGGAAATGTTGTAATTATTTTGTCAAAATTTACGGTTAAGCTTGTCTTAAATGAGTTTTTGGAGTAATTCTCGCGCCCATGAAACTCGATACTCTTTGCTTACACGGAGGACATACACCTGATCCATCAACAAAGGCACGCGCTGTCTCAATTCACAGAACTTCTTCATTTGTGTTCGACTCAACAGAACATGCAGCAAATTTATTTGCGCTTAAAGAGCTTGGTAATATTTACACACGCTTGATGAATCCAACCACAGATGTACTCGAGAAGAGAGTGGCATTGCTTGAGGGTGCTCATGAAATGGCAGGTCTTGGTTTAGCATCAGGAACAAGTGGCGTTTTTTATTCGATCATTAATTTGGCTTCAGCTGGGGATAATATCGTTTCAGCAAGAAATCTATACGGTGGGTCCTACACTCAATTTAATGATATTCTTCCTTCTCTAGGTATTGAAGTGAGATTCGTAGACTCACAAGACCCAAGTAATTTTGCTGCTGCTGCTGATGAAAAAACCCGTGCTTTTTTCACTGAAACGGTTTCTAATCCTGCTCTTGAGGTGGCCGATTTAGAAGCAATTTCTGCCCATGCTAAAGAGTGTGGCGTCCCTTTAATTGTGGACTCAACTTTTTCAACTCCTTACCTTACCAATCCTTTGGCTCACGGAGCCGACATTGTTGTTCATTCCCTTACAAAATGGTTTGGTGGTCATGGAACAGGTATAGGTGGAATCGTTGTTGATAGCGGACGTTTCGACTGGTCTGCAGGCCAGCACCCTCTGTTTGATCAGCCTGATACATCTTATCATGGACTCAGATGGGGGCATGATTTACCGGATATGCTAGCTCCATTAGCTTACATTCTTAGAATGAGGACAGTTCCTCTAAGAAACCTTGGTGCTTGTATTGCTCCAGATAATGCTTGGATGTTTTTACAAGGAATAGAGACTTTGCCATTGAGAATGGAACGTCATTGTAGCAATGCAAAACTAGTTGCTCAGCATTTATCTGATCACGAGTCTGTCGAATGGGTTCGCTTTCCTGGTCTTGAATCTGATCCTGAATTTGAAAAAAATAATAAATACCTAAATGGTAAAGGTGGCTCAATGGTTGTTTTTGGAATCAAGGGAGGGGCAGAAGCTGGCCAAAAATTTATCGAGAGTTGTGAGCTTTTCTCTCACCTTGCTAATGTTGGTGATGCCAAGAGTCTAGCGATACATCCTGCGACAACAACTCACTCTCAATTAAATGAAGAGCAACAAGCTGCAGGTGGTATTACACCAGAATTGATTAGGCTTTCGGTTGGGATTGAGCACATTGATGACATTATTGCAGATCTTGATAAGGCTTTATCAAGTGCTGTATCATAAAATTAATCTGCCTTAAGTTTTGAAATAATCTAATTAGGCCAGAATATCGGTAATGACTCGAGACTTTCGAGTTATGCTCGTCAGTCTTTTTTCGGTTCCAGCATGATTATAAGTTAGTTTTTCATGATCAAGGCCAAAAAGATGAAGTAGAGTGGCTTGGAAGTCATTAACATGTACTGGATTTTCCTCTGGATTCCAACCAATTTCGTCAGTGCTCCCATAGGTTAATCCTCCGCGAACACCTCCACCTGCCATTAGTATTGTAAACGCATTCGGATGATGATCTCGACCTGTATTAGCTTTTCTCCCAGGACGATTTTCTCCTAGTGGGGTTCTACCAAATTCTCCTGCCCACACAACAAGCGTCTCATCCAATAAACCTCTTTCTTTTAAGTCATTAATTAATGCTGAGATCGGCTGATCAGACATTCTTGCATTGAAACTGATTTCAGGATCAAGGTTAGAATGGTGGTCCCAAGAGGCGTGAATAATATTAACAAATCGGACACCTCGTTCTACCATTCTTCTTGCCAGTAAGCAGTTCCTCGAAAAGTCTGCATAGGTATTTCCATTTCCTTTCCCTCTTCCTCCTCCCTCTTTGGGTAAATTTCTATTTACTCCGTAATTATCTAATGTTTTTGAATTTTCATTTGAAAGATCAACTAACTCAGGGGCAGCAGACTGCATCCTAAAAGCCAGTTCATAATTTTCGATTCTGCTTATTATTTCAGGGTCTTGAGTTCTCGAAAAATGTTTTTGATTCAAGTTTCTCAAAGTTTCCAATCCAGATCTTTGAAGTTCGACCGGGAGTCCCCTTGGGTTTGTTAAATTTAATAGGGGAGAATTGCCATTTCTGAATTGAACTCCTGCATAGTTTGAGGGTAAGAATCCATTTTGCCATAGAGTGGCGCCGCCACTGGAACCTCTCCCTGCTGTTAGTACAATATAGCCTGGAAGATTTTGATTTTCTGAACCTAAACCATAATTAATCCACGAACCGGTTGATGGAATTCCAAATTTAGCCTCACCGCATTGCATTTGTAATTGGCCTGGGTGGTGATTGAATTGATCCGTATGCATTGAGCGAATCATGCATAAATCATCAGAACACTTTGCTAAATTTGGAACTAAATCTGAAAACCACATTCCGGATTGTCCGTGTTGTGAAAATTTTCTTGGAGAGCCCATTAGAACAGCTGAATCCTTTTGTAGGAAAGCGAATCGCTTACCTTTTAGTAATTCAGAGTTCATTTTTTTTCCATCAAGCTCATTCAGTTTGGGTTTGTAATCAAAGAGATCTAGTTGTGATGGCGCACCAGCCATAAATATGAAAATACAATTCTTTGCTTTTGGTGAAAAATGAGGGCTTTTATTGGGATTTGTCTCAGCAAAAATTTCCTGACTGAGTAAATGACTAAGTGCGATTCCTCCAATTCCTGAGGCAGAACTGGTTAAAAAATCTCTTCTTAAGTTTTCTTGCATAAGATTTAATTGTTTATTCTCTAGTAATGGTCTCATCAAGGTTCAGTATGATTCTTGATACACTGACCCAAGGTGCTAGATCGGAAGGTTTGAAATTATCAATAGAATGTATTCCGATCATTTTTTTTGCTTCTTCTACATTTTCTGAATAGTAATCTCTGCTTTTTTTCAGAAGAGCCATCACTTCATCGATTTCATAAGGTTCGGGCATTCTCGAGGTACATAAAATGAAGGCTTCGACTATTCGTTTTTCATCCACAGAATTTAGCTGAGTTTCAACAATTCTTTTTGCTAATGCTTGGGCTGCTTCATGAAAAACTTCATTACCCAAAGTTGCTAATGCAATTATGGGATTGTTTGAAATATTACGCCTTGTAATTGAGACATTTGCGTCAGGACAATCAAAAGTAATCAGATTGGGGTCTGGTGCAGTGCGTTTAAAAAATGTATACATTCCACGTCTGTATCTGTCATCTCCCTTACTAGTTTTCCATTTGAAGTTACCAGCAAAACTCTGTTCGGCTACCCCATCAGGTACGGGTGGGAATACGCTGGGTCCGCCTATTTTATGCTTTATTAGTCCTGATGAAGACAAGAATATATCCCTTATAATTTCGCCTTCGACTCTGAAACGATTTTGTCTGTGATAATAATTATTTTGTAGATCTTTTTTGTCTGCTTCTTCTGTACGTTCAGAAGATTGTTTGTAAGTGTTCGAATTAACTATGTACTCAATGATTTTCTTTCTGCTCCAATTAAAGTCGATGATCTTTTCTGCAAGATGATCAAGAAGATGAAGCTGTATTGGAGGTTTTGACCTAGTGCCAAAATCTGATTTTATTTGAACAAGACTTGTGCCAAATAGTTTAGTCCAAACGTCATTTACAAAAACTCTTGCCGACAATGGGTTTTGAGCGTTAACAAGCCAATTGCCAAGGTCAGATCTATTCCATTCACTAGGTTTATTTGAATTGATTTGTGTTAGATAATTGGGAACTTTCTGTGATATTTTAACGTTTTTAACAGGTTGGAGAAAATCGCCTCTGCGAAAAATAAAAGTTTCTCTTTTTTTCTCTCGTATCACCCTGACTTTAGTTTTTTTCTCTGAAAATTCACTTTTGTAATCCATTTCAGATTCGGTCATGTTATTAAAAAAAGAATAGAATTCATAAAATTCTTTTTGTGTTAGGGGGTCATAAGGGTGATCATGACATTGAGCGCATTCAAGAGTCAGGCCAAGCCAAACAAGAGCAGTTGTATTTGCTCTATCAATTGTCCTTTTAGTTCTATCTTCTTCCGGGTCAACGCCGCCCTCCCGATTGTAAAGCGTTTGTCTGTGGAAAGCCGTGGCTAAAACTTGGTTCGGTTTTGTATTTTTTTCAAGATCACCAGAAATCTGTTGAGCTGTAAATTGGTCGAATGGCATATCATTATTGATTGATTTAATCACCCAGCTTCGCCAGATCCATGCATTAGGTCTTGTGTTGTCTTTTTCGTAACCATCAGAATCAGCGTATCTCGCGCTGTCTAACCAGTGTCTTCCCCAACGTTCTCCGAAATGTTTGGATTCCATTAATCGTTGAACCAACTCTTTGTATGCATGCTTTGATCTATTATTTAGAAAGTTGTTTATTTCGATTTTGCTTGGAGGTAGCCCTATCAAGTCCAATGACAATCTTCTAATAAGAGTTCGCTTGTTAGCAATTTTGTTTTGATTTAGTCCGATCTCTTTTAATTTAAATGCTATTATCTGATCGATCGTTGCACCCATTTCTGTTTTTCCATGAAGTGTTGAATATGACCAATGCTTTGGCCACTTAGCACCTTCACTAATCCAAGCTTTAAGGGTATTTATCTCCTTTTGATTTAAACTTTTGTCTGGAGGCATTTGTTCAGATTCTTCAGTTGAAACGATTCGGTGAATCAATTCGCTTTTATCTGAATGATTGGCGATCACTGGAATTTCACCCGAGTCGAGCCTGCTAAAAACAGTAGCTTTATTTGTGAAATTTAATCCTGCTTTTGCTTTAATACCACCATGACAGTTGATGCAGTGATTGATTAAAATTGGTCGTACCTCTCTTTCAAAATCTACTTCAGACATGCAAAGCGACGAGGATAATAAAAATAGTGCTAGGCATATGAAGATTGGAGATTTCATTTTTGATTTATTAATGTTATATCAAAAATATTAAACGTCTCCAGCATTTGATTTAATTTATGGTTATTGATGCACATATGCACATTTGGAACAAGGTCCATGGGCTTGTAAACGGTGAGTTCCCTGTACGACCTTTGAAATCTGGAATGATAAGTATTGGAGAAGAAAAAATGCTTGGAATGCCTGCAGTTTTTAAAGAATGTCAGGCTTTGGCGGAGTATGTAGTTGGAGAGTTTGATGCTTCGGGGGTTCAAGCGGGTGTTGTTGTTCAGGAATATTTAGATGGGCCTCAGAACGACTATTTATTATCAGTTCAAAGAAATTATCCTGGCAGGTTTTTCTTTCATGCATTACCAAACTTTTTTAACCGAGATGAGGTTGTGTCTGAGAGTAGAAATTTATTTGAACGCGGTTTTCGAGGTCTAAAACTGTGTGGTGGTCACCTTTTAGGAAAAGTTGATTTAAATGACGAAGTTTTTTTTCCTTTATGGGAATTAATGGAGTCTGAGGGTTATGTTCTTGCTGTTGATTTTTCTGAGGGTGAAATTCAAGTGCCTCAATTTGAAATAATTCTTTCAAAATTTCCTCATTTAAAAGTTGCCATCGGACATTTTGGAATGCCGAACAGGGGTGGTTGGCCTGGGCAACTCAATCTATGTCACCATGAGAACGTTTACATGGAGTGTGGAGGTATTATTTGGCTATATCGTTCAGAAGGATATCCATTTACCCAAGCGCTTGAGACTATAAAGAAAGCAGCTAGTGAAGTTGGTTACAGTAAACTTATGTGGGGGTCAGATTGGCCGAGAACGATGGTTGATTTTACTTATCGTCAGAGCCTCGATTTTATTAGAGAAGATGATTCTATCGATGAATTTGATAAAGAATTGTTTTTGGGGAAAAATGCTGCAAATCTATATGGCTTTAAATTAGAGAATACTAATTCTCCAAGCCCTCTAATTACCGAGGGGTAAACAATTCAAGATCCAAGTTCTTCTGATCGCTTTGTGGCAACTTTTACCGCCTCAATCAGAGTCGATCTTAACTTTCCAGATTCGAGTGCAGCTAAACCCGCAATAGTGGTTCCTCCCGGGCTGGCAACCTGATCACGTAATTTTGCGGGATGTTCACCTGAGTTAAGAACCATTTCCGCGGCACCAATTACAGTTTTTGCGGCTAGCATGAGAGATTTATCTTTCGGTAGTCCTACCAAAACGCCGCCATCAGCTAAGGCTTCTATAACTGTATAAATATAGGCCGGTCCACTCCCACTTAGTCCAGTGACAGCATCAAGTTGTTTTTCAGGCACTTCAATGGCAACTCCCACAGCAGTGAGAACTTTATTAACAAATTTTGAATCTGATTCTGTTGCATTTTTGCCTCTTGATTGAGCAGAAGCGCCATGACCAATCATTGCTGGAGTATTCGGCATTACCCGAATAACTCTGTCCTCTTTTTTAAGAGATTCTTCAAGACTACTAATTTTTACTCCTGCAGCAATCGAGATGAACAGTTTGGAATTCCTCTCTTTGGTAAATGTATTGGTGAGACTAATCATGTCTTGGGGTTTAACACACAAAAGGATGGCATCAGAATTATTGATTAACTCATCATTAGATTTGGCAATCGTGGCCCCGATATCTTCTGAAAGCTTTTCTGCTAACTCGGGAATTAAATCAATCACAATGACTTTTTGGCCATCAATTGCATTTTTCTCGATCGCTCCTTTAACAAGAGCGGATCCCATTTTACCGCATCCAACGATTCCTAACTTCATAATCATACTATAGGGTAATTAGGTCTAGTGTCGAATTTACTGCGTAAATATTAGTATGTGATTATTATTTAGAATAATTCTTGATAAAAATAAGCTACATTGTACCTGTCATCTGAGCATGTCTAAGAACCCTCTCAAAAATATTGAAAGCATTAATCTGGGTGGAGGTCATCGAATGACCCCGCAACGGCGTTTGGTATTTGATGTGTTGATGAAAAGTCAAGATCATCCGACTGCTGCAGAGGTTTTCATGAGAGTCAAAAATAGTATGGACTCCATTTCATTAGCCACTGTCTATAATTGCCTCGATACGCTCGTAAGTGCAGGGGCAATAAAGCAAGTCAATCTAGATAGGGAGCCATCAAGATATTGCGGCAACCTTGAGCCTCATGCGCACTTTCATTGTGAATCATGTTCATCAGTTCTAGATATCGAACTTAATGAAGGAGCTGAGGCATCAAAATCTGTTATAATTCCAAAAGGTGCGAAAGCAGAAAAGTTCGAAGTTGCGGTCAGAGGAAAGTGCCCAAAATGCGCGCGACGGAAAAATTAATATTCATCACTCATCAATTATTTAAAATATAATGTCTAGTTTAGAAATCATAAATCTTTCTGCCAGTATTAACGGAACGGAAATTTTAAAAGGTCTCAGTCTTAAGGTTCCCAAAGGGGAAGTTCACGCAATTATGGGTCCCAACGGTTCTGGTAAAAGCACATTGGCTAAAGTAATGGCAGGCCATGAAGATTACATTGTTACTGATGGTGATGTTTTATTGGATGGTAAAAGCTTGTTAGAGATGGATATTGATGAGAGATCAAGAGAGGGATTATTTCTGGCCTTCCAATATCCCGCTGAAATTCCGGGTGTTAGTAATGCAAATTTTCTCAGAGCAGCCAGGCAAGCTCGATTACCTGAGGGTGAAGAAATTGATGCTGTTGCTTTTTACAAAGAAATTTACTCTAAGATGGATCAACTTGGAATGGATAGAAAGTTTACAGGTAGGTCTGTCAATGAGGGGTTTTCTGGGGGCGAAAAGAAAAGAAATGAGGTGCTTCAAATGATGATGCTTGAACCAAGTTATGCTGTATTAGATGAAACTGATAGCGGCTTGGACATTGATGCTTTAAAAATTGTTGCCGAAGGTGTGAATGCCATGAGGTCTCCCGACCGAGGTTTCCTGGTAATTACTCATTATCAAAGACTGTTGGATTATATTGTACCTGACCACGTTCATGTCCTGAGTGATGGCCAAATCATTAAAAGTGGTTCAAAGGATCTTGCCCTTGAGCTCGAAGAAAAAGGTTATGATTGGCTTAAAGAGGAAGGTCTAATTAAAGCTTAAGATTGATTTTAAAACGAATGGAAACAGAAACTGCTACAGACAAGAGTATCGAAATCGATAGAGAGGAATCAAATTTTCATTACGATGTTGATTACAAGCATGACGCTGGTCGTGGATTAGATGAAGGCACTATTGATTACATTTCTAATGTCAAAAATGAAGATGACTGGGTGAGGGAGTTTAGGCAAAAAGCATTGAAGGTTTTTAATGAAAAAGAAATGCCAACTCATTGGGCCAGCGAGGATCTTGACACAATAAACTTCGATGAGATACGTTATTACCTATCAGCGGGTGAAGCTCCTAAAAGAAGCTGGGATGATGTTCCAGATGAGATGAAGGAAACTTTTGAGCGTCTTGGTATCCCAGAAAAAGAGCGTAAATTTTTAGCTGGTGTTGAAGCGCAATTTGATAGTGAAGCTGCATATTCAAATGTTAAGGATGCAGTTTCGGAGCAAGGAGTCATTTTTGTTAACAGTTCGGAGGGCCTTGCCGAGCATGCTGATATATTTCGCAAATGGTTCGGCAAAGTGATTCCAACTGGGGACAATAAATTTTCCGCACTTAATTCTGCCGTCTTTTCCGGGGGAAGTTTTATCTATGTGCCACCTGGGGTTAAAGTTAAGCATCCTTTGCAGGCGTATTTTAGAATTAACGCCGAACAGTTCGGTCAATTTGAGAGAACTCTCATCATCGTTGATGAAGGAGCTGAGTTAACCTACATGGAAGGTTGCACAGCGCCAAAATTTGAAACAAGTACACTTCACAGTGCGGTTGTTGAATTAGTGGCAATGAAAGATGCCAAAATTCAATACATAACAGTACAAAATTGGAGTGCCAACGTTTTCAATCTGGTTACCAAACGAGGCCTGGCCCATGAGGGTGCCGAGGTTAGATGGATCGACTGTAACATTGGAAGCCGCCTAACCATGAAATATCCGGGAGTGGTTATGAAAGGAGAGGGAGCTCGAGGAGAGGTGATTTCAATTGCTCTGGCAAACGATGGCCAGCACCAAGATACTGGTGCCAAAATGATACACGCTGCTAACAATACGTCCTCCAATGTGGTCTCAAAGTCGATTAGCGTGGGTGAAGGAAGATCTACTTACCGTGGGCATGTCCATATTCCTAAACACTTAAAAGGTTGTAAGAACAACACGGAGTGTGATGCATTGCTTATTAATTCCAAAAGTAGGACGGATACCTATCCCGCTATAACTGTAAGAGGTAATCAACACGCAACTCAACACGAGGCTAGCGTTAGCCAAGTGAGCGAGGAGCAGATTTTTTATATGAAACAAAGAGGGCTCAGCGAAGCTGAAGCCATGAGCTTGAGTGTTAATGGGTTTGTGAATGATCTCGTGAGGGAGTTCCCGATGGAATATTCAGTGGAACTTAAACGTCTCATTGACTTGGAAATGGAAGGCTCTGTTGGCTAGTGGCGTGTACAAAAATTAGAATAACCAATAAATATCAATTACATTGTCTCTCTCTCTTTTAGACTCTCCTAGTTCTTTAAACTCAGGTTTGCCTGAGTGGTACTTACAACTGAGAAAAACAGCATGGAGTGAATTTTTAGAAATTCCTTCTCCAAATCGAAAAGATGAAAATTGGAGATTTGCTAATATCAAGAAACTTTCTTATGAAGGCGTTAATGACGCTCAAAGTATTGATGGTTTTGATATAGACCAGCATCTATCCGAGTCAGTCCATCTCAATAGTGATAATAATAGAATGATATTTAATAATGACACATTTCTATATCAATCACCTTCAAAAGATGACTTAATTGACAAAGGTTTTATTTTTAAGCCTCTATCACAGGCTTTAATTGATCACGGTACTTTGATTGAGTCTTACTTCATGAAAGAGAAGTCTAGGCTTGGCTCTCAGAAATTTTATAAACTCAATCAGGCTCGTCAAAAAGAAGGGTATTTTATTTATGTGCCAGAGGGTCTTGAAATTGATGAACCAATAGAAGTTTTTCATTGGTTGTCAGGTAAAGATTCTGCAATTTTTCCCTACAGTCTGATAATTACTGATAAAAAATCCAATCTAACCGTTGCTGAATATGTGGCTTCATCAGACGATCAATTTGGATTAGTTTGTGGGGTTTCTGATCTCATTGCAGAGGATGATTCGACGCTCACCTATGTCAGAACACAAAACCTCAGTGAGAAGGCGCATTCCATTCAATCTTCCAATGTTTTGTCTCACAGAAATTCCAAAGTTAAAAATTTTTCTCTCAACTTGGGATGCGATTGGTTACGTCATGAATCAATTAGCCGTTTAATGGGGGATGGAGCCAGTAGTGAAATGATCTCTGTTAGTGTTCCTGAAAAAAATCAGGAGTTTGATATGAGGACCTTGCAACTCCACGAACATCCAAACACATCAAGTGATTTACTTTACAAGAATGCTCTCTACGACCAATCAAAAACTACGTTTGCTGGTATGATTAAGGTTGAGGAAGGTGCCCATCAAACCGATGCTTATCAAACTTGTCGCAATCTACTCATGAGTGATAAGTGCGAAGCTAATTCTATGCCTGGTTTGGAAATTAACGCCGATCAAGTAAAGTGTAGCCACGGTTCTACATCCAACCCTGTAGCTGAAGAGGAACTGTTCTATTTAATGTCACGTGGTATTCAGGAGCCAGTTTCGAGACAACTAGTAACTTTCGGTTTTGTCAAAGATGCCGTAGATCGTCTTAACAATGATAAACTGGAAGAAGTGATTTTGAAAAAATTAGAGAGACGCTTCAACAGAATTGGTCTGAGGTAACAAAAATCGATTAAAATTTCTTAACAATTGCCAAATTAGTATACATATCTTAAATTCTAACTTATCTGTGGCATACAACCTGCTGAATCAAAATTTATCAATACGATTACAATTATCAGCTAATGAATAGATTGAATATAAATTTCAAGAGTATCTTTTACTCGACAGTAGTAATTACTTTCGCTTTTTCTTTCGTTTCCTGTAAATCAACAAAACAGGCATACATGGAAGAAACTGAGCAAATTGGTCTCTTGAGGCAACTACTTAGCTTACCTTTCGATATTTTTTCTATTAAAGATGCGGAGTTTGTTCAAGGTCGGCCCACTGAATATTTAACCGGTTTTATGTGGTCAATTAAAGAAACCGATTTGAATCCGGGTTTTTCTTTAGATCCAATTGATCAAATTATGGTGGCAGAAGCGGTTTTAGGTGCTCCAGGATTAGTTTACTCTCCTCACCAAGAGGGAATGTTGGTGGATGTGAAAAGATTCCAAGCTGGAGAAGAGGTCATTTGTCCTCATTCTGGCCTTAAGTTCCTTGTCCCCGATAACGTTCAGCCTACTCTAAACATTGGAGATGCGATGTCTCCGGTTGCTGCAGTTAATGCCGAAAACACAGAGCAAAAGATACTTCCAATTGAAGAAGAAACACAGAAAAATACCGAAAAACCCGTTATTGAGGGGCAAACGGCAAAGCGGGTCATCGGTAAAGAAAATCTAGTTTACAGCCCTTACACCAATGGGAGTTATGTCGTAGACATCACAGGATTAATGCCGGGGGAAAGAGCCAGGTGTCCCTACACAGGTCGAATTTTTACAATTCCTAGCATAGGAGATACCTTAAAAGGTGAGGAAGTTAAAAAGAAGAATATTGTAGATGAGGCAATTGCATCCATTTCAGATTCAATTGAATACAAAGTTATCGAATCTAAAGATGACACAGAAATCAAAGCAGAGCAGGATAAAGATAAATCTATCGTCCCCTTTGCAAGGTGGTCAAAGAGAGTAGGTTACGTAATTAGTCCTTATGGAGGTCAGCTCATTGATGTCCAAGGCAAATCCCCTGGCTCGGTATTGCGTTGCCCTTTTTCCGGTAATTTATTCAAATTGCCTAAAGCGGAAGACTGATTTTATATTTCAATACCGGCTACAATTATTTTAATTCATTGATTTTCAAGTAATTAGGATAATCTATCAAAAATTTAATTAAGCTTATTTTGGAATAGCCATTTTTTCCGCGGATTCTCTTAAACCCACTTTCTGTCAAGATTACGCAAAGATTATTTAAAGATTAAAGAATATCCTTATTTACATCTTTTTGTTGATGCGATTTTTGACTAATTGTGGCACATTTTGTTCCCCTTTTTAGTCCGAAACAATTTCATCTTCGTAATATATTAAGTTATGAGATCGAAAAGATATTTTGTGATCAATTGTGGGTTAAGTACCGATGAATAAGATCTTTTTAAACACTGCCAAAAAATTTCAAGATGGCGATGGCGATGAGCTACAGCAGGCCATTGAAGAGTCATTGTCTGGTCAAAGACCAGTTATTGAAGAGTTGTTGAATCGAGAACTAGTACCCGAGGAAGATTTTTTAAAAGGACTAGCTGAAGAATTACATCTTGGCTGGGAGGAAAACCTAAAGCCCATCAACAAGAGAAAGCTAAAAGAAGTTTGCTCGGCAAAAATTGCCCTCAAGCATAGGTTATTACCATTGTCTTTCGGAGATGGTTCAGAATTAATTGAAGAGGTTGACCCAGATGATGCCAGTAACGAATTGCCAGAGCAGCCTGGTAGCGAAGAGCGTAAAGAGGAATCAGAGTCCAATGGACAAATGCGTCTTCGTATTGCTACATATGACCCATTCAATTATCTTGCACGACAAGCTGCAAGCCAAGCGATTGATTATCCGATCGAATGGTCAATGTCTTCTCGCACCAAGGTCCTTCAAGGAATACAAGAGTTATATGGTGTCGGGGCAGACACGTTTGAGCAAATTCTTGCTGGTCGGGATCTTGATATGGATTCATTGGAGGTTGATAAAGATGAAGCAAATGTTCTAGATGAGGACGAGGACGAAGAGGCTTCAGTTGTGAAATTTGTGAATCAAATTATTCGTGAAGCCTTAGAGCAGCGAGCTACTGATATTCACGTTGAGCCATTGCACTCAGATTTGAGAATTAGATATCGAATTGATGGTATGCTGCATGATGTGGCGGTCCCAGAAAACATCAACGCGCTAGCATCCTCAGTAATAGCGCGATTGAAAATCATGTCTAGACTGGATATTGCAGAAAGGCGATTGCCACAAGATGGTAGAATAAATTTATCTCTTGAAGATCAACAAATTGATGTTCGTGTTGCAACAATACCAACAGTCGAGGGAGAAAGTGTAAGTTTAAGATTATTAAACCAAGAGAAGTTTAATCTTAATCGATTAGGGCTCATTGATCATACCCGATCAAGAATTGATCAACTTTTATCGATGTCCAATGGCATTATTCTAATTACTGGTCCTACTGGTTCAGGTAAATCAACCACCTTATACACTTTTTTATCGGAATTAAATAAATCTGAAACGAGAATCGTCACCATTGAAGATCCTGTTGAGAATAAGCTTGATGGCGTCATGCAAATTGCTGTTAAGCCTGAGATTGATTTAACGTTTGCCCGAGGGTTACGTAGTATCCTTAGGGGGGATCCAAATATTGTAATGATTGGTGAGATGAGGGATTTGGAGACCGCAGAAATTGCGGTCAGAGCATCCCTTACAGGTCACCTTGTTTTCAGTACTCTGCACACTAATGATGCGATTGGAGGAATCTCCAGACTCACTGATATGGGAGTTGAGCCTTTCCTTGTGTCTGCATCTGTACGTGCTTTCCTTGCTCAGCGATTGGTCCGAAGACTATGTCCTTCCTGTAAGGTTCCAACAGAATATTCCAGAGAATACTTGGATAGTATTGGAGTGCCCAATGATTTGAACGGTGAAATATGTGTTGCTAAGGATGGAGGTTGTGATCGTTGTCGGAATAGCGGTTATCTTGGAAGGCTTGCAATATACGAAGTTTGTTTGGTGACGCCTTCAATTGAAGAACTCATCGTGAAAGGGGCATCATCCGCAGAAATTAAGTCAAAAGCTATCGAAGAAGGATTCATTCCAATGAGAGAATACGGGTGGCACAAAGTAATGAATGGCGATACCACCGTTGAAGAGGTGTTAGCGGCAACGACAGTAGAACTCAGGGCTGATAGCTAAGTAACCGAAACGAAATAATTAAATCATCAACTAGATAAGTTTTGCCTACTTTTGCCTATACAGCCCTCAAAGGGAATGGAAAAAGAGTCACCGGAGAATTAGATGCCGGAGATCGGAGTGCGGCCATGGATCTTCTAGATCGTGGAGGACTGCAACCCATGAAACTGGATCTTAAATCGGAATCTGGAAAAAATGATTCCAAGGTCATTAAGTCGAAGGTAAAAAATGATGAACCTTTGGTCACTGGGCCTATTAAACTAAAGAAATCAGAGATCGTTCTATTTACTGAGGAGTTGTCAGAGTTGCTTGGTGCTGGACTACAACTAGAGCCGGCACTTCGAGTCATGGAAAATAGAGAAGAGCTTGGAAAACTCAAAAGCCTGACAACACGTATCAGAGTAGAGGTTCGAGACGGAATGTCTTTTTCAGAGGCATTGAGTAAAACTTCTCCGAGCTTTGGAGACCTTTATTGTAGCTTGGCAAAGGCTGGTGAAGTAAGTGGTGCTCTTTCTACAATCTTAAAAAGACAAGCATCTTACCTTACTGCAATTCAGGATCTTCAAGGTAAAGTAAAGATGGCCTTGATTTATCCCTCCTTTTTAATTGCCTCTGGTATAGCCGTTGTTGTTTTGTTCATTACTTTCTTAATTCCTCAATTGATGGGACTCTTGGACAATACTAATTCCGAGATGCCATGGATTGGTCAGTTAATGATCGATGTAAGTGATTTTATTACAGCCACTTGGTGGATCATTCTGTTATTTATCACAACCGTTGTTGGAGGATTTATCTATTATATTAAAGATCCAAAAAATCACGAATGGTGGGATGAAACAAAACTCAAGATTCCTCTTTTTGGTAAGGTTCTTAAAACGCGGTTTTTTGTCCAATTTTTGGAGACTTTAGCGAATTTGGTTGGTAACGGTTTGCCTTTACTAAAAGCATTGGAACTTGGAAGGGAAGCAACTCCAAATCTTTTCTTAAAAAAAATAATTTCCAAGATTATTGGTTACGTAGGTGACGGAGCTTCACTCTCAAAAACTATGAAGAGAGTGGGCTTTTTTCCTCCTCTACTCCTAGATATGGTTGCTGTTGGTGAACAGACAGGTCAAATTGGAGAGAGTTTAGAAAGAGCTGCGGCTAGGTATGATAAAGAATTGGAAAAAGATATCGCTAGAATTAGTGCGCTTATCCAACCTGTCATCGTGGTCACGATGGCACTTCTTGTAGGTATCATGGCTTACATGATGATTTCGGTCATATTTGAAACTATTTCAGGTTTGAATGCTTAACTTTAAAATCTTAATAAATAAATCTTAAAAAAACAAAAAAATGAAAACTAACATTAATTCAAAAAGTAGAGGATCTTTTGCTGGATTTACCTTGATTGAAATCATGCTGGTACTTGCTATCATTGCTTTGCTAGCAGGAACTGCAATTTTCAAGTTAGGTGGAGTCCTCAGTACGGGTGAACAAACCAGAATAAAAGAGGACATCAAAGCCATTGAGGTTGCTTTACTAAGTTATAAGATAGCGGCTAACGGCTATCCTACAACAGACCAAGGACTACAAGCATTACTAACAAAACCTGCAGATGTTCGCGGATGGAATGGTCCTTATTTTGACGATGCAATTACCGATCCATGGGGTAATGAGTACGGTTACCGTTTCCCCTCGCAGAAAGGACAGAGAGGACCGGATATTTTTTCAAAAGGAGCTGATGGTCAGGAAAATACTGCCGACGATGTCGGAAATTGGAAAGAGGAGTAAAAACATAATAATACTATAATCTATCAAAGTTTATCATAGCTGAATGAATCAAGCATTTCATCGAAGTCAGAGGGGTTTTACCCTCATCGAGATAATGCTTACTTTTTGTATTCTTATTTTAGTTATTGGAATAGGTGCTCTTTCATTAAGTTCGCAAACATCCAAAAAGAAAATATCTGAACCGGCCATAGAACTTACTAGCCTTGCTCGTCAAGGAATGCAGATGGCAATCACTAATCGTAGACCTTTTGTTTTGGCAATTGGCGAGAACTCAGTCGCCCTACAAAATTATAACCGTCGTTCTAACAGCTTTGGTTCTTTTGCTAGTGATATTGATGAGGAATCTGGTATTATTCAAAGCTTTGAATTGCCAGAAGGAATGCGATTTATGGTCAGAGGTTGGGAGGATAAATATTTTCGTAAACCTGAAGAAGTTCGTGATGACAACGAAGAGCGTTATTTTTGGGTATTCGAATCGAGTGGTATTTGTGAACCTATTGGAGTCAAACTGATTAGTGAGGTTGAAGGTTATGAGGGAATGATCACAATGGATTTCAATCCACTTACAGCGCAGACTCAGGAGACGTTAACCAAAACAACAGTTTTAGGAGCTGATAATATTGACGAGCTTGAATGAGATCAAAACAACATATTCATACAGATGCTAAAGCATTTGTTTTGCTCGAAGTGATTCTTGCGCTTGCTCTTTTTTCAATGATTTCTGTTGGTATCACTGGAGCCTTAAAACAAATTGGTGAGTCTGCGTTTCTTTCTGGTGAGGAGCTCAGAGTTCAACGTAAGTTGGAAAGTTGGTTAACACGATATAGTAAAGCAGATTTTAATGATCAAGAATTTAGAGATGCTCTTCCCATAGAAGAGATCGCTGGTGAAGTTTTTGGAGAGGTGCCTGAAACTGATGAAATGGGAGTCGACTATTATGCAATCGTTGAGGAGTTGGAAGAGATGTACACGGTCAGAGATACAGAGGACCAGCAGGCTGAAATTAAACTCAACAATATGTATCGAATTCGCATTGAAGCAATTTGGGGTGAACGCGATAGCCCGCAACAAAGAGTCGCTGAAACTATAAGATATGCATCACTCTATCAAAACCGCTAGGTATCCTAAAGCAGGGAACTCTGGATTCACTCTTCTCGAACTAATTGTGGGGATTGGTTTGATTGGAATTGTCCTGACTGGTGTTTACAAAGTGGCATCAAAGTCTATTGAGCTCAGTGAAAATGTATTAATCCGTCAGCATGATAACTTACATATGCATAGTTTTATGGGGTTACTGAAAAGAAATATTGAGGATATTCCCGGTAATGCCAAGATTCATATGGAACCAGCAGAGTTTCAGTCGGGTGTTGCTAGGTCAGAAATCGCGCTCTTTGATTATCCTCTAGCTTTTTCTTGGGCAGGAGTTTCTGCGGGATCTAAAATAGTTTTTATTATTACTGGTCCTGATAAAAGTCTCGAAGGGGCCTCTCAAATAGAAATTCGATATCTAAACCAGGAGGAAGCAGAGATTTATGAGGAGAGTCAATCATTATCAGATGATCTTGGGATGGGTATCGTTCTAATGAATGAATTAAAAAATGTCACATGGAATTTTTACGATCAAAGAAATAGAGAATGGGTTGATAATTGGAGTGTGGAAGATTATCCAAATCAGAGGCCTTCAATGGTTTATATGGAAATAAGTTTTTTGGATGAATCAGAACCGATTCAAAGTTATTATTGGATTCCAACTGTTGAGGATCCTGCAACTATTGCTAGAGCCACTCAATCTGGAAATACCCGCGGCACTGGAAATTCCTCTGGTAGGAGTCAAAATGTAAGAGGAGGAGTTGTTCGTCCGGATGGCAGTTCAAGCCGAGGTAACCAAGGGAGAAGTGAATCAAGAGGCAGATCGTCAGGGGGTAGAGGGCCTGCGAGACCACCCACATCATCCAGTGGAAGAACATCGTCATCAATAGGTTTGCCAGGAGGTGCAGGACAAAGAAAATGATGAACTCCCTGCAAATCAATCAACAAAGAACTTCTGAGTCTGGTTCAGTTCTCATTGCCGTTTTTTGGTTAATGGTTGCAATGGGAATTACAATATTTGGGGCAATGGTTGTCTTGAAGTCAGATCTGGAGGTAGTTGGAACTGAAAAAGCTTCATTCAGGGCTTTGCAACTTGCGGAAATGGGCATTGCCGTCGCTGCTCATAATGGAATTGAAAAATATGATAATATTTTGAGACAGTCTCCGGGTATGGAAAAGGATCCTGCGCTTTCTGATTTTTTCGAGTTTGAATCTGACGAGGGATTTGAAGTGGAGATTAGAAAAGAGGCAAGCCTTATCAATCCAAACTATTACTTATTACGCCCAACTCCTGAAAATTTGAAAGCGATGGCCGACGTTTTTCAATCTTGGGGAATGGAATTATCAGAGGCTCAAGAAGTCGTTCATTGCTTGTTAGATTGGGTGGATGCAGATGAAGTAACTACTGCAGCGCCAGAGGGTGCAGAACTAGAGTGGTATGAAAAAGAGGGTCTAGGTGGTGGCAATTATCCTTTCAATAGAGCATTCTATGATGTGGATGAAATGCAATTTGTTAAGGGAATGGATTTAGTTGCCAGCTACAAACCTAATTGGCGTGATTACTTTACCGTTAAGAGTCAAGGCCCTGTTGACATCAATGATGCTCCAGCAAATGTCATTGCGGTGGCTGCAGGAATTTTGGAAATGGAGGATATAGGAGGAAGCGATTATTCTGAGAAGGTCCTTGAGATTCAGGAATTTCTGGAAGGTCCAAGTGGAAGAAATGGTGAAGATGGAATCAAAGATACCGAGGATGATGTAAATCTTGATACTGGATTATTAATTCAGGAACTTATAAGGCTCGACCCCCCTTCTCCTGAACAGTTATCATCGCGATTTACTTCCAATGGAAATACGTTAAGAATCATAAGTACTGGTATTAAGGGTGATTATCGTCGACAAATAGCAGTTGTTTTGCGAAACCGTGGAACAAGACCTACAATTATTTCTCGAGAAGAATTATTCGTAAAATAGATAAATATAGAGGATTATTAATAATTAATGGCAAAAAAGAGCACAGAAGATTCGATTTGTTTTCCAGGAGAAAATACTTGGGAGCTTTGGACTTCGAAAGAAGATCAATTTGGCAGTTCGAATTTTGAGTTAACTGATGTAAAAGCTTTAGATGAATCTGGATCATCTGAACCTTTTAAGGTTGCTAGTCATTATGCCTTTCCAATGAATTCAGTCTTCGCCGTTCCTATTTGGGTTGGTACTGACAACGAAGATGACATTAAGGATTTGGTGGGATTACACCTTGAAAGAAGTGGTCTCAAACCAATTGAAGGTGACGGTCAGCTGCTTGATTATAATATCGTTTCTGTAATAGAATCTGATTCTGTTAATGACAATGAAGAGGAATCTTCTAAGAAAAGTTTAGTCCTCGCAACTGTTCTTAATTCAGAATACAGGCACCCCTTACCAAAGAGTGGTTCTAAGGAATTTGATATCAGTGCCCGTTTTCTAAACTTACCCAAAGACCACATTGTCGTTTGGAGAGAACTCGGTCGTTTGGTTATGGCAGTTACTCATGAAGGTAAGATTGAATATTTTGAGGGGCTAACCAGCACAGAGTTTAACTCCTCTGCCGTTAACGAAATTTACTGTATTATTTTAGGGTTAGATGGAGCTGGTCCCTTGAGCGGCGAGTTTGTTAAAGGTATTGCTGATGAGCTTTCTGGTCTTGTGATATGGCTCGAAGATGTAAGTGCTGAAATCGTTCAAGAGTGCAAAGAAGTCATTGGTTTAGAAGTGGTCGTTGGTTCTAGACCCGAGCCAACCCTGCCGATGCAGACTTCAAAGCTTGTTCCAGTTGAAGTGGCTCAACAAAGACAAAAACAAAAAAAGCTGGAAAAGCTTAAGTATATCATTCTTTCATGCGCTGCAGTTTATGTAATAGGAGTGGCGTTTCTTTCATGGACACTTTTTGCTGCTAAAGCGGAAGCAAATAGAGTGAGTGAAGATATTTCTAAAATTGAGGAAAGCGTCGATTGGATACCATTGTTTCAAACCAAATGGAATGCACTAAAACCAACCCTTGACTCTAATCTTTTCCCTTCCCAATTATTGCATCTTGCGACTAACGCGATGCCTGCTGAAGATTTAAGGTTTACAGGATTTAGGGTAAATAATGGAATCATGGTTATAGAGGGGCAAAGTAAAGATACCAACGCTGCGTACGCCTTCTATAAGTCTCTGAGTGAGGCCGAGGGGCTTAAGGAAACCTACAAGTGGGCCTGGATTAAGAGGCCACAAGTTGATCCAAGAAAAAAAGACCGAACTGCAACATTTCAGATTCAATCTGAATTAAAATAATATTTCTAAAAACTGAATAAATTTTACAATGGCTCTACAACAAAGTGAAAAAAATCTGATGGTGATCCTTGGAGTTGCTCTCTTTGTAGTTATCAATTTTGTTGGGTACTCCACTTTACAGGAAAAAAAGACCGCAGAGGAAGAGCGAAAGGATCAATTGGACCTTCAGTTAAAAGAGTATGAGTTACTCAATCAAATCAGGCCTGACTGGGAGGAAAAGCGTAGTTTTCTTTTTGATAAATGTCCGCAACCTAGTTTTATCAGCGAGGAAGCTGCGGCTGTAGAAATCGAGGCGCACCTAAAAGCTTGTGCATTATCCGCAGGAGTTCCAGAAACGAGCCTAATAATAAAACCCACGGAGATGATTTCCACGGCAAATTATAATCAAGTTGCATTAAATGTAAATGCTTCTGGTTCTGCAATGTCTATCATGAAGCTTGTCTCTTTAATACAAGCTGCCAATCATTCAAACGTGAAAGATGGCACTCTTAAGCATGGATTCTACGCAATTCCAAATATTCAGTTTGAAGCAGACAGGAAGGATCCGGCCATTCTCAAATGTGCTTTTATACTTGCGAGATGGTACTCACCTGAAGCTGTCAGAGTAAATTCTGCTAGTCTGAAGGATATTAAGGAAGGTGATATCTATGCTAATAGTAAAAATAAATTTAAATTAACAGCAGCAAAATGATTAATATTTTTAAAAACAAAAAATTAAATCTATTCACTATTTTATTGGGTTGCTTCATTCCTGTTGCACTATGTGCTCAAGGTATTGAGGAGGCTTTACTGAAAACTGCAAAAACTCCTGAAAAGAAAGAAGTTGAACCGGCGACTGAACCGGCGACTGAACCGGCGACTGAACCGGCGACTGAACCGGCGACTG
>NZSO01000045.1 GCA_002696885.1 Verrucomicrobiales bacterium | reverse complement strand
TAGAATAGCTTTATATTTTTTTAAACGCTATATATATAGATTAATTGTAACTTTTAAATCGTAAATATATCCCTTAATAGATTATAATTTTCTTACTATTATTCCTCCAAAAGCTCATCAATATTATTACCTCTTAGTTCAAATACTCTTAAAATAGTTTGCTCGATAAGGTTATTTGGACAAGATGCACCAGCAGTAATACCAATGGTTATTGGAAAATTTTTATCAAAAAAATTGCCAGAGTAACTCAACTTTTCTTTTTTTTCTTCCAAATCAAAGTGAACAATTTGTTCAAAAGATTTTAGACATTCGGAATCACGGATAAAGAATGAAGGAAGCTTTTCCTGACCAATTTCAACGAGATGAGTTGTATTTGAGCTATTATATCCGCCAACTACTAATAGCATATCCATCTTCTCTTTGAGCATTTCAAAAAGTGCATCTTGTCGTTCTTGGGTTGCTCCACAAATCGTATCAAAAAACTGGAAATTTTCATCAGCCCTTTCACCATCTCTTCGTTTCATTGACTCATAAAGCTTTTGCTGAATTTTCTCAGTCTCACCTTTTAGCATTGTAGTCTGATTGGCTACACCAATCATTGAGAGGTGTTTATCAGGATCGAAATCTGGAGAAAATGAACCTTCAAACCTATTTAAAAACTCTGCCTTGTCGCCTCCATTCTCGATATAATTACAAACATACTCACAGTCTTCAATCGTAAGTATCACTATATAGTGGCCTCCAAAATCATCATATGCCCTACTCGCCGTTGCACGGGTCTCTTCATGGTCAGCTTTTCCATGAATAAGTGAAGTGAAACCCTGCTTAGAATAGTTGCGAACTCTTTTCCATACCCTCATAACATCACCACAAGTTGTATCAACTATTTGACAACCCATTCTATCGATTTGATCCATCAGTGAAATTTCTGCACCAAAAGCTGGAACTATAACTATGTCATTCGGATTTAATTTATTCAATTCTGGTGCAGATGGGTGACTATCAATTTGTTGAATCCCCATCTCTTGCAACTGTCTGTTGACCTCAGGATTATGAATGATTTCTCCAATTAGATATACCCTTCTATCTGGGAATACTCTTCTGGTCGCGTAAGCTAAATCTATAGCCCTTTCAACCCCATAACAGAAACCGAATTGTTTAGCTAAAACAACAGTGGTATTTCCAATCGTATAAAAATTATCAGAATTTCTAAACCGCTCGACTACTCGACTTCTATAATGCGACTCTACCTCGGTTTGAACATCAGACATCACCTCAGGTGTTCTGACATTAACTCTGCGACTCTTCTTTTTACTATTTGGTGAGGGGTTATCTGCTGCTTGCATTACAAAGAGTCTTGTTCAAATAAATCGCCTTTTCTCTGCAAATCGTCAAAATATTTATCAGATATTAAATAAGACCGGGCCGGATCCGGATCTTTATAATCTTGTGGCCTTCTAATTTTTTTTCCAATTGTGGAATCTTCAGGAAATGAATCTTTAATTTCAATAGGGGTTCCTGAGCGTACTAACGCAAAAAATTTTGGTGCAACATTTTGATTTATTCTCAAGCACCCATGAGTTTTAGGTATAGGGTGAACATAACCACTATGGAATCCGTAACCAGATTTAAATTCAACCCAGTATGGCATTGGATATCCAACATACCTAAACCCACTTGGAGTCTCATCCCTTCTTCCTGGTATTATTTCAGAGGAATTAACATGAAACCCATACGTGTTTGATCGCTTTCTTGGCAATCTATTATAAGCTCGAAACGAACCTAACGGAGTTGGGCTTTCTTTTTTCCCGATACAGGTAGCAGTTACCAAGAGTGGTTTATCTTCCTCCATAACGTAGATTGCAGAATTCTTTAAAGAAACTTTTACTCTAACTCTGTCTGGATTTGATGGCCGATAAGCAGGAGAGTCGTAATAAGTACCAACATTAGTAGAATTACATCCTACAAGATTCAACAATCCGAAAAGAAATAGGATTAATAAGTAATAATTTCCTTTTTTCATATAAACTTAAGATATTCTCTAATAATTATTATGTATTTCCTAATAGTTGACAAACATTAAACAAATACTACTTTCTTATAGTTGTTCTCAAACAACTGTTTGTTTGTGTTTCATGTTTTGAACAGCGCTTGATTTAGATCAAGCGCTGTTTTTTTTGAAATGGATCGAAGTTTCTCCGATTATTTCTCGGTATTTATCCTCCCTTTTTTCAAAATCTGATAGTTTTTTAGATTTATATATTTCTTCATTTGGACCATCAGGAAAACATTCAACGACTGATAGCATTAAATTAATTAATGTTTCCAAGTCACCAAAACTGACAAACTCCTCTTCTATAGCATTTAGATCCCCACAGTTATGATAATTTCCTAGTGGCAGAGAAATGCCTGCAACAGGAACACCATAAATAGACATAGCCGATGCTTCACACGCCCCTAAATTAAGCAATTCTCTCTGTATCGTTAAATTTCTTTGCTCACCCGCAAACAGAATTGATTCTGTAAGGTTGTTATCAAATACAGTTAGCCTATCACCCACTCTACAAATTGGTCCCTTCCCGATTTTTGATTTACCAGTTGGAATACTTGTCTCTATGGACACAAAAGATGCACCCTTTTCAAAAGGCCAAGACTTTGCCAGCTCNATAGCNCCAACAAAACCTACTTCCTCAGCTCTNGTAAAAATTGCTCCGAAAGAATTTGTGCTACTGCTTNTGGATAACATTTGGATCAAGGTAATTATCGCAACGCAGCCTATTAAATCGTCACAAGCTCTCGATCTTACTAAATCTCCCTCAATCTTGAATGGTAAAAGATCCCACATAGCAAAATCACCATAATCCTTAATTGGAAATTCATTTTTAAAATACACTTCTGGGACACCTCCAAGAAAAACATAATCTCCCCTTTCCCGAAATTTTTCTATATTCTTTTCTGCATCTCCAGGCCATTTAACATATCCAGGATGATCCATATGGGCGCCAAAAACCCATTTAGGTGTTTTACTATTTGGGCCAACATGAACAATCAAATTCCCAAATACATCGCTTCTGACTTCAACGTTTTTATACCCTGACAATAAATCAATGATTTTTTCTCGGACCATGTATTCATGAAATGGTGCCGTGGGGGTTTCAAGAATAGATTGTAAGTTGTTAATAAGATTTTCTTTATTCATTATATTGACCTATTTTTAGATACTTTTGAAAAAAAATAACCATATCAAGCAATTACGCTATTTAATAGAGTGGCTTCTTTTAAAATCCATACAAGTTGTTGCTCCTTTAATCCCAAGAAATCTTATTGTAAGAATATCAGAGCAGATAGGGAAATTAGCATTTATCTTCGATACGAGAGGAAGGATTACTGGAGAGGCCAATGTTAAATGCGCCATCCAATCAGGCCAACTCGATAACGTTAATCCTCAAAATTTAATTTTAAAGAGTTATCAACACTTCTCCAGAAGCGCTATAGATTTATTTTGGGGGAAACGTCTCAACAAAAAGAATTACTCAAAATATATTCAGATAGAATTCGAAGACAAAAAGGCACATGATGAGGCCATCAAGAATGGTGCAATTTGGATCACTCCTCATTATGGTAGTTTTGAGTGGATCAGCTTAGCAATGGGATTTCTCAATGTTCCCTTTGTTGTTATTGCTCAAGATTTTAGAAATCCAATGCTGACGAATATATTCAAAAAATCCAGAGAACACAGTGGACATCAGATTATTTCTTCGAATAGGGCAGTTATTAAATTGATGAAGACGTTGCGAAAAAAAGGAAATGCCGCACTCCTAACAGATTTATATGTAAATCCAAGTAAGGAATCGGTTCCTATTAAATGTTTTTCAAAAATAACCTCCGTTACCCGACTCCACGCATTTTTGCACCATCAAACGAAATTACCTATAATACCTGGCATTGCTGTACCATGTTCTGACGGTTCATATTTAATGAAGGTGCTAAAACCTATCGTATACTCTCCAAATCTAGATGAGCAAAAAATAGCTCAAAAATGTTGGGATGTTTTTGAAAAAAAGATTCGGGATTTTCCCGAACCTTGGTTGTGGATGTATCGTTATTGGCATCACAAACCACAAACAAGCGAGTTTGAGGAATATCCATTCTATGCCAAGGAGTCAGCAAAATTTGATGACTGGATTAATAATCCTAGTTAAGCACCCACTGGTGCTAAATCTCCAGGATTGATGTCATCTCCCAAAGTAGAATCTTGCTCTTTTGATGATTTATTATTTTCCGAGTCAAATTCAGGTGGATTCGGGCTTGCTGGAGGATCACTCATCTCACCATCATCCATTAGATCTTTAATGTGAGAAGCATCCAAAGTTTCGTACTCAAGCAAAGCATGGGCAATCAAATCTAATTCTTCTCTGTGACTTAAAAGCATTTCTCTTGCTTTGTTGTAAGCGGTATCAATAAGTCGTTTAACTTCGCTATCAATTTTCTGTGCAGTATCCTCGGAGTAGGACCTTGTGGCAGTCATATCACGAGCCAAAAATTTGTGTTCTTGATGATCTCCATACTCGACCATTCCCAAATCATCACTCATACCCCATTGGCATACCATTTTTCTAGCGATGTCAGTTGCCATTTTGATATCTCCACCGGCCCCATTCGTAACATCACCAAAGACTATCTCCTCTGCCACCCTTCCTCCCATAGCTACGACTAGATGATCTAACATTTCAAACTTGCGCTGTGTATATTTATCTTCCTCTGGCAAAAACATTGTGACTCCAAGTGCGGGCCCTCGCGGAATGATGGTTACTTTATGTAATGGGTCGGTGTGGTCTAAAAGCTCATTTAAGATAGCATGTCCAGCCTCGTGATATGCTGTGTTTTCTTTTTCCTTTTCACTTAAGGCTAAACTTCTTCTTTCTTTACCCCACCTTACTTTGTCTCTCGCCTCTTCTAGTTCTAATAACGTTATGGCTTTTAATCCTTTACTTGCGGCCATTAGAGCAGCCTCATTGATAACGTTGGCAAGCTCTGCTCCTGAATAACCTGGTGTACCCCTTGCGATGATCTCCAAGTCAACACCCTCGGACATTTTTACTTTCTTAGCATGAACTTTTAATATGGCATGTCTCCCCCTAACGTCTGGTAATCCAACAGTGACCTCACGATCAAATCTACCTGGCCTCAATAAGGCTGGATCGAGTACATCAGGTCTATTGGTTGCAGCAATAATGATGACGCCTTCTTGAGTTTCAAATCCATCCATTTCAACAAGTAAGGCATTTAGAGTCTGCTCACGCTCATCATGACCTCCTCCTAAGCCGTGGCCTCGGTGGCGTCCTACCGCATCTATCTCATCAATAAAAATAAGACAAGGTGCATGTTTTTTACCTTGTTCAAACATATCTCTTACCCGCGAAGCCCCTACTCCAACAAACATTTCGACAAAGTCAGATCCACTAATGCTAAAAAATGGAACATCTGCTTCACCGGCAATTGCCCTAGCCAACAATGTCTTACCCGTGCCTGGTGCTCCGACCATGAGAACACCTTTAGGAATTTGTCCTCCCAGCCGTTGGAACTTCTTTGGGTCTTTCAAGTACTCAACAAGCTCCGAAACTTCTTCCTTCGCTTCATTTACACCAGCCACATCTTTAAATGTGACTTTCTTGGTGTCCATGTTGAGCATTTTGGCTTTGCTTTTGCCAAAGCTCATAGCTCCACGCCCTGCCATTTTCATTTGTTGTCTGAAGAAGAAATATAAAATCAACAGTATCAGTAAAATTGGTAATAGGGTGATCAGCACTGCACTCATTGTGTTGCTTTCAAACTTTGGAGTGTATGTTAAACCATTATTGCTGAGAAGTTCGGACAACTCTTCTTTTTGAAATTCCACATTCACCGAGACTTCAATTTTTTTGTTGGTGCCTTCAGCTGCATCTGTCTTTTTGTATGCAATAAGGGTTTCCTCAGAACTTTCCTGCTTTCTAATCAACTCTAGAGGCTTCGCAGNATCAATTTCACCNTTNTTAACNNNTTTNACAAAATCGGGCCAAGTCGTAACCTCGCCTTGGGTTGTACTTTTCATGTTGATTGCAATGAAAATTAGAAACATTGCAATCCCAAGAAAAATGAGCCCTTTGTAGTTAACAGGAGATTCATTTCCTTTGGGGTCATTAGAATTGTTATCTTGAGGCATTCGCGGATCTTTATCTGACATTCTTTGAAGGATAGTAAAAAATTGTTAACGAAAGATTACAAAAAGGTAGTACTAGAAATTAAATAAAATTGCACAATAGCCTCATATGTAATATTTCATTAACTTATAACATGATTTTAATGATGAAATAAAAATTTCACATTAATTGTTAAGGATTATTCAATAAAACGGCATTTTTTTGAACATAGATCCATGGCAAATATTGAAATATTAACCCATTGCTGGGTAACTCATAATGCTCGAGCTTAAAACCATAGAATTACGAAATGTCAGCCATAACTACGGTTGTAATTCTAATGCTATTAGCAATTTAAATTTCTCTGTTAAATCAGGTGAATTTGTGTGCGTTCTTGGACCAAGTGGATGCGGTAAAAGTACATTTTTAAAAATATTAGCAGGTCATTTACAACCCGATTCAGGTGAAATTTTTATTAATGATCAATCTCTTTATAAAAACGTAAAAAACATTCGCTCTCATATTGCATATGCTTCTGAAGAGGAATCTTTTGACCCTTTGTTAAGTGTTCAAGAAAACATTTATTTCGCGAGCGCCATTAGACACCAAGATTTAACCCGAGAGGAGCACAAAAAAAAAACAGATGATCTTCTTGATGAACTATCACTGCACGAAAAGCGCAATGTAGTACCGGGGGATCATTTTCAAAAAACACTTTCAGGAGGTGAAAGAAAACGCCTCAACGTAGGTTTGGAATTAACTGGTGACGCCTCAATGTTATTAATTGATGAACCAACAACTGGCCTTTCATCATATGATTCTGAAAATATCATCAATACTATAAAAAAAAGAAGCCATTCAGCAATATGCTTCGTCAGCATACACCAGCCAAGTAGTAAGTTATTTAAATCATTTGATAAAGCGCTTCTTCTAGATGCCAATGGTAACCTTGCCTTCTTTGGCACTCCAGATGAAATGGAGAGCGTTTTCAAAAAAAACCTTCAAACCAGTATTCAGCAAAAAAGCAAAGTTGAACCTTCGAAATTAGATCAAATCCAGAAATTAGGAACGCCTGAATTCATTCTTGAGATAATCCAACTTAATCTTCATAAAAAAAATGAATTAGAATTCCAAAAATCAAATGAAATAGAAAATCATTTGGATCAAAAAACGATTATAGGTGAATCAATTGAAAAAATTAATCCTAAGAAAAGGAGCCACAAACAATTCACAACTCACTTTCAGAGAGCAATATTGAGTAAAGTTAGAAATAAATCTGGATTTTTATCAGGTATTGCCATAGCCCCAATATTAGCTTTTTTAGTAGCTGGCGTCTTAAGGTTTTCAGAGTCAGAAAAATATACTTTTTCGGACGCCCCTCATATCCCTGCCTACATTTTCATCTCATTGGTTATCGCAATGTTTTTCGGCCTCACTAATAGTGTTGGAGATGTGATGAGAGACAAACAACTTTTATCTAGGGAACGAGGACACGGGATTATTATTAGTTATTATATTTTATCAAAGCTAATCGTTTTATCGATTCTATCTTTTATTCAATCTTTTATTTATATATGGATAGGAAATTCAATATTAGAGATCTATCTCATGCATTGGCACTACTTTGTATGGATTATGATGACCAATCTTGTTGGCTCCGCAATTGGACTTCTTATTTCAGTAATCTCAAAATCTCAAAAAACTTCACTTTCACTGATTCCCATGATTATCATCCCCCAGATCCTTCTTGCGGGCGCATTAATCCAATACAATGAAATCAACCCATTATTACATCTGAAAAAAGGTAAAAATCAGGCAATTACTAAAAATAAAGTACCTGAATTCTGTAATTTAATTCCATTAAGATGGTCTTACGAGGCGCTATTAATTTCGCAAAACGAATACAATTTACTTAATAAAAATTTGAGCAAGGTTGAGGAATCAAAGGCGACATTGTTGGGTAAAAAAACACTAAGTGAAATTGAAAAAACTAAATTAAGTCAGCATAAAGAAGCTTACACAATGCTATATGGATTAAGAGCAGACACCTCGACTCAGATAATCAGACAAATGAAAAAAATCATTAGTTCTCTAGAGGCAAATTCATTTGACGCTCAGGATTATTTAACGGAAGGAAAATTAAGTTCGATGAATTTTTTCCAGAATAACAAAGTTAATGATTTGATAACACAAGCCGAGATAGAAACTGAAGACTACAGGAACAACAAAATTAAGAATGCTACTAATTCACATATCTTTCTTGCAAAAAACAAGAACTTTGCTGGAAAGTCATTTCATACACATGATTTCAATTTTTTGGTATTAGTTATCTTTACGTTTATGATATTCTTTGTAACGAGTGTTACATTAAGAAATAAACTCAACAGTTTTTCAGGAGAATTCATTTAATATCCATAACAAGGCTGAATCCCTCTCGGTAATTTGAAAGTTCATCTTCATTAAGCGGGTATTGACTTAAAACTCCCAAAATATGCAAACCATACATTGAATTGGTCACAAATAGCGTCATGTCTGATCCCTCCCAGTCTCTAGCTTGATTTTTTGAACCAATTGGTCCTATGAGCTCATATGAATGTTCATCAATTTGTTCAAAAAAAGGTTGTGCGATTTCAACTCCAGAGTTCACAACGACTGGATCTGCTCCTGATTCGATTAATTCTTTACCTGAGGGATCCGCAATAAAAATTCCCGTCAAAGACTCTTGAGAATATGCCCAACTTACAAATGAGCTCAATCTTGAGACTAGGGAATTACCAGAAATTCTATTCGATAGATGGTTGTTTTTAATACTATTTTGAATGATATTGTTGTCATTCTTTTGAGAGGAAATAATTCCACTTTTTTGAGCTCTCTTTTTTATTTCCGCTAATTGAGTTTGAATTTTTGTAATATCAAAATTGTTTTCATTGGCAATTGATTCCTCATTGCTGGTATATTTTGTGGGCGGAGCAACTCCCTCAAGACTGTTAATGTCCGAATCTTTGATTTCAAAATCCGAGTTTTCGCTAGCTAGTTCTTGCCCCAACTTGGACAACTCTTCTGGGTCAATCCAATAATCCTTTGATGCCATCTTCCTCTGTANTAATGTTGGATATACCTAGTTTAATTTCCAATTCNGCAACCACCTGATCAAAAACCATGGCCGCAGGCACTGGACTTCTTGACAACAATCCTAACGGAACTCCTAAGCTGCTAGCTCGTAAAAAAATATTATCTCTGGGAATCGAAGTTTGAAACATTATACTAGCTGGCAAAATTGATCTCAATTGTGATTCAGCCTCAACACATTCTCTTAATTGAGGATTTACCATCGTCATAAGTATACCAGCCACATTGATTTTTGCACCTTCTCTTCGAATACTAAGAATCTTTTTTAATACTTGTGGAACCGATCTTATCCCTAAGGGTTCAGCCTGCTGCGGCATTATTATTGTATCACTCTCCTTGATAATATTGGATGTAATTGCACCTACTCCTGCAGAGGTATCAACAATAACAAAGTCAACCTGCTTTGATTTTAAATATTTGAATAATAAAGTGGTTTTATTTGAAAAACTGATTAGATCAATTTTGTGTTCTTCAAAAGCATCACTATTATTTCCAGATGTTATAATCTGATAGTTAGGCAATTTTGTTTTTATAATCAGATTATCAAAAGGTGACTCGTCTATAACTGCATCGTAAAACCCATATCGTCTTTTTGTATTTCGAGACAATGAGTGTCCTACAGAACCTTGAGGGTCAGTATCTACTAAAACAACATTGTAACCCCTACTTGCCATCGAATAGGATATATTTATTGCAGCAGTAGTTTTACCAACTCCCCCTTTTTGACTGGTAATTACAATTACATTCACGCAAATAAAAGCTTCTCTCTTTGTTTATAATAAATTTTTTTAAAGGAACAATTAGAATAATAAAATATTTTTTTCTGTGTATTCAGGGCAATGGCAATGAGATTGAGAATAATTCCTTATAGTGTGTAATTAATGGTAAAACCGAAACACTGTTGGACAATTCAATAATTACTGCAATTTTACTGATCTGATTTCTCATTCAGCAATCTCATTTCTATAATCATAACCCCAAAAATAATGTCCTTAAAGTCATTTAGCCACCTTATCATATCACTAGCTTTGCTATGTAATTATTTATCAGCCGACAGTATCACTTTAAAAAATGGGACTGTTCTTGAAGGTAAAATTGTTGAGGAAAACCCTCAATCAATAACCATTGAATACAAGGTTACTAAAAGCATCAATGACCTAAAGACTGTTAATCGATCAGATATAGCAAAAATAGAAAAAGAACCAGAGGATCAAAAAGCATTTAAAAAACTAGGTAACATTCTGCCTTCTGCTGATCTACTTTCTGCAGAGGACTATGATAACATTATTGGGGGCTCCCTCACTGAATTCATAAATACCTACCCATCAAGTTCACTCAAAGGGAAAGTTCAAAATATTATTGATGAGTTAAGAAAAGAAAAATCATTGGTAGAATCAGGTAATGTAAAATTAAATGGCAACTGGGTAAGTCCCGAAGAGGCAGCAAAAGATAATTACAATCACTCCGCACGTATTGTCTTCGCGAAAATGATGGCCATGTTAGATAAATCAAACTTCAAAGATGCTCTCAATCATTTTGAAGATCTTGAGAATGATTATCCTCACTCAATATCTTTTACAAACTCAATAACTAGTATTCTGGAAATTCTTCCTAAATATGACATTATTTTACAAAGAGAAGAAAAAGCATACCAGATACGCACAAAAGAGAGAGAGGAACAATATCGCTCTATGGGGGCTCAAGATAAATTACGCACTGAGCAGGCCTTCCAGGCAGCGATGAAAAAGTTTCAAGAAAGGGTTGAGGAAGCCAAAACACTCAAAAAGGTCTGGTTGCCTATCAACCAATGGGATTTAAAAAGCATTGAAAACGGAAGACAAACCATTGCGAAAGAAATTAAAAGATTGGAGTCCATTAATCTAGCTACGAGCCGAACTACTTCAGTTGCACTATCAAATGCGTTCTTGAATTTATCATCTGGAGATCTGGAGAATGCTAAGAAAGAATTAACAATTGCAAAAACTAATGGAGCAAGAGGCAAAGCAATCGATGAAATGTCCGATAAAATTGAAACTGGTCTTAAGAAAAAAATAGAAGCAGATAGAGCAGCTGCGATTGCTGCTGCCGAAATTGAAAGAAAAGAAAAGGAAGATCGCGAAAAAGCCGAAAAAGAGAAAGAAAAAGCTGAAAAAGAGGCACTTGCCAAGGCAAAAAAGAGTCAGAATAATTCCAATTTAAATGATGTCGCAAGCGAGCCAGAGGCCGACGGAATTAGCTTTCAGGCAATTCTAATAATTATTGCCCTTCTATTGGCCGTATCAACAGTCTGTGCTAAAATGTTTCTAAAGCCAAAAGAAGATATAACAGAATTTTCAGATGATGCTTTTGATAGCACTGACGATAGTTAAACATCAGAATTTAATGTCAAACACAAGGACAGCTGAGCAAAAACGCGATACAGCGGAAACCAAAGTTGAAATCAAAATTAATATTGACGGCACTGGTCAGTCAAAAATTAACACTGGCGTAGCTTTTTTTGATCATATGCTGACATTGTTTTCAAAGCATAGCCTATGTGATTTAGAAATCTTTGCCGACGGAGATATAGAGGTTGATTATCATCATACCGTTGAGGACGTTGGAATCGTTTTGGGCAAGTGCATCAAAGAGGCACTTGGCAATAAGAAAGGGCTTTATAGATATGGTTGGTCCCTACTTCCAATGGATGAAACACTTTCTCGTGTTGCTGTGGACTTTGGTGGCCGTCCATACCTTTCATTCAAAGCACCTGAGAAGATTGAAAGTATAAGAGAATTTTCTTTTGGTCTCGTTGAAGAATTTTTAAGAGCTTTCTCCAACAATGCCGAAGCTAATATTCATGTTGAAGTAATTTCAGGTCGTGACGCTCATCACATAGCAGAATCGATATTCAAGGGACTCGCAAAAGCGTGTGACACCGCATTCAAAATCGACCCTAGGGTTGAAGGCATTCCAAGNACAAAAGAGACTCTTTAGNAATTTTTTTGATAATCATCAATATACCATGATAGGAGTTATTGATTACGGAGCTGGNAACCTAAGAAGCGTTTGTAACAGTTTAGAGAAGCTTTCAATTGATTCACAGGTNGTTAAATCACCAAATGANCTNNATGGAATTTCAAAAATGATTTTTCCAGGAGTTGGCTCTTTTGGCGATTCATCAGAACAATTGAAAAAACAATCACTATTCGATCCAATCAAAGAATGGATAATTAGTGACAGGCCATTTCTTGGAATATGCATTGGCTTTCAGATGNTGTTCGAGNATAGTGAAGAAAGCCCAGGATCNGANGGTTTTGGTATTATCCCTGGTAGAGTTGTAAAATTTTCAGAAGGAACAAATTTAAAAGTCCCTCACATGGGGTGGAANNAGGTTAAAATCAAAAACCTCAATGATTCTGTATGGNATAATATAGATGACCTNACTCATTTCTATTTTGTTCACTCATACTTTCCNCAACTAAAAGAATCAGGATATTCTTCCTCCACAACTGCTTACGGAGTTGATTTTACTTCAAGTATTAAGTNTGGAAATATTTTTGGCACACAATTCCATCCCGAAAAGAGTCAAAGAATGGGGCTTAGACTTATTGAGAATTTTCTGAAAATATCGTGACTATTATTACTGACTGACTCTCATTGGCATAAGAACATAGAGAAATGAACCAGTTGTTCTAATGACTCCAGGACTCATTTCATCAATCAATTCCAAATAGATTTCGTCAGCATCAAGATTGCGTAAAGGAGCCATCAAAAANTCAGGGTTAAAGGCAATTTCGACGCCTGCTCCTTTATATGACACTTCAATAGTTTCATTAGCCTCTCCAACGTCCTGTGAATTTGCAGTAACATTGATCTGGTCCTTTGAAAACACACATTTAACAGAATTAGATTTTTCGTTAGCTAANANTGAAACTCTNTTAACGGTGCTAAGGAAACTTTCTCGGTCCAACGGAATTCTCTCTTTAGTTTCCTCTGGAATTACTTGGTTGTAGTTAGGATAATTNCCCTCAATNAGTTTACTAACTAAAATGTTATCATTAAGCTCAAAGGATATTTGAGAATCACTTATTGAAATTTTTACTTCACCCTCATCTGATAAAAGGCGTTGTAATTCATTAACCGCTTTAGTTGGCACAATAACTTCGGTTTCCAAACTTTTAGGAAATTCAACATCATGCTGAACCATAGCAAGTCTTCGCCCATCTGTGGCTACAAGTGTAAGAGATCCATCTTTGAAGGAACACAAAATACCATTTAAAACATATCTTGTTTCGTCAGTTGAAATCGCATAAGAGGTCATCTTTAATGCTTCCTTGAGTACNTTCTGATCAATCTTATACTCATTAGCATCTTCAAAAGTTGCCAAAGGCGGAAACTCTTCTTTTGAAAGACCAAGTATCTTAAAAAAACTAGGACCACTTTTAATTGANGCTACGTCTTTAGCCGTAACCTCAACACTTATTTCATCTGAAGGAAGTTCCCTCACAATACCTGCCAACCTCCTAGCTGGTAAAGTCGTAGAACCAGATTTACCAACAGAGGCCTTTACTGATCCTGACACACCAACATCCAAATCAGTTGTTGTGAGTTTAAGTGCATCTCCATCTGCCTCTAATAAAACATTAGAAAGTATGGGTAAGGTTGTTCTATTACTGACAACGTGCTGCACCTGTTGCAAACCCTCTAAAAAATCTTCCTTAGATATTTTGAACTTCATTATGTCTTTATTTGAATCCGATAAATATTTTTAATTCGTAACAAATCTAATAATTTGTTAACTACCCTTAAATATTTAACGAAAAAATGAGTAGTGTCTAATATAAACTAGGGAATATCCCCAACTATCTAAAGTTATTTTGAAAAAAGTCCCTTTTTCTTAAACGTTTGATAATCGCGTACCTAAAATACTGAGCTTGTATCGAAGGTCTTGGGAATTTTCCATTCGTGACTCAACTTTTTTAACAGCATGAATAACGGTTCCATGATCTCTTCCAAAGGCTCTTCCAATTTCAACGAGAGAATGATCGGTCATTGTTCTGGATAAATACATGGCAATTTGNCTTGCAAATGCGACGTCTGATCGACGACCTCTGGCGCTCATATCCGCAATTCTCACATCAAAATGAGAGGCCACTTCTTTTTGAATAGACTGAATNGTCACTCTGCGCCTTCCTTCCTCCCTCAATATGTCTTTAAGTAAGCCCTCTATAACCTCATCTGTTAAAGATTTGCCGCTGAGAGATGAATAACTGGCCAACCTCATCATTGCACCTTCTAGCCGACGAACACTTTTTCTAATCCTGTCTGCTAAAAATTCGACGATTCTGTCCTCTAAAGTCACCTGCCACATTGCCATTTTCTTCCTTAAAATGGCCAACCTTGTCTCTAAATCAGGTAATTCCAATCCTGCCGTCAACCCCCATTCACACCTAGAGACTATCCTCTCCTCAAGGTCAGATATTTCTGCAGCAGGTCTATCACTTGTGAGAACAATCTGGCGCCTTCCATCACTAATCATATTAAAAGTATGAAAAAATTCTTCCTGAGATTTTTCCTTACCTGCAAGAAAGTGAATATCATCAACCAGAAGGTAGTCGGCTCTTCTGTATTTATTTCTAAATTTCGTCAGAGAATTATTCTGTATAGCGTCAATAAATTCATTCGTAAATTGCTCACACGTCATATATACGACCTTAGCCTTAGGCTCTCGTTTTAAATGCTCATACCCTATTGCATGTAATAGATGAGTTTTACCCAAGCCAGGTCCACCCCAGATGAATAACGGGTTATAGCCTTCAGACTTACCCTTGGCGACCGCAAGTGCTGCGGCACAAGCATATTCATTATTTGATCCAACAACAAAAGTGTCAAAATTATGATTTTTGTTCAGTCCTACTTTTCGAACGGATTTTTCAATTTGTTCGTTACTGGCGCTTATCGTTGTTTTTTTTGCAGTAGGTTTGGATTTTGATCTTGCCGCTGGCTTATAAACTTCAGTTTCAATTAAGTCTGACTGAGGCTTATTTAAATCATTACTTTCATCTTCAGCTGCAACAGAGTCAGAGTGCCATTTAACCTTTCGAGGATGACCAAGAACTTCGACAATGGCATGATTCAAAATAGCCATGTAATTTGAGTCAATCCATAAACCATAAATATGATTAGGAATGTGAACACTCAATGCCTCCTCATTAGCCTCAATTAATTGAGTTGAGGAAAACCATCTTTTAAAGGTATCCGGACTGACCTGCTCTTTAACATTTGAGCAGATCTCTTTCCATATGGCGTTTAGCTCTTCTCCCATCTTTCAAACGATTAGAAAAATTTTAATCCGATTCTTTTATCTGTTAGTCTTTTCGTTTGAAAAAAATGTTTTAATTGAATGATCATTGAATGTTTTGCTGAGCTAAAAATATTGTAAATTAATCGGGCCTAATCGCACTCAGGCCAAGTGGTTAAGGTTCAGTTGGGGGACGAACCAATTTCAGTTGTGCCAATGTCGAGGGGGGATGATTATTTATGAATTAAAACCCAAAAGTCAAAGCCTTAATTAACAAAAAAATCCCTCCTTTTTTGTCACCTTATAAACGCTAAAATCAACGGCCCTCTTGTCTCAAGATTTTTTTTTGATTAATTGAAAAAAATGGAATGATCCCTCCCATTGGTTTTTGCAATAACTATAAATTAAGGGGAAAATTATTTAAGAATTCTAAACTGATTCATCTAAAGGATTTTCTCTCTTTGCAGAGATCAGACCAAATAATAATGTAATTACGAAGGTCAGTGGCCACATCCAAGCAAATAGGACTTTAGATCTGAGAGAGTTATTTAATTCATCGACCTCAAAAGTGGGAATGAAGTGAAAAAATTCAGCTTTAAGCATATTTGATTTTATTAATAGGTCCCAAATGTCAGTACGTACAAAAAGCACCACAAAAAATGAGATTAAGGAACCTATCATCAATCCACGGAATGATCCTTTTCCAAGTATTGAGCAAATAAATATACCGAGCATTGGGCCAACCGTATAAGTAGTCATTCCAAAAGCCAGTGGCAGTATGGGGATATTTTGCGCCACTGACAGTAATAAAGTAAATCCAGTTAACGCAACGCCCCACAATACGACCAGTAGCCTAGAACGATTCATCAATTGTTTTGACGATAATGATGTATTATTTTTTTCCGGACTATACATCAAGGATAAAGTCGTTTGGCTTAATGCCGCTAAAATTGAATCAAGGCTAGATATGGCCGCAGCAAAAATACCTGCCAAAATTAGTCCACTCAAGCCCGCTGGAAGAGCATTGACTATCCAAACTGGAAAGATGTAACCAGAGTTTCCTTTACCCTCATAACTTCCAGGGACAGGAACCGAAGAGCGTTTTTCTGTCTCTGGATGCTCTGCGTATTGAACTCCTTCTTTAAAATCTTGAATTTTTTCAGATGGAACATCAAATATTGTAGCAACCTCCTGATCAGTAAATCCGTTCTGATGGTAATTCACAAACAGTGCTGCACCGATTAGCAACATCAGTAGCGTAACAAGCTGTCCAATTGAACTGTAAATAATCGCCTTTCCAGCATCTTTTGCAGATTTGCAACAAAACATTCTTTGNGCCATTAATTGATCTACTCCAAATATGCTCANATTTTGGAAAGGCACTGCAAGCAGAGCCACCCAAAGNGTGAATTGNAACTCTGGNCCTATTCCAAATCTTGGATCAANTGTACGCGTNCTACCAAATTCTTGGGCAGCTTCAATCATTCCAGNCCACCCNCCAGANATANNNGAAATAAGCCAAAACAGCGCAATAAAACCGCCAACCAAAAATAAAAGAAACTGCATTACATCAGTCCAAATAACAGTTCTCATCCCACCCATCAGGGTCCACCCAATTGCAAACACACCAATTATTATAATACACCATTGAATATCCATACCGGTGACAACTTTTAAAGGCATTGCTGCCACTAAAACTCTGACGCTCTGACCAAGGATACTACCTACGGTAAAGAAAATTGTAGCTAATGCTTTTACTCTACTTCCAAGTCTTAGACCCATATAATCATAGGGACTGTAAATATCTCTTTCATAATAAATCTTTACAAAAAATCTAGCCACCACAATCCTCGCTATGATCGAGCCAAGAGCCCATTGAAGATATGTAAAATCGCCATGTAGAGCAAACAAAGTGCCAGGCACTCCAATAAAAGTGACTCCACTAATTTCAGTTGCAATAATTGATCCGCTTACTGCAGGCCATGGTAATGATCTCCCTCCAAGAAAAAAATCTTTTATTGTCCCCTGCTTACCTCGCATCGCATGCCCCACCCAAGTCGTAAGTAAGAGATAACCAAAAACAATGGACCAGTCAATTATCGTAAAATTTTCATGAACACTCATGTTTTTTTAATTTAATATGTTATGGCAAACACCTTAAACTTAATAATGACTTTATCTTACACTAATTATACAAATGGATAATGAATTTAACAAACTTGCTAAACTTTTAAGGACACGGTTGAAAATAATCGCAGATCACGAATTTCGTGAAAAAGATCCAGATTCTCATTTGGAAGCCTTGAAAGAGATATCGATGGCAATTGAGAACGAATACAATGTTTTAGAAAAATCATTAGAGCCTAGATTAAAGCATTATTTGAGTAATATGAGCTACGAGAAAGCTCTTAATCACATAGAAAACAACATTAATAATTGAAATCTAGACATATTAATTCTTGAGGATATCCTTAAGACCTAGTTAAAAACAATCTTTACTATTATGGCACACGAACTACCTGAATTACCTTATTCTCATGATGCATTGGAACCATTCATCGATAAGTCGACAATGGAAATCCATCATGGCAAACATCACAACGCATATGTCACTAATCTAAACAATGCTATTTCTGGAAATGAGTCTCTGGAGTCAAAATCAATTATCGAACTCATTTCGGATCTTGACTCAGTACCTGAAGAAATTAGAGGTGCTGTCAGAAACAATGGAGGGGGCCATGCAAACCACTCACTCTTTTGGAGTATAATGGGTCCTGGAAAAGGAGGAGAACCGAGCGGGGCTCTAGGTGATGCTATCAACTCGACATTTGGAAGTTTTGATACTCTGAAAGATGAATTTACCAAAGCTGGAATGACCAGATTTGGAAGTGGTTGGGCTTGGCTTAGCGTTTCAGGTGGATCATTAGTGGTTTCATCAACACCAAACCAAGACAGTCCAATCATGGATGGAGATGAACCCATCATAGGTTGCGACGTATGGGAGCATGCATATTACCTAAAATATCAGAACCTAAGACCTGATTACATCAACGCATGGTGGAACGTCGTTGACTGGGATGCTGCTGCTGCACGTTTTGATGCTGCATCATGATCAACTCAAATAATATTAATTAAAATCACATGATATGCCTCACCTCACAGGTGAGGCATTTTTTTTACTCACTCTGATGAAATCAATTTTAAGATATCTATTGAGCATATCGTTTTTACTATCGAGCCCTAAACTTGCTCTCTCAGATCAAGCTCACGAAAAAGATAAACTCCAAAGTAATAACAAACTCAATGAACAAGAAATTACCGAAGGATGGAAATTACTATTCAACGGAAAAGATTTGAGCAATTGGAGATATTACAATTCGCCTACAAAGAAAATCACCGGTTGGACCATCGACAATGGTAATTTATATAAACCAAAAGGAATCAAAGCTGGCAACATCATGACAAATAAAACCTACGAAAATTTCATTTTTTCGTGGGAGTGGAAATTAGAAAACAATGGGAACAATGGGGTTAAATATTTTATCACAGAAAAAAGACAGGCAACAATTGGCCATGAATATCAAATGATAGATGATAAAAGGGTCAAAGATCCATATTCATCTAATGGTTCGTTTTATCTAATTGTTAAACCTATTAAAAATAAACCAAACCTGTCTATGGGTTCTTGGAATCAATCAAAAATCATAGTGAAGGGTAACAATGTGGAACACTGGCTAAACGGCACAAAAATCTTGTCCTATTCATGTGGTAGCAAGGAGGTAATGGAACGAGTGCCAAAAACAAAATTTAAGGATGTTTGGAAATTTGGTGAAAAAATAACGGGTCACATACTCTTAACCGATCACACAGATGCCTGCTGGTATCGAAATGTGAAAATCAAAGATCTAAAATAATCTCAAATATTGATTAAATAAGAGAAAATCTATCAGAAGAATGATAAAGCTATTTTTCAAATTTCTTTTTATTTGTTTCATTTTCAACAATGTAAAAGCTAATGAACTTTTTCCTATAGTATCCGATGACTTCAATGTCTCCTTATTTGCCCAAGAGCCTCTAGTAAGAAACCCTTGTGCAATTACTTTTGATAAGCAAGGAAGGCTGTGTGTTGGAATGGGACCCCAGTACAGAAAACCAAAACCTGATACAAAAGGTGATTCAGTATGGATNCTTATNGATAATGACGGTGATNACAAAGCTGATTCAAGAATTGAATTTGCATCTGGGTTCAATTCTATTCAGGGACTCGCTTGGAAAGGCGATGATCTCTGGGTTGCCAATGCACCAGATCTAACAGTGGTCAANGACACTAACAATGACGACATAGCAGACNAATATGTAAGAGTTTATACAGANCTAGGAAATCTAGAACATGGATTACACGGTCTAAATTTTGGGCCTGATGGTAAACTTTACATGTCGAAAGGTAATTCTAAAGGNCTTACTATCTTGCCAGATAAAATTGCNCCCAAACCCTTCAGAGAATTGTGGGGAGTTTCAACACCATTAAATACACCAAATAAGTTAGATGCAGTAACTTCNAACAGGAAAAATTACAAAAAGGCCTATCATCATCCCTCAGACGATTGGGGTGTCACNGGTGGAATACTCAGATGTGACGATGATGGTAGTAACCTAGAAATCGTTTCAAGAGGATTTCGTAATCCATGGGATATATGTTTTGATGATGAATTCAATTGGCTCGGCACTGATAATGATCAGACCATGGGAGATAAAATTTTTGCACCTTTTTTTGGTGCTCATTTTGGGTGGGGCCATGCGTGGAGTTACGATTGGAAAGGTGATAATCACCTTCCTACAGCACCTTCAAGTGGTCCACTATTTGAAGGGTCTGGTGCAGGTATTATTTATTGTAATATTCCAAGCTACCCAGAAAAATACCGTGATATTTTTCTAATAAACGACTGGCTCAATAGAGAAACATATATCTTCAAACCCGAATGGAAAGGGGCNTGGAGATTTTCTGAAGCCTCCAAACTCATTCCTATAGCCAGTGCAGGCACCGGGAGATCCATGCCTCTTAGTAAAGGTAGAAGTTTTGATCCTGTGGACATTGAAATTGGTCCTGACAAAGCTATATGGATATCGAGCTGGGGAAGACAATATGGTGCTCACTACGAAAATGGCAAACTCGCCAATGAAGGAAGAATTTACAGNATTTGGCCAAAGAAAATAAACCCAAAAANTGATACNAACAAACATCGATCGAAAAACATTAATCAATGGTCGATAAACGAATTAATGGTCGATCTAGGCAGCCANTTACCCGCATGGAGGACGAATGCACAAGAAGAACTCATCANAAGAGGTCATCNAACATTGGATTTTCTCCAAAATAATCTTGTGAAAAACTCACAAAACAAATCCTTGGAAACCTGGACTGCTTGGACGATTGGAAGAATAAAAAAAGGCCATGAANTGTCTGAGAAAAATCTAAATCAAAAAATCCAATCCATTAGAATCCAAACTCACAATGGAATCATCAATCCTAATTTTGAAAAATATTTAAATCACCCCAACGCGCGCATAAGGCACGAAGCTGTGATGGCAATCCGCCAACTTAAAAAAAGTGAATACATTGGTAATTTAAAAAACTTGGGTAAAATAGAAAAAGATAGAATTGTATTTTATTCAATTTGGGGCGCCCTAATGGAGCTTTGTAGTGAAAGTGACCTTAAACATATGCTACANGAGGANGCCTCAGGNCTTAGACTTGCCGCATTACTGGCGCTGCTTGAAAAAGACANCCTACCCAACGANCTAGTNGAAAAGCTATGCTTAAACCTTGTCTTCACTGAAGGGCAAGATCCTGAAATCGTAAAAATCGCAACGAATAGATCAAAAGGAAAAGCGATATTCGAAAAACGTGGCAGACCATTATCAGCTGAGGGATCAATAGCCAGCAGAGATAACTCTATTGTCATTAACCCGTTTTCAGATCTCAAGGCCTCATCTAAAAACAATTATTCCGTCGATAAAATTCAACTCGGAAACAACCTNTATTCTGATAGAAATTACAAATTTAAAGAAATNCCNCCTATTTTACANAACGATGCTTTTATAAAAACGGCATGCGACGACGCTGAAAGAGTTAAAAACTTCGAATTAACTTTCAACCTAAGGTATCCAAGCACACTTTACTTAATAGACGATTCAAGGAGTGAGAAGTTACCTGACTGGGCAATAAATGATTGGGATGAAACTGATTTAATAGTTGTCAGCACTGAAGGAATCAAAATGAAAATCTATGAAAAAAAATTTCCTCCAGGCAAAGTTAAGTTGGGCCCAAACAGGAAAGGAGTTAGTGCGAGAAAAGGAAATTATCTAATTGCCGCAAAGCCCAATCTGTTAAGCAAGCAAGAAGAAAAAACCACAATTGAGTCTACGTTAAAATACCTCTCTTCTGCGGATGCAAAAAAAGGAGAAGATCTCTTCATGAGTAAATATGGCGCAAATTGCTCATCTTGCCATCAGGTATCAGGCAAAGGCAATAATCATGCGCCTGATCTAAGTGATATAGGCAATCGCTCGGATCCTAGAATTCTTGCGGAGGCTATACTCAACCCCAGCCAAAGCATCACCGAGGGTTTTGCTGCTCAAATGTTTGAAATGAAAAATGGAAGAATACATACCGGAATCGTGCTTCAGGAAACTGGCAGAGAGATTCAGCTCGCTGTCACCGGGGGTGCCGTAATTTCTGTATCCAGAGAAAACATTATAAATCGGAAAGGATTACCCATTTCGGCGATGCCTGCAATTTTTTCTGATATGCTTAACCCTCAGGAATTAGCACATATTATTTCTTACCTAGTAGAGCAAAAAAAGAAACAGTAGTTTCAAAAACAAAAATCTATTTTATTAATTTTTTCATCAAAATAGATTAGTATTAATAGACACTTTAGCCCTATATTTTTCTGATTGTTAATTTAATTCGAATCTAGTTATTTTTTGAATTCATCTGATAAAAGCACCCAGATCACCAACTCTGATTCATCGAAAGATGATTCGGAAATAGATAATTCGATTATGTGGGTTTTAAGAATTCTGACACCAATAATTGTTATCTTGTTGGGTTTTGGAATTTATAAAATTCTGAACAACAACCCTCCTGATGAAGAGGTAAGACAAGCTAATCCTGCTAGACAGAATAGAGAGTTAAAAACTCGTGTCATTGAACTCACTAAAGAAAACTATCAGACAATAATTCAAGCTAATGGAATAGTAAAAGCACATAATCAAATCAGTTTAACATCACAGGTTAACGGAAGAATTATTTCTATACACCCCCAATTTGATGACGGTGCTTTTTTTAAAAAAGATACTATACTTTTGGAATTAGAAGAAGCCGATTTTCTTACTGCTGTCGCCAGTGCAACTGCCAACCTTGCGCAGGCCGAAGCAGCTCATGCTCAGGAAAAAGCAAGATCCGAACAAGCTAGACTTAATTGGGAAGACCTTGGTTACGACGAGGAACCAAACGAATTAGTACTTCGGCTCCCTCAATTAAGAGAAGCTGTCGCTAGGGTCAACTCTGCCAAAACTCAATTAGCTCAAGCAGAAAGAAATTTAAAACGTTCAAAAATAAGAGCTCCTTTTGATGGAAGAGTAATACAAAGAAACGTCGGCATTAGTCAGGCCATATCAGCCACTACAATACTGGGCACAATGTTCTCCGTTGATTACGCAGAGGTTCGCCTTCCAATTAGTAGTCAAGACATGAAAAATCTTAACCTGCCAGAAGCTCCTGATGATGAACCTTTGGATATAGTACTAAGTGACGCCCTTGACGAGGAGAACGAGGTTATTTGGCCCGCTCAAATAGTAAGAACTGAGGGCACTCTTGATCAAAATTCACTTGAACTCTTTGCAATAGCGAGAATACCTGATCCGTTTGGCAAAGAGTCCGGAATTTCTCCACTTAGAATTGGTCAACCCGTACAGGCTGAAATACCTGGTAACGTCATTGAGGATGTTTTCAAAATACCAAGAATGGCAGTCAGGCAGTTAAGAATGATTTATTTGGTAGACAAAGAAGATTCAACAATAAGGGGATCCATCATTAAGCCAATCAACGAAAGTGAAGAATTTATTATTATCAAGGATCCAGATATTACTGAAGGAACACTACTTGCAACCACGCCAATGGCATGGNTACCTGAGGGAGCAAAGGTTGAAATCATAAATGAAAACGATGAACCTTTACTCGAATCGAGCGAAACTAAAAGTAGCGATAAAAACACCTCTTCTTTCTAGATAGATGATTCGCTGGTTCACAAATAATGGTATTGCCGCCAATTTACTAATGATTGGCATCCTACTTGCAGGAGTTTATAGTGCGATGTTCAAAGTACCACTTGAGGTCATACCTCCAGACAGTGGCTGGAAAATNATATACATGGAAGTCATGTATAAGGGAGGCACTGCAAAAGATGTTGAAAAAGGTGTGTTGCTTCCTGTCGAGAGAGCACTTGAAGGTTTAAACGGAATTCGTGAAATCAACTCGGATGGAATGCGTGGTAGGGCCAAATTTTATATCAAGGCAGAAAAAGGAATCGATCTGCGAGAGTTAAGAGAAAATATAAGAGGTAGAGTTGATCAGATCTCAACTTTTCCTGCTGAGACAGAGCCACCAAAAATAGTCATACCCGATTTTTCTAGTTTCTATCCAGTTATTAGTGTCGCAGTAACGGGGAAACTTCAAGAGGAAGAACTCCGAGAGATAACGCATCAAGTTAGAGATGACATATTAGAAATTGATGGTATNAGCCAAGCGAGCGCTCAAGGTGATCGAAGTTACGAAATATCAGTTGAGGCAAAAATACCAAAACTTGAGTCTTTCAATTTAGGATTTCGAGAACTTGTTGATTCGATTAGGCGATCATCAATTGATTTACCGGCTGGATCAATTAACAGCGAAAGTGGGAGATTAGTAGTAAGAACACGTGGTCAAGCCTATTCGAAGAAAGAATTTGANAATATTCCAGTACGAGCNGCAAACGGGGCCGAAGTGAGACTAGGTGAAGTGGCAGAGGTAAAAGACGGTTTTGAAGAGGATAAAGTCCTAACTGACTTCAATGGTAATCCAACAATGTTTGTTAGGGTCAGCAGAAACGGAAAAGAAAGCGCTATCGATATTGCTGACAAAGTTAAGGAATATGTTGAAAATTCAGGCGAACGATTTGCAGAAGGTATCAAATTATACACTTGGGATGATAAATCTATATCAATGAGAGGGAGGCTGGGAACATTAGCATACTCTCTTCTTCAAGGATCGATTCTAGTATTTATTGTGCTTGGTTTATTTTTAAGACCTAAAGTTGCTCTTTGGGTTGTAGTAGGGATTCCAGTAAGCTTTGCAGGAGGTGTTATTTTAATGCCATTTTTTGGTGTTACTGCAAATGTAATGAGTCTATTCGGATTCATTATCGTTCTGGGAGTAGTAGTCGATGATGCGATTGTAACGGGAGAAAATGTTTATTCTAAACTTCAATCTGGACTAAATCCGATAGAGGCTTCTATTCTAGGAACCAAAGAGGTGACGGTTCCTGTCACCTTTGGAATTTTAACCACCATTGCAGCTTTTATTCCGTTACTGTATCTAAATGAGGGACGGTTTGGAGATTTTGCTAGCCAGATTCCGCCCATNGTTGCTCCTGTACTTCTTTTTTCATTAATTGAATCAAAATTAATTCTGCCATCACACTTAAAACATGTTAAACCAAGAAATACGGAAAAGGGATTTTTCACTCGCTTNCAAAAGTCTTTCGCTAACGGGCTGGAGTGGTTTGTTAACAGAATATATAGGCCAAGCCTTGAGACTGCCGTCAAATGGCGTATAAGCGTTTTGGCAAGCTTCGTTGCAGCTGCAATTGTAATGGCAGGTATATGGAGTAGCGGAAGAATAGGTTTTTCAGGACATCCCTCAGTAGAAAGTNTAAAAATTGCCGCTTCCTTAAATTTACCCAACGATTTGGGAATCGAAAAAACGGCTTCATTGACTGACAGAATTGAGCAAGCTGCACACAGTATAAAAAATGAATTTGTAGACCCTAAAACAGGCGAAACATTAATTCAAAACGTAGCTAAAGTAACTGGGTCCTACAGATTAGGAGGACGTTACGATGAATCAAGAGGGCAAGTTATTATAGAGGTCACACCGCCTAGCATGCGATCAGAGCCTGGGCCAAAAAATAGTGAGATTGCCCAAAGGTGGAAGCAAGTCGTTGGCGAAATAGAAGAGGCCGATGACTTTTCAATTCAATCAGAAACCTTCGGGAGAAGAAATAATGATGATGACGAACAAAAACAATCAGAACCACTTGAACTTGAATTGAGAGGCCCTTATTCGGAAAAGAAAAACGAAATCGCTCAACGAATAAAAGCANTGTTACGCATGAAGCGTAATCCTCAATATGATCCATCTAGTCCACTGTCCCCTGAACTTAACCCACAGATGATTCCAAATCCGCAAATTTCTAGTAGTTGGGCAAAAATCAACCGTGGTAATGATGAGCTTGAATTTAGCCTTAAGCCTAGAGCTGCTGAACTTGGCTTATCGCAGCAGGCGTTGGCAAGGCAGGTTAGGCAAGCATTTTACGGTGAAGAGGCTCAGAGAATTATGCGCGGCACTGACGAAATAAGAGTGATGGTTAGATTACCTAAAAAAGATCGACAATCATTGCATACACTTGCAAGGCTAAAAATCAGAACACCATCAGGAACTGAAGTTCCACTTGCAACCGTAGCTGATTTTAAAGCAAAAAAATCACCATCTTTTGTAGAGCGAAATGATAAAGCTGAAGTAATACGAATAGGTGCAAGACCTAAAGATGATAGCGTCGACATCTTGAAAATAGCTAATGAGATGAGACCAGAAATACAAAAAATCATCAACGAAGAAAAAAATCTATCTTTTCAGTACACTGGATACATCGCGGAGCATGCAGAATTAAAGAGGCGTAATATCATTGCATCTATAACTTTAACCTTCGCTCTTTTTACATTATTAGCCATCCCATTTAAATCAGTAATGCAGCCAATTTATGTATTGCTAGCTCTACCGTTTGGTGTGATCGGCGCAATGATTGGTCATTTGGTAATGGGGATTAATCTTTCTTGGTTATCAGTATTCGGCATGCTGGCTTTGGCAGGAGTCGTTGTAAACGACTCACTAGTAATGGTCGATCATGTTAATAGGAAATTAAAAGAGGGAATGAATTTAAAACAAGCGGCAATTGAATCTGGAGTTCGTAGATTCAGACCTATTCTACTTACTTCTCTCACCACTTTTGCGGGACTTTTCCCTCTTCTTATAGATGACTCACTGCAAGCGCAATTCTTAATTCCAATGGCTACTTCACTTGGATTCGGAGTATTGTTTGCTACGGCGATAACACTTTATCTTATTCCGTGCGCATTACTATTTGCAGATGATGTAAAAAAATACATCTCTATTATTCTTGGCGCATTTTTCAACGGTAAAAATCAATCCACTTCAATTTAAAACGATCTGAATCTGATATTATTTTTATTGGAATTTCTATTTCAAAATAACCAGGAATTTTTTTTGAAACTCCTCCTTCATTATTAAGGAGATACTTACCCTTTAATTCCTTTCCCTTGGGATCACACATTCTACATTTAAGAGTATTTTTTTTATAGCTCATATCCTTTAAAATCAGGGTAAATCCTTCGAGCCCAGAAAAATGACATCTGACAAGAATTCTTTTCGGCCACTCCCCTTTAATCTTTTCAACCTGAGCCTCTCCTATACCAAATTGATCGAAAACATTAAAAACAACTAAGTTGTCTGATGAGATAACGTCGACTTTTCTTTTGTCAGACTTTCCATTTCCAGAAAGATCGATTTTATAGTTTGATGAATCAGCGTTAGACTTAAAAAAAATTAAGTGAATCGCAAAAAAACATAGTATGAGCCTCATTTTTTCTTGGCAATAGTTATAAAATTATCATCTCATCGTTTTTATCTAAAATAAATTTCATTATCTCAACAACCGACTTGACCTGAGCTTTTCATGATATCATGATCTGCCCCAATGGCTAAATTAAACAATAACTATTTCAAACTTAAAGCAGGTTATCTTTTCCCGGAAATTGCTCGAAGAGTGAATTCATTCACTGAAAACAATCCAGAAGGAGCAAATAAAATTATCCGATGTGGTATAGGTGATGTCACTGAACCTTTACCTTTGGCAGCACGTGAAGCGATGAAAGCTGCCATTGATGAGTTGGGTAATAGAGACACCTTCAAGGGATACGGACCAGAACAAGGATATGATTTTCTTAGATCAGCCATAGCAAAAGGAGATTATCAAGATAATGGAATCAAAGTTGATGATGATGAAATATTTGTTTCCGATGGCTCTAAATGTGACACGGGAAACATCTTAGACATTTTTGGTAGCAACAATAAAATTGCAATCACTGATCCGGTTTATCCTGTTTATGTGGATACAAATGTCATGGCAGGAAATACAGGTGAGGCTAACGACAGCGGCGCATACGAGGGTATCTATTATATGCCCTGCAATGCTGAAAATGGTTTTGTTCCTGAAATTCCTTCAGAACGTGTTGATTTAATTTACCTCTGCTACCCTAACAATCCCACTGGAGCCACTGCTACAAAAGATCAACTTAAAGACTGGGTAGACTATGCAAAGTCGAACGGTTCAATCATACTTTATGATGCAGCTTATCAAGCATTTATTCAGGATGAGAGTGTACCTCGATCAATCTACGAAATTGAAGGAGCCAAAGAATGTGCTATCGAGTTCAGATCCTTCTCAAAGAATGGTGGCTTTACAGGAGTCAGATGTGCTTTCACCGTAGTACCCAAAGAGCTAATGGCTGAAGACGCTAAGGGTGAAAAACAACCACTCCACCCTTTATGGTCAAGAAGACAATCCACTAAGTTCAATAGTGTTAGCTATCCAGTACAAAAAGCAGCAGAGGCGCTTTACTCAGAAGAAGGGAAAGATCAAGTAAGTAGCCTTATATCACATTATATGAATAACGCTGCCCTGCTGAGTTCTGCTTGTTCTGAAATCGGACTTTCAGTATATGGCGGAGAAAATGCTCCTTACGTTTGGGTTGCTTGTCCTGAGTCTGTAGACAGTTGGGGTATGTTTGATAAAATGCTAAATGAAGCAAATGTTGTTATTACACCAGGTGCAGGCTTTGGAGAAGCTGGCGAGGGATTCTTTAGAATTTCGGCTTTTAATTCAAAAGCAAATGTTGAAACGGTCTGCGAGCGATTAAAAGCAACTCTTTAAAATTCAACCTTATTGAATAAATAAAAACTGCTGAGTATTCAAGGTCGACCAAAGTAGACTTCTAGCCGCCATTTCACCAGAAACGGCAGCCTCATCTCTTAGTAGGCTTCTTTCATGTAAAGTTGGGTATCTTGAAAAAACGGTTAGATAAATGATATCAATGAGTTCATCAGAATCTTCTGCTGAATTCATCTTTTGAGAAATTACTGAGTTAGGATTCATCAAAAACTTTAAAAATTCGCCATTCATCAGTGACAAAGCTTGGGTGGTTGAAGCCTTGTAATTAGCATTTTCTATTAATGATCTATCAGATTGACCGAAGTCTCTTAGAAAATGACCATCAGGAGCCGGACTTGAAATTTCAGAAGCTCTAACATAACCACGGAATGTTTTATTTAATTTATCTACACGTGATTTTTGTTTGTCTTTTATTGGTTTTTGCTCATTCTGAGCCTTCGTTTTGGCAATTGCCACTTGCCTGTAAATGTTTGGGTACTTTTGACTAGGAAATGCTTTTTTTAATTCCGCAGCTAATGCTCTAGGAGTATTACGAAAAGGTGTCCGAAAGTAACCTTGTAGATCTGATGGATCCCAATAGGTCAGTCGCGCATATTCGGCAGTAGCTTTTTGATTGAAATTTAAAATCTTCTTAGCTAGAGCCAATGCTTCGTCTTCTTTTTTGCCAGAAATAACTTGTTTAACTTGTTTCCGGAACTGCTCAATTTTTTGCGTAGTTTTCTGATTGAACGCAACGACTTCTTTAGATCTTTTAATAAGTGCTTCTGGGCTTTGCTGGTTTAACTTTTCCCATGCTTTGAGTCTTGGACTGTTATAGGAATTTTCTGGCACGTTATCAACATCGGATCTAATCATGGAGACCACTGAATCCCAAATTTGCTCGGCAGACATTCTCTGGAACCTAGGACCTTGAAAATAAAAAGTCTCGCCAGCGTTCAATTCAAATGATTGAGATTCCCTGGTAAAAACATCAGTATTGTAAAGAACGGTATTAAATTTTCTCATGTCATAATTCAAATCCACCATGAGGCGCTCAAGATAGGCCATTAATTTGGAATCTGATGGGTTAGTTGAATCATCAATCTTGTCAACAGGTTCATAAAGACCAACCCCGAACACTTTTTTCCACATTCGATTAACAATGGTTTTAGTGAACCTAGGATTATCAGGTGAAGTCATCCAATCAGCATATGCTTGAATTCTACTTTCATTTTTCGATAGATTGACAGTTTCACCAAAAGGGGTTGATGGATGAACAATATCGTTTGGCTTTGCATCCTCGTATTGATAATCGTCCGGAAGTTTGAGAGGAGATTTAGTTTCTCTGACTATGGAGTTACGAAAATTATCGGTTAGGCTCTGAAAAGCTCGCTGAAGTTGGCGTGTTTTATTCTTAATAGAAGTTGCCTTAGCCTTGTCTCCACGGGGTTGCTTAATTTGTCTTTGAGCAATTTGAATTGCTTGGTCCATCGATTCAGTTCTTCTCACTGATCTTACTGGAGTACTAAATGCAGCCAACTCGTAATAATCCATCTGACTCCAGTCATCAAAAGGATGATCATGACATTGAGCGCAGACTAATTGTGTTCCAAGAAACACTTGAGTCGTTGTAGCTAGATGATCTAATTCCATACCACGATCACGTAAATAAAACCCGACGGCTCCATTCTCATCAATCATTCCTTCAGCAGTAATTAAGTCTCTAACAAAATTATCATAACTTTTATTTTCTCGGATAGAGTTTTTTATCCAGTTGGAGTATGCCATACCATTGGTCGGACTCTGTCCCTGCATTCTTGTATTAACTCTCAGTATATCTGCCCACCAATTGTACTGATGGCTAACATACCCCTCGGAATTGATGAGTTTGGATATAAGTTTACTCTTCTTATTTTGTTCATTTGACTCAATGTATTGAGTCGATTCAGCTGCCGTTGGAATACGCCCAATAATATTCAGATAGGCTCTTCTAACAAAAACTGTATCATCTGCTTTTGGATTGAGAGCCACTTTATTCTTGGTATGAAATTCTGATAACAAGAAGTTAATTTTCTTTGTATGATCCAATAAATTATCATTTGCATTAGCTATTGATAAAAAACAAAAGCCAAACAGAACTGAGAAATTAAGAATTTTAAAAGCGCTCACTTTTAAATAAGTCATTTTTTAGGAGAATAGTTTGATTACCGGATCACCATGATTAGCCACAGTGAAAGGACGAGCTGTTTTTGTGAATAATCTCTGATCAAGAGGCAATCCACATCCATAGGCAATAGTTGCATTAAAATCTCCAATAGTAACTGGGTCTTCAATTGGCTCTCTGCCCTCATCATCTGTCTTGCCGTATACCACACCTCCCTTGACTCCACCCCCAGCGAGAACCGCTGAGAATGCTTTGGGGTAATGGTCCCTTCCAGCGTTCTGGTTAATTTTCGGAGTTCTACCAAATTCAGTCGTTAAAACCACAAGTGTTTCCTGAAGCATGCCGCTGGTATGTAAATCATCCAACAAAGCACTAAGGGCTTGATCAAGAATAGCTGTATTAGATTGAACTCTTTGAAAGTTGTCTTGATGGGTATCCCAACCACCGAGTTGCACTTCGACAGATCTGACTCCAGACTCGCTTAATCGTCTTGCCAATAGACAACCTTGCCCAAAAGAATGGTTACCATAACGGTCTCTCAATGATTTTTTTTCTTCAGCAATGTCAAAAACCTTCAAGTCAGAACTTCTCATAAGTGTAACTGCTTCTTCATATATGGCTGTGTAAGCACTTGCACTCTTATCTTTATATTTGGAATGAAACTTTTGATCAAGCCGTGCAGATAACTTTCTTCGGCGCATAAATTCAGAATCAGATATTCCAGAAAAATGCTTACTGTTCTGTAACCCGGCTTCAGGCTTACCAATAATCAGCGGTTCGCAATCTACACCAAAAAAGCCAGCTCCAGGGGCTCTGCTGCCACTGTTGATGGATACAAATCCAGGTAATTGTTGATTGATTCGATTTTCATATTTTAAAAACCATGCTCCCATATGAGGATGCTGAATAGTTCCCCTTTTTGCATAATTAGTTTTCATCAAATACCTTGCTTGCTCATGCGCTCCTTGTTTGGAGTGTAGAGAATTAACCACAGCGACTTTATCCATGTGTTTCGCAAGCTTTGGTAAGTATTCACTTACACGAACTCCATCAGCACTTGTTTTAATCGTTGATAAATCTCCTCGAATCTCTGATGAAGCCTCAGGCTTTGGATCAAAAGTATCAAGATGAGACATTCCACCAGACATATAAAGATATATAACTTTCTTGGCAGGATTTTTTCTGGAAGGAATTTTCCTATCTTCACCACCAACTGCTAAAGAATCTTGACTAAGCAAGTTAACCCCAAGATAAGCATGAGCTGCACCAGCTAAGAATGCTCGACGAGTTTGGGAGTTAGAAAGTTTATCTGACGAAAACATAGTTCAATTGTAATTTATCAATAATTAATCAGAGATTACGCGTGTTTAACGCAAATTATAACTCCAATGAGACAAAAAATCTTATCAAAAATTTCTAATTAACAAGGATTATTCAAATCAAAACCCAATAGAGGCTCCTCCATCAACTGTTAACAATGATCCAGTTACAAAACTTGCAGCATCAGAGCATAGGAAAACAGCCGCATGGCCAACTTCTTCTGGTTTTCCCATCCGTCCCATTGGAGTTCTTCCTAAAACTTTCTGTCGGCGCGGCTCATCGCCTTTAAATGAATTTAGCGCCATGGCAGATTCAATCCATCCAGGTAAAATTGCATTTACTCTAACACCGTGAGGAGCAAATTCAGCTGATAAATTATAAACTGCTCCATGCATTGCTGACTTAGCCATGGAATATGAAGTTACCAAGGGTAAGCCCATCACTGTGGCCATTGATGAAATCCATAGGATAGAACCCTTGGATTTTTCTATCATTGATGGAGCAAACTGTTTTGTTATTTCAAGAGCACCACGAATATGAACGTCAAAGACTCCCATGAACTCAGAGTCATCTAATTCAAGAAAAGGCTTCTTGCAATTGATTCCAGCATTATGAACAAGGCATGTTGGTTGCCCATGGTCAGATAAAACTTGTTGAGCAAATGAGGGAATTTCATCAAGCTTGGCAATATCTTGTGACAGATAGCTTGATTTCTCTCCTAACTCCATACAGGCCTCTTGCAAAACCTCTTCTCTTCGTCCCACTAATATGACTTTTAGAGCACCTGCCTCAAGCATACACTTAGCAATACCAAGTCCAATTCCTGTTCCTCCTCCAGTAATGAGGACGATCTGATCTTTCATGCTATAAGGGTTTTCCATATTATTTTATTTTTTATTTGAGCAAGTTTAAACTTTTTTCCCATACATTTCCATATATTCATTCCTTATCGTAGTGCCCGCGCCTGGCATCTGAGGATAACTAAAAATTCCGGAATCAATTTTTAATGGTTCTTCAAAGCAATGAGTGATCCACGGAATGAATTCTAATAACTCTATGCTTGGGTGAGCAATACTCATATGAATTTGAGTTTGAGCCATATCTCCAGCATGAGGTGTTACGGGAAGCTGATGTTCCTGTGCTAAATTGCAAACATCAAGCGCTTCAGTAATACCACCCAAGCGAGTCGCATCAGGCTGAACAAATCTAACTCCACCAGAGGAAATAAATTCTCTGAAGTGAGCCAGTGAGTACAACATTTCTCCTAGTGCAATAGGTGTTTGAATATTTTTTGCAAGCTCACTATGTCCTGATACGTCATCATGCCAAAGAGGCTCCTCTATCCATGTCACATCAAAATCTTTTAGACATGATAAGATTTCTAAATTGTCAGGTAGTCTCCATCTTCCATTGGCATCAGTCATAATACGCACATCATTACCAAGAGCCTTTCTAACTGCCTCAATTCTATGAATATCTTCATTTGAATCGGGTTTACCAACCTTCATTTTGATACTCTTATAGCCATCTTGTAGGGTCAGCCTTTTGACATCCTCGATGAGCATATCTTGATTGAAATTTAACCATCCTCCATCAGTGTTATAGGCCTCGAGTTTTTTTTCTTCTTTTCCACCCAAAGTTTTCCAAAGAGGCTCCTCTCGATATTTACTTTTTAGATCCCACAAAGCTATATCAACGGCAGCTAATGCCATAGTTGTTATTCCTGCTCTTCCAACCCACTGAAGCGGGGGGTTGTATGCCATTTTTTCCCATAACTTGCGAGGCTCGTCAACTTCCTCACCAATCAATAATTCTGCATAGCAATTTGTAATACAATCTGTGATCAATCTATCGCTAGCAAGGTGAGCGTGTGTTCCAGTAAAACCATATCCCACATGCTCAGAATCAGTCATGATCTTTACACCCGGCATACCCCAATGGGTAATTGAATGCGTGCTATCAGCAATTCTATCTCTTGTTACAGGAACATGGAGAATGAAAGTTTCTAGAGAAGTTATCATTATTACAGATCAACTAGTGATATTTTCTATCCAAATAATTGATAGTGCACTTTTGAAGATTCTGTGCCTGTGAGTCTCTGATCAAGCCCTTGGAATCTGTAGGTCAATTTTTCATGATCCATTCCTAGAGCATTCAAAATGGTCGCATGCATATCTCTTACTAGCACAGGGTTATCCTTTATGTAGTAACCAAATTCATCTGTACTTCCGTAGGAGATACCTCCTTTTATTCCACCACCAGCCATCCAGATAGTATAAGCCTCCTTGTGGTGGTCTCTTCCTGCACTAGCTATTTTAGAACCTTGGTACATCGGAGTTCTACCAAATTCAGCCCCCCAGACTATCAGAGTTTCATCCAATAATCCCCTCATTTTTAAATCTTTAATTAAAGCAGCAATTGGACGATCAATTTCTTTAGCTTTATTTTTAATTCCAGACTGAATATTACCATGATGGTCCCAACTTGAATTGAATAATTCAACAAATCTAACGCCTTTTTCAACAAGCCTTCTGGCTTGAAGACAGTGATTCGCAAATTTTCCATTTCCATACATGTCCCTAATAGATTGAGGTTCGGATTTCAGGTTCGTTAATTCAGGAACAGATGACTGCATCTTAAATGCGAGCTCATACTGTTCCATTCTCGTTATAATTTCAGGATCTCCAGTATTCTCAAACTCAACTTGATTTAAAGCATTAATGGCTTCGATGACTCGTTTTCTTTTAACATCATCAACACCTTTGGGATTTGAAAGAAAAAGAACGGGATCTCCACTGCTTCTAAACTCAACACCTTGATGCAAGCTTGGAAGAAATCCGTTATTCCATAGAGTGGCACCCGCACCTGGAACATTTCCTGACACCATAACAACGTACGCTGGCAAGTTACTTGATTCGGATCCAAGTCCATAAGTCACCCATGAACCTAAGCTCGGACGACCAATTCTATTTAGACCAGAATGAAAAAACATTTGTGCTGGACCGTGGTTGAAATCTTCTGTCTTCATTGATCTTATAATCGCTATCTCTTGACTGACAGATTTAAGGTGAGGAAGAACTTCTGATATCTCTTGACCCTCATTCAACTTTTCAAATTCAAATGGAGAAGCCATCATCTTTGGGTGGCCTCTCAAAAAAGCAAATCTCTTGCCTTCAATAAATTCATCAGGAGCCGGCTTACCGTGAAATTCTTGAAGCTTTGGTTTAGGATCAAAAAGGTCTAACTGCGAGGGAGCGCCGACCATGTGCAAAAAGATGACTGATTTGGCTGTAGGCGCAAAATGGGTCCCAATATTAGAATTTTTATTTGAATCTACTTTTACATTTTCCTCTGCTAGCAAAGCATTAAATGCAGTGGACCCTACACCAAGAACAGTTGAACTTCTTAAAAAAGCTCTTCTAGCAATTAAACGATCTAATTCGCTGAGGTCCATTTAAAAAAAAAGTCTTAATTATTTAGTTATCGTTTCGTGAAGGTTGAGAATTGTAGTGGCAATTTCAAACCATGCACTTTCTGATGAGCCATCAACATCCAAAGAGGTAAAATAGATTTTTTTCAGCACTTCTAACTCTTTACCACTGGGAGACCTTGAAAGCGCTAGCCTAAAGGCATAATCCAATTGCTGAGTTGTATCCATTTCGGAGGTTTCTTTCATAATGCGCCTAGAAAACGCTCTTGCCATTTCAACAAAGACTGGATCATTTAAAAGAGTAAGGGCCTGTAGGGGCGTATTGCTTGACTCTCGCTTAACACTACATGCACCTCTCGTAGGGGCATCAAAATTAGCAAAACTTGGATAATGAGCTGATCGTCGCCAAATTGTATAGATTCCTCTTCTGAAAAGATCCTCTCCCTCCGAAACATAATAATTATTGTCTACTTCACCGATTACTCTCCAAAAATTATTAGGCTGTTTTGGCCGAACTGGCCGGCCAAACATTTTCTTAGAAAGAAGCCCCGATATTGTTAGAGCATTGTCTCTTATGAGCTCTGCTGGCAAACGATTTCTTGGACCTCTTGAATAAAATTGATTCAAAGGATCTTGTTTTGAGCTTTCATTGGCAAACTTTGAAGACTGTCGGTAAGTGGATGATAGAACGATTCTTTTTATAAGTTTTTTCAGGGACCATTCATCAGTGGACTGAAATTTAACAGCAAGCCAATCAAGTAGATCAGGGTGTGATGGGGCAACACCCTTGTATCCAAAATCTTCTATTGAAGTCACGATACCTCTACCAAATAGCTCTGCCCATACTCTGTTGACAGCAACACGCGAAGTTAGTGGGTTGTCGTGCGAGACTATCCAACGGGCTAAGCCTAGTCTATTTTTTGGATAGTTCTCTGGAAATGAGGGTAGAGATGTTGGTGTGTTGGCAATCACTTCGACTCCAGGATTAGTAAAATCACCTCGAATTAAAACCCGGGTCTTACGCTCGTGAGTCATTTCCTTCATAACTCTAGAAGTGTAGCCAATTTGAAATTTACCTCCTTTGGCACGGCTTTGATCTTTAGTAATTTTATCCTTCAGTTTCTTGAGGGTTTCTGAAGATTCGCTTTTCTTGAAAAGAACCTTATCTATGGCTAGAGCATCTTTATATGATATTTTTTTATTCTTAGCCAATTTAACTTCTTTGGGGTGTTTCTCTTTTAATTGGCTAAGTTTTTCATCAGACAAATTATCACAAAGCTCTTTAACCTTTGTGACGTATTCTGTTTGATTGAGATTGACCGAATCTTGAGCTCTTTTTCTTTCTAATAATTCCTCATTTGATAATGATACTGGTATATCCACCCCAGAATAATCCATTGATGCATCATTACCATTAGGTCTCCGTTTTCCTTCGACTGGGGTGTTATTGAAAAAGGCAAACATCGAGTAGTAATCCTTAATCGAAAAAGGGTCATGTTTGTGGTCATGGCATTGAGCACACTCCAAAGAAGTCCCAAGCCAAACCGTGGCCGTTGTATTAACTCGATCTACAACCTGTTTAATCCTATCTTCCTCGGGATCAGTTCCAGCTTCTAGGTTAAGCGTTGGTCCTCGATTAAATCCAGTCGCTATTTTTTGACTCTCAGTTGCATTTGGAATTAAATCACCAGCGATTTGCTCAATTGTAAACTGATCGTACGGCATGTCCTCATTAAGTGAACGGATTACCCAATCTCTGTAAGGCCAAACATTTCTGAAGCCGTCTCTTTGATACCCGTCTGAATCAGCATACCTTGCTAGGTCAAGCCAGCCAATTGCCCATTTTTCACCAAAATGTTTAGATTTTAGTAATTTATCAACTATTTGACCATATTGAGTAATGGATGGATCGAGCAAAAATGAGTCAACTTCATTAATGGATGGAGGTAAGCCAACAAGATCAAGATAAAGTCTCCTAATTAATCTTTCTGGAGACTGAATTACACTTGGAGACAATCCATTTTTCTCCATTTCAGAAAAAATGAAGAAATCAATTTCATTGTTTACCCAATCATTGCTCTGAATTTCAGGAATCTTTGGAGTCTTTGGAATTTCATAAGACCAATGGTTTTCCTCTGCCATCACAAAACTGACAGCGAAAAGCAATAACCAAAAATGCCGCATTGCTAAATTAATTCATTATTATTTAACCTTTAAGGTTCCAAACATCACTTGGCCGTGACCAGGATAAGTGCATACAAAAGTATAATCACCAGACTTGGAAGGAACTTTCATGTAAAGGGTATACTTTCTTCCTGGTGCAACTTGAGGAGTTGATGCAATTACCTCTGGAATATCAGGAACAAAATTTTGCTCGATGGCTTTTGGCCCAATGGTTAGAGCAGCTGCTACAACTTTTTGTCTGCTACCAGGTGTGCACACTGCTAAGTTATGCATAAGACCAGTAGGATCGTTATTTATAAATTCGATACCTATCATTTCTCCAGCTTCTGCTTCTAGCTTTTCGATATCAAATTTCATACCAGGTTTAGCTCCAACTTTAAGAATCCGAGCATCTTCAAAACCCTCCGGTACGAGCGCAATCTGTTTCTTACTTAAAGAATCCATTTCGGCGCGTATATTTGCATCTTTAATTTTACTTAGTGATTCATTTCTAAAATTATTTAAAAATCCACCAAAGCTTGCACCTCCTTTAAAGTTTCTGGATTTAGCATACCAACTAAAAAATTGCTTTCTTAAATTTTCATTCCAACCCTCTTCAACATTCTTTAGAGCATATGCATACCATATCTGCTGCCTTTGAGGGTTATTTGCCTTCTGATTTTGAAAGGTTTTACCGTACTGACCTGAACGAGCCAATAAATTATCATCAAATTCAATCTCTTCCAAGCCTGCAGCATCTTGACTCATCAAGGGAATCGTTTTGGCAAGAACATCATCTGCTTTCAGGTATACCAACATGGCCACTAGCTCTCTATTCATCGCATCAGTTGATGCAGGATAAAGAGGAGTGATGGCTTCAGCAATTTCCCGGGCAGTTTCCTCATCTGGACCACCCATACGAATAAATGTTAGTCCCATAACTCTCAATGCCTCAAGCTTCTGAGAATCAGTCATTTCAGAAACCGTCAAAGTGGAAAGAGATCCAAGTATATTATCTTTCAATGCAGCATCACCTTGTCTGGAAAGGGCTAACAGAGCTGATAATGATGTCTGTATATCTTCTTCTTCGAGTGCTTTTTCCTGCCACTCGATTACAGGTTGATGCTCAAGAGCAACACGTGCGGCATATCTAATGAAACGATCTTCATGACCAAGATTCTGCCAAATCTCATCAACAGCACCTTCAACGGCTTTGCCATGATACACAGCCATTGACTTTCTTATTTTTCTAAGCTTCGTCTCAGATGAAGCCTTGGCCTTGATCGGAGCAACGGAATCATTGCCAGAATATTTTACACGATAAATAGCAGATTGAGTTCCTCGACCTCCAACTGCAAAATACATGTTACCATCTTTACCGATCACTCCGTCGGTTACATTTAGTGGAACTCCAGTAACAAATTCTTCTTTTTCAGCACTGTAAGAAGAGCCATCTTGTTTGAGATGGATTGCGTAAATGGTTCCATAAGTCCAACAAAACGCATAAATGGCATCTTGATACTTTGCAGGAAATTTTGAACCCAGACCAGAAATTACACCAGTCGGGCAACCTGGACCAATGTCTAAAGTTGGTGGAAGCACATCGGGATACCATTCTGGGAATTTTCCAGTACCAGTTCTCCACCCAAACTCTGAGCCACTAGTCACATGATAAATTCTTGTTGGACGATACCAAGGAGTTCCACTATCCCACTCCATGTCTGAATCATAAGTAAACATTTCTCCATCTTTGTTGAAAGCGATATCATAATGGTTTCTGTAGCCAGCAGAATATAGGTGAAAAGATTTACCATCAGGGTCTGTACGAGCAATCCAACCACCTGGCGCTTTGATGTTACGAGCATGACCTCTAGCATCCGTCATTCTAGGTAGCAGTTGATCTTCTGCGTAATTCATCTTTAAAGCAGATGTTTCCGGTTCTGGAACCGTTGTCATGTTTCCTCCAATAACAAAAAGATGTTTGCCATCAGGAGACAGTGAAACGGCATGAGGACCATGCTCTCCTCCCCCATTGAACCTCCTTAGCTCCTTTACTTTGTCTAAAACATCATCTCCATCAGAGTCAGTGATTCGATAAAGACCTGATCCAGGTTTTTGACCATTTGTACATGCGTACAATGAATCAAAAGCCCAGAGTAAACCGTGGGCACCAGAAACAGGCACTGGAACCTTCTCAATAACGGGTGCTCCAGAACTGAGAGTAATACGAAAAATCCCCTGCCCACCCTGATCGCCACAGTAAAGTCTACCTTTTGAATCAACTGCCATTGAAACCCATGAGCCTTGTTGGCCCTTAGGAACATTATAAATTTTTTCTACTTCAAAGCCTTTGGGATGTACTTTTGCTACACCTTTGGCTGCAACTGCAACTGCAATACCGGGTTTCTTTGCAAACACATTTCCCCATGGAGAATCGCCCATTTTACCTGCAATAACTGCATTCTTCCACCCAGTTGTATCAACACTGGGAGCTAACCAGCCATCTGTCTTTTTCGTATTAACGATCCACTCGTTATCACTGACTATGTTTCTTGTGGACCCATTTGCAGATACAAGTTTTATCTTAGCTGCTAGTCCAGCTACTTGGCCCTCGTTGTGAGCTTGCACAGCNAGTACATTNTCACCGTTGTGCANATATTTTTTAATGTCGAANTCATAGTGAGTTTCCCATTGATTACCAGAACCNACTTTCTGACCATTAACATANGCTGTGAATCCATTATCGCANGTGATGCTAAGNTTAGATGACTTCATNGGTGAGTTTAATGTCCATTGACGNCTTGCATAAATGGTCTCTGTNGTTGCACTTTTATCTTTCCAAATCCATTTCACGCNGGGCTTTTTAANTGCATTAACCAGAACAACATTGTTTGAAATCTGTGGATTTANGATCTCTGAAGTTTTNTTATCTTTGGCAACTAACGAAATGTCTTTGACCTCTAGTCTCATGGGTCCTCCCGCATGAAGCTGTAAGGCAATTACGCCAGAGGTGGCTTTCTTACCATTTTCATTATCCTCTATACTGACTGTGACCTTACCATTGACCATGTGGGTCAGTTTATTTCCAATAGCGGATATTTTGAATTCATTCCAATCTGCCAGATTATCTTTTTTCTCTTTATCTGGCTTTCCTTTCGAAGTTTTCTTTCCTTCAGAATCAATGATGACGTTTTCTCCACGCTGAGCAATGATTCCACGTCCTCTTTCCTCATACATCATACCAAGATAATTAGGAGCAGGATGCATATCCATCTGATAACCACCAACAGACCATGTCTTGGCATTAAGCACTTTAGATCGGTACTGAATGCCAGAATTGTTGTTTCCTTTAACTCTTGCTTTTAGGGTCAACTCAAAATCGCCAAGGTTTCCACCCTCCCAAATTAAAAAAGTGTTAGCTGAAGTCTTATTTTGGTTGGTAGTCTCACCAACAATGATACCATTTTCTACTTTCCAAAAGTCTGGATTACCTGTCCAGCCTGTAAGGTCTTTACCATTGAAAAGATTTTTGGACTCAGCACTACAAAAAGCACCAAGACTAAGAAGAACGAATAATGTGAGAATTTTCTTTGCCATAAAATAAATATTTAAGAGTAAATCATATAACGATGAGCCTTCTAGGTAAAGGTCGTTTGCCTTAAAGAAAACTATGCTTAATATGCCATTATGAACAAAATTCTCACAATCTTTTTGTTTTCAATTCAAATAATACAATCGTCAGCAGAAAAATCAGTTAACCTAGCCGTATGGTCGCAATTTTCGGCAGTTCCGGGTAAACCAGACACATTCCTTGCTGAAGTCCCTGCGAGTGACGATCTTGACAGACTACTTCTTCCTTCTAATGCTCCGAACATTATAAAGGTTCTTGTTGATCAAGAAGCATCAACATTTGAGCATGACCAAAAGTTAAATCGTGTAGCCATTAACTTGAATAGAGAAAAAAATCGTTCAATTGAAGTTGAGATTGCCGATAAATCAAAACAACTCAGTGATGGACGAATCATCTTCTCCTCTCTTGATGCAAAAATCAAAGGCACTACTGCAAAGCTCGAAAAAAATCCTGGTAATTACAGGGTCGGTTTTTGGAGTAACGTAAACGATTCTATTTTCTGGAATTATAAAGCCACTAGATGGGGCATGTATGACGTCGAGCTTACATACTCATTGGCATCAAAAAAATCCAAAGTAAGAATCCAGATTGGAAATAACTCAATAGATTCAGAAATAAGCTCAACCAGCAGTTGGTACAAATACAAAACGCAAAAATTGGGAAAAATATACCTCCCCAAGAGTGGTCAATATTTGGTTCAAGTTAAGGGCATCGAAAAAAAAGGAGACGCGGTAATAAACTTCAAATCTCTAATGCTGGTTCCTGCTTCTGAGGGTCAGGAGATTATTCAATCAGGCGATACAATATCGCTGCATTCAAAAGACTCGAGGGTTAATGGTATCAACCTGCGATATGAACCTGCTCCCAAAAAACAATGTCTTGGATTTTGGTCCAACCCTGCTGACTGGGCATCATGGAATTTCTTTGTCAAAGAACCAGGAGATTATGGGGTTACCATACGCCAAGGGTGCGGCAAGGGTCATGGAGGAAGTAAAGTATCCGTAATTCTAGGAAACCAAATACTCACATTCGATGTCGAAGACACTGGAGGGTTTCAAAATTGGAAAAACATCGACATTGGTTCAATAACTATAAAAGAACGCGGTTTAAATAAAATTGAAGTTCGACCAATAAATAAAAAGAGCATTGCCGTGATGGACATTCAGAAAATCATCCTAAAAAAAATTGATTCTTAATTTTATTGATCAGACGATTCAGCTTTCTCAAGTTCAGTAATTCTTTTTCTTAATTCCTGATTTTTGATTTGTGACTCTTTAAGCTGAGATTCTGAGGTTTTTAAATTGGCTTTTATATCAGCTTTTTCATTTAATTCCTTTTTTAGAGATTCTTGAAACTTGGTGATCATATTTTCCATTTCTCGAACTTTTTTATCACTATCTAACTGTAGCGATTTCATATTTTTTTGCGAATCTCTTAATGAATCATTTAGCTCTGAGACTTCCTTGAGTAAAGTATCATTCTTCTTGTTGGCCATTTCGGTTTCCATCTGAGATCTATCTAAACTTTCAATATATTTTGTATTTTCATTTTTAAGTTTAGATATCTGAGTCCTAAGACTATCGGACAATTTTGTGAGGGTATTTTTTTGATTGTCAAAATTCACCTTGTTGATTCGCATTTGCTCTGAAAGAGCTTTGATCTCACTTATTTTTTCCTGCAATCGATCATTAGATTTTTTCAGCTCCAGCCTTTTCACTTCTTGTGCGTTAAGAGCTGCAGATTTTGCCCTCAATCGCTCATCGCTTAATGTGTTTTTTAAATTAACATTATCTTGTTTAGCTTTTGAAATTATCTCGTCTTTTTCACCAATTTCTTTTTCTTTTTCACCAAGCGAAATTTTAAGAGAGGCTTGTTGTGTTTTTAAATCATTCAACTGTGAGGCTTTCACGAACATCCAACCTATGAACACTAGTAATACCAGAGAGCATATTACCGAGTAGACAGGAAACGGATGACTTTGAATTTGATTTTTGTTTTCTTCCTTTATAGATACATTTTCATCTTGCTTATCTAGAACCACATCGGCCAACTGATTATCTGCTTTTTCATTACTGGAGATGAGCTGAATATTAATTATTCGTGAATCTGAAAGAGCTTGTTCAGTAGTCCAAATTGTAAATGGAGTTAGTCTGAATTCCTTATTCAATTTTTCTTCAGTCGACTCGTCTTGGAAAGCTTCCTCAGGAATAGATTCAATGATTTCTTGAGTGTCAGCGGTCAACTTTTCCTTTATAGCCCAAATGGTAAACGCTTTGGACGGAGGCAATTTTATTAATTCAAGACTCTCAATCATTTCAGACTCAGGCTCATTATTAAGACCACCATTATCGCCTATCTTGTAGGGAGATATCCAAACCGTAAAAGGAACGGATCGGCCAAGTTTTATCATTTTTTTTTGGCCAGACTTACGTTCATCCCAAATCTTGGCAAACCATCCTCCCTCGGGGCGGCTTATTGCTTTTGGGATTTTGTTGTTATCTTCTTCGCCTACTGGTCTAGCCATATTTTATATGATGGTGTTATATTATGTGATTATCACACAATTTATACTTTAATAAAGCGAGATCGTCAGACACATTCAACCATTGATAAAATCAAAGGTCATGCCAATATGTGGAGCCCTATCGATCTTGAAATGCTAAAATAACGCCATAACCATGTTACTTGTTATCGATAACTACGATTCGTTCACTTATAATCTAGTTCAGTATTTTGGCGAACTTGGTGCCGCAATGGAAATTCGACGAAATGATGAAATCTCAGTCGAAGAAATTAATGATTTAAAGCCATCCAAAATATGCATTTCTCCTGGGCCGTGCACCCCAAAAGAGGCAGGTATCAGTTGTGAGGTAATTGAAAGATTTGGTAAAACTATACCAATTTTGGGTGTTTGTTTGGGCCATCAGTGCATTGGCCAAGTTTATGGAGGTGAAGTTATTCGCGCTAACAATCTTATGCACGGAAAAACATCAATGGTCAAACATGAGGGCAAAGGGGTTTTCAAAGATATGCCCAATCCTTTTGAAGCCACTCGATATCACTCGTTGCTTATCAACAAAAAAAATATTCCAGATTGTCTAGAAGTAACATCTGAAGCCATCACAGATGAGCAAGAAATAATGGGCGTTCAGCATAAAGAGCATCCTGTCTATGGAGTTCAATTTCATCCAGAATCAATTCTAACAGGAGAAGGTAAAAAGTTATTAAACAATTTCCTTCAGCTTTAGCCTTTCAAAACTGTCAATGAACCAGTTTTATAATCAATTTGATATCACCCCTAGGTATAAAACTGATGGTGACAGACCGGATGATTATAGAACACCATTTCAAATAGATAGAGATAGGATTATTTACACTCCCGCTTTCAGAAAACTTCAGAGTAAAACTCAAGTTTTCCTTTCAGGAGAATATGATTTTTATAGAACACGACTCACTCATTCCTTAGAAGTAGCTCAAATTGGAAGATCAATTTCCAACAGACTAAAAAAAATAAGTAAGCATCTAGACATTGACTATTATATAGATCCTGACCTTGTCGAGGCTTCATGCCTCTCCCATGATCTTGGTCACCCACCATTTGGACATGCTGGAGAGCGTGTACTTCACAAAATGATGTTTAAGACAGGAGGGTATGAAGGAAACGCACAAACACTGAGGCTATTGACGGAAACCATTTGGGGCAACTCAGGAATGAATCCAACCAGAGCGTTTTTAGATTCAACATTGAAATATAAAACTCTGTTAAGTGAAAAACCCGACTCACCTAATCACTTTATATATGACTATCAAGCCAATCACTTAGATTTTGTTTTTGATGGGCTCGATAATATAATGAGCTATAATCCTGGGGCTGATAGAAATTCTTTCAAATCTATAGAGTGTCAAATAATGGACTGGGCCGACGATACCGCATATTCACTCAATGATATAATTGATGGTACTAATGCTGGATTTATTAATTCAGAAAACCTTGAGGCGTGGGCTGAAAGTAATGAAATAAACCAAGAGGATGCTGTTCATATTGAAACAATATGTCGTGCAATAAGACGAAAACGACTCGAACCATTGATGGGAAGGAAGGTCGGAGACTTCATTTCCTCTGCAAATTTAGTGGAAGCCAGTGAAAATTTCATGGCTCATAAAACATCACGCTATAAATTCAATCTTAATGTAGATAAAGAAATCTCAAAAGAGTCAAAGCTTTATAAGAAAATCGCACTCGATTTAATTTTTAAATCTCCTCAACTTCAACAGCTCGATTATAAAGCCTCACGAATTCTGGGTGAGTTATTCAGAATATTTTATGAAAATTATTCATCAAAAAAGGTCAGACAACTTTCACTATTAAGTTCTGATGCCGAGACCTTATTAAATAAGGTAGAGGGGAACGAAGATAAATCGCGTATAATAAGCGATATTATATCTGAAATGACAGACAGACTAGCTGTCAGAACTTACAGAAGACTAATTGACCCAAATTTTGGATCAATCATGGATCTTGTATAGGACTTCGTGTATTGTTGAAATCAAAATCCCATTTTAACAATCATCATTGTGAAACTTTTTATTATCCTCACACTTCTTTTATTATCGAATCTATCTTTGATCAAAGCTGATATCATTATCAACGAGATTCATTATAACAGTGAACCTAACAATGATCTCAATGAATTCATCGAATTATACAATACTACTAATGATCCAATAGATATATCAGGTTGGTTTTTTTCTGATGGAATCACTTATCAGTTTAGTGAGGGCACCACGATTAAGGGAAATGAATTTTTAGTGATAAGTGAAAATCCCACAAGCCTTCAAAATACTTTAGGATCATCTTCCATTGGACCCTACTCTGGAAACCTCAGCAGCGGCGAACGTGTTGAACTTAGGAAAAGCAATGGAACAATTGCTGATTCGGTTGAATACAAATCAAGCTTTCCTTGGCCCGTTGGAGCAAACGGAACTGGAGCCTCAATGGAACTCATTAACCCAAAGCTCGATAACGACTTAGGAGGATCGTGGAGAAGTTCTCTGGTTCCTGGAAAACTTCCCGAGCTGACTTTGCTTAATGCAAGTAGCGGCAACTGGAAATGGAGACCAGGATTGACAGAAGCTTCTACACCTATAGATGAGTGGAGAAAAAAATCATTTCAACTAGACAACACATGGAAGAATGGTGCGATGCCTATTGGCTATGGCAGTGTAAGGGGCTTAACTCTCGCAACAGAAATCGAGGGTATGCGCAATTCCTTCAATTCAATATTTTTACGAAATGAATTCGACATCGCTCCGGGTGAAATACCTCAGGAATTACAAATACGTTACTCTGTAGATGACGGAATGATACTGTGGATTAATGGAAGAGAATTTTTAAGATATAATGTTAATGCTGGAGAACAAACTATTACAAACACAGCAAGCAGAAATGGACAAGAGGGAGTCTGGAGAGACTCTCTAATTGATGGCGTGGCATCATACCTTAATGAAGGCCAAAACATTGTAGCCGTACAGTTATTTAACGTGAGTACAGGCAGTAGCGACCTGGGAATTGATCTAGAAATAATACGACCTCAAAGAGGAGAGAATGAGCCTCCAAGGCCTTCTCCTGGATCAGTGAACACAACGCTTTCATCTGAATCAATCCCTATCATCAGACAAGTTAAACACACCCCAGAATCACCAAAATCTGGAGATGAAACTTTCATAACTGCAAAGGTTACTAGTTCCTCAGGAGTCAAATCAGTTAAACTTGAATACCAAGTCGTTTCCCCTGGCGAATACATTCCAGCATATTTAGCAAAATCAACTAGCCAACTAATTTCTAGACCTAACGATGCCAGAGATTTAAACCCTGAATACATCAATCCAGAAAATTGGAATTCCATCATAATGAAGGATGATGGCATAGGTTTGGATGTTCAATCAGATGATGGTGTTTTCACTGTGAAAATACCAAATCAAAATCACAGAACGCTCGTAAGATATAGAATCATTGCCAAGGCCAATGATGATACAAAAATTCAAGTTCCACACATTGATGATCCCTCTTTAAATTTTGCCTACTTCGTTTACGATGGAGTTCCTGATTACACCGTCCAAAAAAGCAGAACCTTTACAGCTCCTCATACATATTCGTCAGATTTAATCAATTCAGTTCCGGTGTATCACGTTTTAACCGACTCGGATGACTTTGATCAAGCTGTCGCCTACAATAGTAGAGATCAAATTAGCCGAGATAATTATGATGCCAGAAGCGCATATAATTGGAACTGTACTTTTGTTTATGATGGAAAAGTTTATGATAATGTTAGATATCGTTTAAGGCAACGTAATGCAAGGTATTCAGGCAACGGAAGACGAAGCTTCAAATTTAGATTCAATGTCGGACAGTATCCGAAATTTCATAATAATGATGGCGATGAATACAAAACCGGCTGGAAATATTTAGCATCACACAAAATGAGAGGTTCAAGAGGCAATCATACCTGGGGAATGGAACAGGCGGCTAACCATATTTTATGGAATATGACTGGAACGCCAGCCCCCTACACACATTGGTTCCATTTAAGAGTAATCAGAGGTAAGGAGGAAGCCCCTTCAGGAAGTAACGGCCAGTATCAGGGAGATTATTATGGAATGCTTTTGGCCATGGAAGAATTTGATGTTCGGTTTCTTGAATCTCATGGAATGGAAAAAGGAAACCTTTATAAGCTCATTAGCGGTAGAACAGATGGTGTTTCGGTAAGAAGATACCTTGCTCGTAATGGAGTTGATGATGGCTCGGATTTCAAAAATATCATATTCCAACTCAAACCAAACAAGTCTGATGAATGGTTAAACAAATATGTTAACTACGACTCGTGGAACAAATACCATGCGATTGTCGATGCCGTCAGACATTACGATGTTCAACCGAATACTAGTGAACACTTAAAAAATAGAGCCTTCTATTTTCAACCATCTTCTGATTCAAATTATGGCAGGCTTTGGGTATTACCATGGGACTCTGATACTAGTTGGGGCCCAAATTGGAATGGAGGAGAAGGGTTTTGTAAGCAAGCCATCTATGGCACGAATCCACCAAGAGATTCATTTGATAGGGAATATAAAAATACAGTTCGTGAAATGAGAGATCTAATTTGGACAGAAGAACAAATAAATATATTACTCGATCCCTTGGTAGCAAAAATTTCTGGTCTAGTTGACGCTGACAGGGACCGCTGGATTGGTGCTGTTGGGGGTAATGAAAGCCCTCCAACTATAGAAAGCGTTGTTCGAGATATGAAAAAGTTCGCTTTTATAGGTGGATCCTGGGTCGGCGGGAATGATGGAAGCATGGACTCCATTTCCCGGGATAGCGGAATATCAGGTCGATCTGGAAGAGACGCTTACCTTGATGCACTTTCATCAGATAATGACATCCCTAGAACACCAACCATAACATACAACGGAAAAGACCAATTTCCCCAAGGAGATCTTGTTTTTAGGAGCTCATCTTTTTCAGATCCCAATGGCTCTAATACATTTGGAGCCATGGAGTGGAGAATTGCTGAAACAAGCATTGGAGAAGTCACTTTTCTTCCTCAAGGGTCTGCATGGAAGTACATTGATGATGGTATAGATCGGGCCAATTTGTGGAAAGAAATTGAATACGATGATTCAGATTGGTTAATTGGAAATACTCCTTCAGGCTTCGGAAGTATTTTAAATACTCCCATCAAAACAACTTTGGATTACGGTCCTCAACCCTCAAACAAATATCCCACCTACTATTTCCGAACAGTCATTAACATTGATGACCCAAAATCATTCAGCCATTTTACATTTAACCTTCATGTGGATGATGCAGCAATAGTTTATGTAAATGGTAAAGAAGTCATAAGAGATGGCTTCCCAGAAAATACAATAGTTACCTATCAGACCTATGCTCCATCGAGTGGAAAGGAGGGCGTTTTTGATAGTTTTAATGTCGACGCTGAAGCATTTTCGTCTGGTGAAAATTTGATAGCTGTCGAACTACACAACCAATCAGCCGGTAGCAGTGATCTTGTCTTCGATATGTCAATAAGTGGTGATGCATCAATTCTTGAACCTAAATTTGAATGGGTAGCTAGTTGGGAATCAGGAGAGATTGACACCTTCGAGCAATCCATTAAACCTCCTTCCACCGCGGTAAGAGTTGGTAAAACTTATAGGGCCCGAGTCCGACATAAAGACATAACTAACCGTTGGAGCCATTGGTCTGAACCATTTGAATTTAACGTTAGTTCACCAGATTTGTCTGAATACTCTGATATTCGAATATCTGAAATAATGTACAATCCAGTTGGCCCTGATGAATCGGAACTGGGATTACTGCCTAATTTAAGAGACTCAGATTTTGAATGGATAGAAATTGCGAATTCAGGAAATAAAGAAATTGCTCTAAACGATCTTAGATTTACCAAGGGAATTGAATACGACTTTGTTACTTCAAGAAAAAAATCCATCAAACCAGGTGAAGTATTGGTCATTGTTGCAAATGAGGACGCATATAACATTCGTTATAATCATTCGAAAACTCCTGAACATGTGATTGGCACTTTCACAAAAAACTTCTCAAATTCTGGAGAGCGCATAAAATTAAGTTTTGGATCAGGAACGCCTATTATTGATTTTAATTATAGAGATGAATTCCCTTGGCCAGAACTCGCAGATGGAGATGGACACTCTCTAGTTTTCGTTTCTCATGAGAGTGTTAATGATTATAGCATGTCCAATAATTGGAGGATAAGCAGATATCCTAATGGAAGCCCTGGGGCTACGGATAATATTGCGTTTGATGGAGATGAAAATGGAGATGGAAATTCCAACGGCATTCATGACCTTATGGAATATGCTTTGGTCGGAACATTAGAGATTAAAACTCTCACCATTGATGGAGAAGATTATCCTTCTCTTAGCTATACAAAAAAACTGGGAACAGATGATGCTAAAATAGATGTTCAGTATTCCAACGACCTGGCTAATTGGTCTAGTTTTGAAGACGATTGGGTAATCGTTTCAGAAGAATACCTCCTTGAGGGGTTAAGCAAATTTAATATTAGGAGAAAAATTCCAATATCAGAAAACTCAAATCTAACTTTTTATAGAATAAAAGTAACGAAAAGGTCTTCCTAATGCATAGGCTTTATATCCAATAGCATTTGAGCATTGCTAGGGAATTTCTCCATGATAGACAACATTCTTTCTATTGCCTCAATGGGTCTATGACCCGCAAGACCTCTTCGAATGATAGAAATCTTCTCCCATTGATGGGGCGGCAACAAAAGCTCCTCACGTCGAGTACCCGAACGAAAGATATCAACGGCAGGATAAATATATTGTTCTGCAATGGCCCTGTCGAGCACGAGCTCCATATTACCTGTTCCTTTAAGTTCCTCAAAGATCCGGTCATCCATAGCACTATTGGTTTCAACGAGTGCAGTAGCAATAATTGTCAGTGAGCCCGCATCTCTTGTGTTTCTTGCAGCTGCAAAAAGTTTACGAGGCATTTCTAAGGCGCGAACTGTTAAACCTCCCGTCCCTGTGGGACCTCCTTTGCTATTTGCATTATTAAATGCTCTTGCAAGCCGAGTAATAGAATCCATTAGCATGAAGACATCTTCTCCGGACTCAACTAAACGCTTAGCTCTTTCTACCGCAATTTGTGCAATCCTGCAATGCATCTTTACTTCCATGTCATTAGAGCTGGCGTAAATTTCTGCATTTGGCAAAGCACGTCGCAATTCAGTCACTTCTTCAGGTCTCTCATCAACAAGCAAAACCATGACTTTGACGTTACTATGATTTTGTATGACCGCCTCGGCAAGATGTTGAAGAATAGTAGTTTTACCTGATCTTGGTGGAGCAACGATTAGACCTCTTTGTCCGCGACCGATTGGTGATATCAAATCAATCAAACGGGTCGTCATTCGACTCTGTGTTGTTTCCATCTGCAACCGTCTATCAGGATTGATAGCTTTGAGCTCTTCAAACCAAGGCATAGTTTTAAACTCATTTGGATCCCTTCCATTAATATCTAAGAGTTTAGTTAACTGTGGACCCCTTCTTCCCATTTGGGTTTCAGCTTTAACCCATAAGCCATCTCTCAGACCAAAATTTCTGACTATTTCAGGAGTAACAAAAATATCATCTGGAGTTTGCCTAAATTCTTTACTTTTCTCTCTTAAGAAACCGAATCCTTTGCCGGAAATTTCCAATATACCCTCTTGTTCAATCGCGGGCCCTGAAAGTTCATCTTTAAAATTGTTATCTTTGTTTTTTCTCGGTCTATTATCTCGAAAGGATCCATCCTTAGTGTGATTTTTTTTCTTTTTATCACTTGGGGACAAATCACTCTCTTCGTGAGACGAATCCTTTGTAGTTGAATTCTTAGAGCCTGAAACCTGATTTTTATTTTGAGACGGTTTATCACTCATGCTGATTGTGGAATTAAATTTTTCATAAAATTTCAACCTAAATTTATAGTTCTATTTCCTCCATTAACTGATTTGAAATATCAAAGTTTCCAAAAACACTTTGTGAATCATCATAATCATCAAGAACAGTGAATAATCTTAAAACTTGCTTGGCAGTTGATGAATCTGTAACAGCGGCAGTGGTCTTTGGGGAATATATCAATTTTTGAGAATCAATATTCGCTCCGGCATTAGAAAGATTATTAGCGACAGAATTTAATTGATCGTGGGCGGTTATCACAGAAAAAACATTCTCCTCAATGATTACATCATCGGCACCCGCACTAATGGCCATATCCATCACTTTTTCTTCATCATAATCATCATCCGATAAAATAATTTCACCCTTGCGCTCAAACATATGCGCAACACATCCAGGACCGCCAAGATTTCCATTGTTTTTGTTAAATAATGTTCTCAAGTCTGCAAAAGAACGGTTTTTATTATCAGTTATAACCTCAACAATAAAAGCGACACCACCTGCTCCAAAACCTTCATAGCAAGCTTCCTCGTAAGCTACTCCCTCAATTTCGCCTGTACCTTTTTTGATGGCGCGTTCGATTGTGTCACCGGGTAGGCTCTGCTTTTTTGCATTTCCAACAGCTTGCCTAAGTCTAGCATTAAGCTCGACGTCACCTCCACCGTCGCGAGCAGCCACAGTAATCTCTTTAGCTAACTTGCTGAAGAGTTTACTTCGCTTAGCATCGGCCGCACCTTTGATGTGCTTTACTTTGGACCACTTGTTGTGTCCTGCCATTTTTTTCTAAATTCCAGACTGACTGGGTAATAAATTGTAAGGGTATGTGAATTTTTTAGCTTGTATCAAACAGAGGTTATTCTGATTGAAAAAGAATGTGAGTTTTCAATTTAAAGCAGTTTCATTTAAACTCGTACAGTGTCTCAAATCCAGATTGAGGTGTCTGTGAAGTCAGAAAGCTTTGGTGAAAGTCACCTTTCCTCGATTGAGGAACATGGATATCCTAAATAAAAATCACCCAATGTCAATCTATCGTTATCATTAAATAATTGATAAAATATGCGGTTAATTCACCATAAAATAATCACTTATTAACATCGTATTTGGCTATTTTACTTAAGTATTTGCCAGTGCTAGTGCATGAATTATTAATAAGAGAGCCTTTTCTGCTTGATCCTTCAGCCTCATTCGCTAATGAAAGAAAGAGCAATTCACAACGGCTTGACTATAATTTGTGTGGATAAAATAAAATGGGAAAACAATACAACAAAATTGAAAAACGTGTCAGACGTAAAAATTATCTGAAACGTAAGCGCGAAAAAACATTGGCAGCAAAAAAGTTGAATAAATCAACTGTTGAAAAAAAAGCACCAACAAAAAAGGTAGCATCTAAAAAGACAACCACCAAAAAAACTGCCACAAAAAAGACAGCCGCTAAAAAAACGACTACCAAGAAGGCTGCCACAAAAAAGACAGCCGCTAAAAAAACTCCCGAAGCTAATTCTTAGTTAATCGAGTTTTTAATGATACAATGAACCAGTTTGGCCAGGAATCTATCCGATACCTGATCATTGATGGACACAGTCTAATATATACTTGGGATTATCTTTTCAAATTACACCAGTCTAACAAGTCTTCAGCAAGGGAAAACCTCATCCGAAGAATGACTAATTATCAAGATATCACTGGTGAAAGAGTCGTCATTGTTTTTGATGGAAAAGGGGACGTAAGCGAATCCATGAATGATGAGAATGGCATTCAAGTATTCTATTCAAAAAGCGGGATAACAGCCGATCAAATTATTGAACGTTTGGCAGGCAAATACTCAAAAACTCGTAATATCACAGTGGCGTCAAGAGATAGAGCTGTTTTAGATACATGTTCCTCCTTTGGAGCTGATGCCATATCTCCAAAAACTCTCGAAGAGTTATTAGAAAAAGCTGAAAAAGATTTAGAGAAAAGATTGGCTTGAAATGATTAAATCTCAAATCATTCAACTCACAATAATAATTCTAAGAAGCAGGAAAATTAGAAGAAAGTTAATGTTAGCGTTCACGCTGATAACATTATTCTATTCATTCCTCGGAGCTTTTATAATTGATAATTTATTAGGGAGTAATTTATTGCTATTTTCAGCTTATTGGTTTTTCGCTCTTGCATTAGTCCTATTAATGGTTCTGATGGCCTTATACGACATACTAAAAAGCAAAGCTGAAATCACTGAAGAGGCAAAAAATCAGGTTGATAAGATAATAGAAGATATCAACAGAAATGTTGTTAAGAAAAACAGCACTGATGCAACCAAATCAAAATGACATGGAGCCCTACAGATCGTGCAAGTTTAGAAGATATTGAAAAAAGAACCTTGAGCACCTTTGCTCAATTAAGTTCTGAAAGCGCTGGCCGAAAAAATCCAGAACCTTCTCATCCTTTTAGGACTGGTTATCAAAGGGACAGGGCTAGAATCATTCATTCCCAGGCATTCAGAAGATTAGAATATAAAACTCAGGTATTTTTAAATGGAACTGGCGACCATCTTAGGACCAGATTAACGCACACTATTGAAGTTTCTTCGGTCAGCAGAACGATTGCAAACGCTCTTGGTGTAAACCAAGATCTAACCGAATCAATCGCTCTCGCTCATGATCTTGGACACCCTCCATTTGGTCATGCGGGCGAAAAAAAACTTAACGAGATCATGAAAAATCATGGAGGTTTTGAACACAATCAACAAAGCCTCAGAACCGTTGAAGTATTAGAGATTTTATACCCAGATTTTGATGGACTTAACCTCACTTACGAGGTTTTAGAGGGATTAATGAAACACTCAGGTTCATTTTGCCGACCAAAATCAATAGCTAAATCTGAGGAAACTTTTTTAAATCCATCAGTTGAGGCACAAATTGCAAACGTTGCAGATGAAATAACATATTATGCTCATGACCTTGATGATGGTTTAGATTTCAATCTAATTAACGAGAAAGAACTTCTCGAATTAGATATATGGCAACGTTGCGCATCATTTGTAGATAAAAATTATCCATGCCTCGAGGGAAAAAGAAGGCGATCTTACATCATCAGAAACCTATTAGATTTTCAGGTAGCAGATTTAATAGATTCCAGCACTGATTATATTTCAAAAAATGGTTTTCAATCAAGTGATGACATTAGAAGACACTCTGAGAAAGTTATACGAAACAGTAAAAATGTGGCAGTCAGCAGTAATGATTTAAGAGTTTTTTTATTTAAGAATCTCTATCATCACAAAGATGTCTCTACTCCCAATTTAAGAGGTGAACACATAATATCTGAAGTGTTCGACTCCCTTATAAAAAACCCTTCTCTTCTCGGAGAAACATCAAATAAAAGAATTGAGAACTACGGGTTACATCGAACTGTTTGTGATTATGTTGCCGGCATGACTGATCGTTATGTGATGGAGAAGTACGATAGCATCACCAATCAATAAGCGGTTGTCATTTATCTAAAACGTTGACAATTAAATCAAATTGATCGTCAAGACTCGCAAGAGATAAAAGTTTTTGTAAAATTGCCTGATGGGTAATAAAATGTTGAGCAGCAAAATTTATGGTATCTTCTGGGGAATTGAGATTTTGTAGAATTTGATTTAGCTGCATTTCTTGATCAGAGTTTGAGTAGTCAAAATAATTTCTTTTTAAGATAGATTTCAGTTTATCACTGTCAGACTGAACTCTTTCATAATTATTAACTGTTGTTTCTACAATTTGAACTTTCCCAACCTTGTATGGTTTATTATTTTCGATACTTAAAATTTTAACTCTTTTTACCCCTTCTAGAATCAAGTTTGCCGTTCCGTCATGATTCAATACACAAGCCCTTAATAAGCCTGCGGTCGTAAATGGTGAAATGTTGCTGTTGTCATCCAGTTCAGTTCCGCTTTGCTCAAGATTACCTATACAAAACATTCGATCACCAGACAGAACATCCTTGAGCATATCTCGGTATTTACTTTCAAAAATGTGTAGCGGTATTCTACCCCCAGGAAATAAACAGGTTCCAGGCAGGGCCATAATTGGCAACTTTTCAGGAATAAACACGGCTGAGTGCAAATTAATTAATATAACTTAAATAATAAACGGAAGACTTTATATTTTTTTACGAATTTCTTTGTTATTTAGTTCCATGGCTAATTATTAAGGAAATCATTTGAATTTACTCAAACATATGATTCTGTTTCCGCTCACTAAACAAAATATAAATAGAAAGCCTAGAAGAAAGGCACTAATAAAACAAAGAATCACCAAGGTGGCGGTTCTAATGATGGATAAAGAATGACGGAAGCAGTAACAGAAAACTTAAATTTCCAGCTCCACGAAAAGGATACTGGAAGCGCTGACATTCAGGTCGCGCAACTCACTTCAAGAATTAATCACCTTACTCAGCATCTTAGTAAGCATAGAAAAGATTTTTCTACTCGTCGTGGGCTACTAAAACTCGTCGCAAGACGCAGAAAATTACTCGACTATCTTAAGAATAAAAACGTCGAGCGTTATCAGAAATTAATTAAAGGTCTTAATCTTCGTCGATAGTCCTTTTGCGTATTTTCTGATTACACAAGCCCAACAAAACCCACGATACGAATTTATTACAGTCTATCTGTATACTATTCGCTTTAACTGATCGTACTGAAACAATTCATAAATTTCTATAAAATTAACTAACCAGCAGTAAATACACTGCTTGCCAAAAAAATGAGCACAGAAAACACAACCGTCACACTTGATGGTAAAGAAATAATTATTGAAACCGGAAAAATGGGACGCCTTGCAGATGGCGCCTGCACAGTCACATGTGGTGAGACCACAGTCATGGTGACGGCAGTTTCCCAAACTAAAATGAGAGAGGGACAAAATTGGTTTCCTCTATCAGTGGAATACAAAGAAAAAGCCGCTGCGGCTGGTCGCTTCCCAGGAGGATATTTTAAAAGAGAAGGAAGACCAACGGAGAAAGAAATACTGACATGCAGAATGACAGACCGCCCTCTTAGACCACTTTTCCCGAAGGGTTATTTGTATGACACCCAAATAGTCGCGCTCTTACTAAGCGCAGATGGAGAAAACGATTCAGATGTACTGAGCATGGTGGGCGCCTCTTGTGCTTTATGCATTTCTGATATTCCATTTGCTGGACCAATAGGAGCTGTGCGTGTCGGTTATATTGACGAACAATTCGTAGTAAATCCAACTCACTCAGAAATGGAAAATTCAGTTCTTGATCTGGTTTATGCCGGTAATGAAACTGAAGTTGTGATGATTGAAGGAGCCGCGGAAGAGTTACCGGAAGATATTTTTTGTAAGGCACTAGAATTTGCTCAAGGACATGTCACTAAGTTGGTTCAAGTTCAAAAAGAATTGGCTGAAAGAATAGGCAAACCCAAGAGAAACGCCCCTCTTCTAGAGGTAAAGGATGAAATGCTTGAGATTGCTTACTCTGTAGCTGGAGAAAAAATTGAAGAGGCTATTTATAAGCCATCAAAAATAGAAAGAGGTAAAGCAGTGGATGCACTTCGTGAAGAAGTCACCAATGCGATTCTTGAAAAATATGAGGACGCAACCGAATTCGCCATCGACCAAGCCTTTGACTTTATGCAGAAGAAGGCATTTAGAAAAACTATACTCGAGAAAGGCATTCGTGCTGATGGCAGACAAGTTGATGAGCTTAGACCTCTAAGTGCGGAGGCCAATCTAATGCCTAGGTCTCATGGTTCAGCATTGTTCGCACGTGGAGAAACTCAAGCACTTGGATTATGCACCCTTGCTCCAGCCGATGAAGCTCAGTACATAGATGCTTATACTGGCGGCGAGGAAGAAAAAAGCTTTCTTCTACACTATCATTTTCCACCATTTTCAGTTGGTGAAACCGGAAGAATGGGTGGACTCAATCGAAGAGAAATCGGACACGGAGCTCTTGCCGAACGCTCCATCAAACCAGCACTTCCGAGTCAGGATGACTTCCCATACGCTATCAGAGTGACATCTGAAGTTATGGAATCAAACGGCTCAACATCAATGGCTTCAGTATGTGCAGGAACGATGGCTCTTTTAGATGCTGGAGTTCCACTGAAGCGTCCTGTTGCAGGTATATCTGTAGGCCTTGTAACCGAGATGGATGATTCTGGAAATATCAAAGAATACAAGCGTTTATTAGATATCATTGGTTCAGAAGATTTCTTTGGTGACATGGACTTTAAATTATGCGGCACAGAAAAAGGTGTTACAGGTTTTCAATTGGACCTTAAGCTTACAGGCCTTCCAATAGAAATTTTAAATGAAGCCATTCATCAAGCTGCGGAAGCAAGAACAAAAGTCCTTGCTGTTATGGCTGAAGGAATCGATGGGCCTGCAGAGATTAGTCCACATGCACCTAGAATTGAATCAATAAAAATCAATCCTGAGAAAATTGGAAATGTTATCGGACCAGGCGGTAAGATCATTAAAGGCATACAAGCCGAAACAGGTGCAGAAATTAACATCGAAGATGATGGCACTGTAAGAATTTACGCAATCAAAAAAGAGAGCTTAGACAGAGCTCTAGAAATGGTTAATGACATCACCGCGGAAATTGAAATCGATAAGATCTATCAGGGCAAAGTGGTCTCTACCACTAACTTTGGAGCATTCATGGAAGTACTCCCTGGACAGGATGGCATGATTCACATTTCTGAATTAGCTGACTTTAGAGTAGAGCAAGTTGAAGACATCGTTAAGGTAGGAGATGTCATTTATGCAAAATGCATTGGCATCGATGA
>NZSO01000044.1 GCA_002696885.1 Verrucomicrobiales bacterium | reverse complement strand
ATCTTAATTTATACCTTGGGCGGCGCAATGTTTGGATTAGCGGGTGTAATGTCATATGCCGAGATAGGTGATGGAGATCCAACAACTGCCGTTGCCTTGGAATTAGATATTATTGCTGCAGTAGTTATAGGAGGAGCTTCTCTTGCCGGTGGAAGAGGTTCAGCTCTTGGCTCCATAATTGGAGCCCTTATAATCACCCTTCTCTATAATGGGTGTGTGATGCTAAGAGTTGATGACTGGGTGCAAAAAGTATTAATTGGAGGAATTATTGTCGCTGCTGTATGGTTTGATGGTATCAGGTACAAAGGCGCCAATAATTACTCATAGCTCCATTTAACAATCCAAGGATCGTTAGTCTTTCTTTGCATGGCTTTAAGCTTCTGTTTGTACACCTCCAATAAACCCTTACTCTTCGGGTCTTTTGAGAGATTATTGGCTTCGTTTGGATCTTTTTTAATATCAAAAAATTCGAATTCGTCTCTTTGAATGTAATTTTGCACAGTCTTTTTCCCATACTTTGCTGAGAGTCCCTGCTTGAATTGAGCTTGCCAAGTTGGCGCAATCCATAGATCACTGGCGAAGGGAAATGGAAGAGGATAAGCAATATTCCAAATTAGTTTATAGTTTCTGTCACGTATTACTCTCATAGGATAATACATTTGAATCTCATGAAAAGTATGTGAAGCCCCTATGCTGTCCCATCCTTTGGGATTGTCTTTTTCCAAAATAGGAATCCAAGACCTTCCGTGAAAATTTTTTATCTTAGAACCTCTGTTTTCATTTGGGGCACGTTTAGTGGCTTCATCAAAATTAATGAGACCGTCATTCACTGATTTTTTTTCACTATCGTAGGCACCAGCAAAATCTAATATTGAGGGAGTAATATCAATGTGGCTAATCATCGCATTATTCACAACTCCCTTTTTGGCGCTGTAGGGGTTTCTTACCACGAAAGGGACTCTAAGACCGGGGTCGTATACAGTTGTTTTTCCTCCAGGCATTGCGATTCCATGATCGGAAGTAAAGATTAATAGGGTATCGTTATATTTGCCGGCTTTCTTCAGTATTTTAATTAACTCTCCAAGCCCTTGATCAATTCTGGTGCAGGATTGATAATACTGAGCCAACTCTGCGCGACAAGTTGGTGTGTCTGGGAGAAATGGGGGAACCTCAACATCATCCAGTCCATAATGCACTTCATTTACTCCATTATGTGATCCCTTGTTTGGCTTATTTCCAAAAAGATCAGGCTTGTACTTTGAACTCTTATCTGTTCCTCCGCCTCTATGAGGATCAGAGGTCGCAAAATATAGAAAGAATGGCTTACTGCTATTATCGCTTATTAGTTGTTCACATTCTCTGGCCATTTGAACAGCGTTTCTTGTGTTGCCCTGTAGTTTATAATCAAATCTAAATACTGGTTCAGGGGCCACATGATACTTACCAATTCTGTATGTTCGGTATCCATGTCTTGAAAGTATTACTGGGAGACTTTGGATATTGTGAAATGATGAAAATTTGTGATAGTTATGCTGATGGCCGTATTGACCATTAAGGTGATTGTGAAGTCCGGTTAGAACGACTGAACGAGAAGCCGAGCAACTTGCTGTTGTTGCAAATGCATTAGTGAATAATGTTCCATCCTCGGCCAATGCATCAAGGTTTGGCATTTTGATTTTTTTGTTTCCGTAGCAGCCAGCATCCGGACTTTGATCGTCAGTGATGAAAAGAATGATATTTTTATTTGTGGAAAAACACTGAGAGAGAAGAAAAAGATAAAACGATGAGGCGAAGAGGAGAAATTTCATTTAACCCACCATTAAGTAATAAAACCAGAAGAGTGTCGATTCTTTAGTCTGAGATTTTCAACCATCTGATTCCATAGGCTGGCATTAAAATATTCGGAGAGGTAATCTTTGAATTGTTTTCTAATAGATCAACGAAATGATAATCATGTAAATCTTTTGGCAAGGTACAAACCAATGGTTCATTGCTGAAATTGTGTAATGCAAGAATCATTTCTCCGGTTTCAGAGGAGTGTCTCCAGACAGCAAAAAAATGCTTTCCGACATCTAGGACAGAGTTTTCGGCGTTTGGGTGGAAGCTACTTTCCTTTTTTCTTATTTTCAGTAAATTTTTAATGCCGTTAAAAACCTGAAAATTAATAGACGTTTCATTTTTTATTGCTTCATCGATCTCATAATAATTAACTTTTCCTCGGTTAATGTCCCTCTTCTCTTCGTGCCATTCTTTTGTGTTACGAAGACCAATTAATGCATTGAAATAAATGGCGGGTATTCCTGTTAAGGTCATGGCCACTGATTGGGAGATTAAAAATTTTCTTACCTGTATTTCAATTGGTGTTGTTAAATCGTTTGGATTATTGATTGCATCAAAGAAAGTGATGTTTAGTTCATAGGGCGATTCAGAACCATTAGTATTTGATTTATAGCTTACATATCCATTGTGATTGAGTGTTTTTTGTACAAGTGAATTAATTTGTTCTTTTGTTAATATNCCCTCNACTGGTCTCAATCCGATGCCATCATGAGTTGAAGTAATATTTAGGAATGTGCATTTTTCNGATTGCGGTATGAGGGTNCTTGCCCAACGTGTTAGGGGCTCGGCATCATCGTGACTGAGNCCGTAAAGAATCAAAGGGGGTAANCTAAAATTATAAATCANGTGAGCTTCATCCATTCCACTTCCGAAATAGGAAAGGTTTTCATGATGAGGNACGTTGGTTTCTGTAAGAATTAAAACATGAGGGGATGCCTCTTCGAGTATAATTCTTAATATTCTAATAAATGCATGAGTTTGTTGCATGTGAACGCAAGCCGTTCCGCTTACTTTCCAAATATAGGGAATAGCATCCAGTCTTAAAATAGAAGCTCCCTTCGATGCATAGAACAAAACAACATCTACAATTTCCAACAGAACATTTGGGTTAGAAAAATTGAGATCAACTTGGTCCTCAGAAAAAGTTGTCCAAAGTTTAATTTCACCATTAGTGGAATCGTAGCTATGAAATAGCGGAGTTGTTCTAGGTCTTGTTACGTTAGAGTAATCAAAGTAAGGGTCTTCTTCTATACAGAAATTGAAAAAATCAGGATTATTATCAAGGTGTCCTTGAACGTATGAACTGCTTTTTGAAACGTGATTCAAAACGCAGTCAAAAGTTAATCGATATTTCTCAGACAATGTTTCAATATTATTCCAATTACCAAGCTCACTATCAATTTTTCTAAAGTCTACTACTGAGAACCCGCCATCACTTGTCGATGGATAAAAGGGCAAAATGTGAATTGTACTAATGCTGTCCTCAACGTGTTCCACTAGAAATTTTTCTAATATGGAAAGTCCACTACTATCAGTCCTTTCAAATGGGCCACCATAAGTGATAAGAAAAGAATCAGACTCGTTCCAGCTTTCAACACGCGTCTGTATCTTCTCTTTCCATTTTTCAATACTAGGTTTTAATTTTTCGATTGTGGGTGTCGACTCTCTCCCATACAGAAGTGCTAAATTGTTTTCTAATTTAATAAGATTATCAGCGTTCATTCGCTTTTGTGGTCGTTTAAATACCATTTAATAAGCTGAAATCATGCCGTTAATGGATTGAAATAAAAAGTCCTATTAAAAAAGGCCAAAAAATTATAATTTTTAGGAAAAGTGAATTGTGTTGAGTTGTTTTAACCTTATTTTTGTTTAGTGGACATGAGATTTTTCTTGCTGATAATTATATCCATCAAGACGTTAGTTTTTACACTTCTTGCTGAGCCTAAATATAACTTCGACGTAAAGCCTATTCTCTCTGATCGTTGTTACCATTGTCATGGGCCGGATAAAGAAACCCGAAAAGCAAAGCTTCGTTTAGATACAGAAGAGGGGATTAAAAAAGCTTTGGAAGGTGGTGAACTGATTGCCAGAATTACTTCTGATGATCCTGAGGAAATTATGCCTCCTCCAGAGTCAAAATTGTCTGTCGACTCTGATGAAATCAAAATTCTTAAGCAATGGGTTGATTCGGGTGCCAATGTTGATTCTCATTGGTCTTTTATGCCAATCGAGAAAATAGAGATTCCCTCAGATAAGAATCAGGAGCATCCAATAGATGCTTTTATAAATAAAAAGTTAAAGAGTAATGGTATGAATTTATCGAATTCAGCTAGCCCAGACAAACTTATAAAACGAGTGGCTTTTGATTTAACTGGATTGCCACCATCTAAGGATGAAATAGAGAAGTTTACTGAGGACAATTCTCCTGAAGCTTATGAAAAAATGGTTGATAAGTTTTTATCCAAAAGTTCATACGGGGAACGCATGGCCTCTCATTGGTTGGATATTGCAAGGTATTCTGACAGTTACGGTTATCAGGTTGATAGGGACCGGTTTGTATGGCCTTGGAGGGATTGGGTCATTAAAGCATTTAATGATAATAAACCATATAGTGAATTCATTACTGAACAAATTGCTGGTGACATGTTGCCGAATGCTACTGATGATCAAATCCAAGCAACGACTTTTTCGAGGTTGCATCCGCAAAAAGTTGAAGGTGGCAGTACAGAAGAGGAGTTTCGTGTAGAGTATGTGGCAGATAGAGTGCATACTTTTGGTACTGCCTTTTTAGGGCTCACTTTAGAATGTGCTCGCTGCCATGATCATAAGTACGATCCGTTGAGTCAGGAAGAATATTACAAATTCTTCTCCTATTTTCAGAATATATCTGAGTCAGGTCTTTACTCATATTTTACCCCCTCGGTTCCGACCCCAACAATGAGGATAATGGATGAGGATAAAAAGAGGAGATACAAAGATCTCAAGCAAACAGTCAAAGATACAGAAAAATTGTTGATTGAAAATCAAGGTGTCAAAACAAGGTTTGAAGAATGGATCGCAACAAATCCAAAACCTGAAATTAAAGGGCAGATTTTACATCTTGATTTTGAAAAAGGTCATGGAAAAAATGCATCTGTTCCTGGAAAGTATGGTAACGCAGTCAAGCTTACTGGTGATGATGCTATCGGAACTAAGGTTGGTAATTTTCGAAGATTTCAGCCATTCAGTGTTTCATTGTGGATGAAGGCAGAGGAAAAGATGGAGCGTGCAGTTGTTTTTCATCGATCCAGAGCATGGACCGATTCAGGAAGCAGAGGCTACCAACTACTAATTGAGGGTGGGAAATTGAGTTGGTCGCTAATTCACTTTTGGCCAGGTAATGCCATCCGTGTAAAAACTCAGAATGAAATACCCGTTAATGAATGGTTGCATGTAGTGTTAACCAATAATGGTTCAAGCAGTGCTTCAGGATTGAAGATTTATATAAATGGTGAAATTGCTACGGTTGATAATATTAGGGATGAACTTTACAAATCTATCACTGGTGGTGGAGGCGACAACATTGCTATAGGACAAAGATTCAGAGATAAGGGGTTCAAAAATGGCACCGTTGACGAGTTTAAAGTTTTTGATAGGGAGTTAACAAAACCTGAGATAAAAAGTTTAAAAGATGGAAGTTCAATTTCACCTGACATTGATGTTTTTGTTTCTAGTTATGATGAGGGTACAAAAGAAATAAGAGAAAAACTCAAAAAGGCGAGATCTGAGCTCGCTTCTTTTGAGGATGGGCTTCAGGAAATAATGGTGATGAAAGAGCTCGATTCACCTAAACCTGCATACGTACTAAATAGGGGTGCTTATGATCAGAGAGGTAAAAAAGTTTTGGCGGGTACTCCTAATTTTCTTCCCGGTAATGGAGGTAACAATAGATTGGATTTATCCAAATGGCTAACATCTAGTGATAACCCTTTGACATCAAGAGTGGCGGTTAATCGTTTTTGGCAGCTTTTCTTTGGTGAAGGGCTCGTGAGAACACCAGAAGATTTTGGAAACCAAGGGAGTATACCGACCCATCCAGAGCTCTTGGATTGGCTTTCTCTAGAATTTATTCAATCGGGTTGGGATATTAAAAAATTATTTCGTCTCATTTTAACTTCATCAACATACAAACAGACTTCATCAGTTGCGAAGGAAAGGCTCGAATTAGACCCTGAAAATAAATACTTTGGTTATTACTCAAGATTTAGAATGCCAGCGGAGATGATTAGAGACCAGTACTTGGCAATTTCTGGTTTACTATCAGATAAAATTGGTGGGCCTTCAGTCAAACCGTATGAGCTCTCCCAATCATTTAAGCCGATGGGTAAAGATAAAGGTGAGAATCTTTATAGAAGAAGTGTATATACGTTTTGGAAAAGAACTGGACCTGCTCCAGTTATGATGGCTTTGGATGCTTCAAAAAGAGATGTATGTAGAGTCAAAAGAGAGCGTACGTCGACTCCGTTGCAGGCTCTAGTCATGTTGAACGATCCTCAAATTGTTGAAGCCTCAAGATTCTTTGGTGAAAGGTTGTACAAAAAAAACGAAGGTAAAATTGATGCAGTCATCAACGAGATGTTTACTGAGGCGATTGGTAGAAAGCCCTCTGATAAAGAGTCTAATCTGATGAGTGATTTATTCAGGGAGCAAAAAGAAAATTTCTCAAAAGATAAAGAGTCTGCCAAGAATTATCTATCAATTGGAGATAAGGCCTATGATCCCAACATTCCTGTTGAGGACATTGCTGCACTTGGTGTATTAGCGACAGCAATATTTAACCTATGGGAAAGTATGGCAAAGTTCTAAAGCTTTGACGCTGCCCAGGTTAATCCTCTGGCGAGTAAATCTATAAAAACTGGATCTTTAAATGTCTCGTCGGAATGTCCATAGGTGGTTCCAAAAACCCGGGCAGAACCGAATTGGTTGGTCCATATGACAGCGTGTTTTTTTCCAGTTCTTTCACTGACAGAGTAGGCAAGTGGTTTGCTGTTTGGCCAGAGTTTATCAATCACATAAAGCTCGTCTTTTGGAGTTATCCATTTCTCAGGAAAACCTTTCATTATTGGGTGATCTTTTGCAAAAGGGATAACAGGATATTCAGCCTTGTGTTCATGCCGACGGCTGGTAACACCGAGAAATTTCCTCCAATCATCAATTTTAGCGGCCCGGTAAGTATGCATTGCGCAATGTATAACAACGGCAGGTTTCCCTGCCTCATGCACTCGGGTAATTTTCTTTATGTATTCTGGATCCACTGTGTTTGCGAAACATTCATTGTGAACGATGACATCATACGGTTTTGCCCAGTCAGGATTATCATAAAGAGGTATTTGAGCTTTGGTCCCTGTACCACCCTCATTAATAACAGTAAATTCAACGTTAACTTTTTCTTCAATACCCGTGGTTAAGGCAGTGGATTGGAAAATATAGTTATGACAACAACCACCAGTTATGAGGAGTGCTTTTAACTTTTTTCCTGAATAAATCTTTTTATCATCTTTTTTAGTGTCATCGGCTAGTCCGGTGACGTTTAAGGCAATGAAAATAGTCAAAATGGTTAAACGAGAAAGCATACTTAAACCTTACCATTAAATATTGATTAATCGAAAGCGAAACTTTAATTGAATTTATTTAATTTTCTCAGAATAATATAAGTCATGAGACATAAATTATGCGTTGGTGAAGAATCAGTGTTTGGACTTGGCCGAAGGGATATTCTTAACCAGTTTGGCTTGGGTTTTGGTGGATTAGCATTATCTCATATGCTCGCCTCTCCAAGTTCGGCTGATCAGTCCACCTCTGATAAAACTCATTTTCCAGCAAAAGCAAAACGTGTCATTTACTTGTTCCAGAGCGGTGGACCTTCTCAGATGGACCTTTATGACTACAAGCCGGTGCTCAAGGAAAAGCATGGACAGCAACTTCCGGATGATGTCAGGAGAGGACAAAGGCTGACAGGCATGTCGGGTAATCAATCGTCTTTTCCTCTCGGTGGATCTCCATTCAAATTCTCCCAACATGGTCAAAGTGGTCAATGGTTTTCAGAGGTTCTTCCTCACACTGCGAAGATTGCAGATGACTTATGTGTAGTGAAATCAATGTACACAGAGGCAATCAACCATGGTCCAGGGGTAACTATGCTGCAGACTGGTTCTCAATTTCCTGGCCGTCCGAGTATTGGTTCATGGCTTAGTTATGGGCTCGGAACAGCCAATGAAGACCTCCCATCATTTGTTGTAATGGTTACCAAAAATAAGGGGGGACAACCATTAGTTTCTAGATTATGGGGAAGTGGGTTCCTGCCTTCAAAATTTCAAGGTGTGAGACTGAGGTCTGGAAAAGATCCAGTTCTTTACTTGAATAATCCTCAAGGTATCAGTCGAGAAAGCCGGAGAAAAATGTTGGATAAACTCCATGAACTGCATCGGGCTCAGGTCGATGCAAACTCTGACCCAATCATAGAGAATAGAATATCAGAATACGAGTTGGCATTTAGGATGCAGTCGTCAGTACCCGACGTAACTGATATAAGTAATGAACCGAAACATGTTTTAGATTTATATGGTAAAGGTGTGGATAGCCCAGGGTCATTTGCTGCTAATTGTTTGCAGGCGAGGAGATTAGCTGAAAGGGGTGTGCGTTTTATACAATTGTATCACCCTGGTTGGGATCAACATGGTGGACTAATGGGTGGCATTAAGGGTCAGTGCTCTGAAACTGATCAAGCCTCTGCAGGATTAATCACTGATTTGAAGCAAAGAGGCATGCTTGACGATACCCTAGTTGTGTGGGGAGGGGAATTTGGACGAACCTGCTACTCTCAAGGAAAGCTGAATGGTAATAATTTTGGAAGAGATCATCATCCCAGATGTTTCTCATTGTGGATGGCTGGCGGGGGTACTAAAGGAGGGCATTCCTATGGTAGTACTGATGATTTAGGATACAATATTGAAAGTAATCCTGTTCACGTCCATGATTTCCACGCCACGATGCTTCATCTATTAGGTATTGATCATGAAAGGCTGACTTTTAGATATCAAGGTCGCCGATTTAGATTAACTGATGTTCATGGTAAAGTAGTGACTGACCTGTTGGCCTAGTTAACAAAACTATTTTTTCGGTTTATAGGATCGCTTGCCAAAGATTGAAGATCCAACTCTAACTGAAGTTGCACCTTCTTCTATCGCGACTTCAAAGTCATTACTCATACCCATAGAGAGGTGAGGTAATTTGATGTCACAGGTAGTTTCTAGTTTGTCTCTTGTCTCTCTTAAGTCTATGAAATAAGGTCTAACTTTTTCAGGGTCAGGGTCGAAAGGTGGTATAGCCATGAGGCCTTCAATTTCGACTCGATCCAGATTTAACAATTCATCAATTGAATCAAATAAATTGTCTTTTGAAAATCCGTGCTTAGAGGCCTCGTCTGCATTGTTGATTTGCAGCAACACTTTGGGGAATAGACCAAGTTCTGATGCAATGTCATTGATTCTTTTTGCAATCTGAAGAGAGTCAACACTATGGATTTTGTTGATCAGAGGAAGAACTTTTCGAACCTTATTTTTTTGTAAGTGACCTATAAAATGCCATTCTAATTTTGATGACATATTTGGAACCTTAGTCTCAATTTCTTGTACTTTATTTTCTCCAAAGACGGTGTGACCGCAATCAACTAACTCAGAGATTATTTCTATGGGCCATGTTTTACTGACTGCTATTAGCTCTATATCAGAAAATTTTTTACCAATTCTATTCGCTGCTTTTTCGATTAAAGATTTGGTTTTTTCATATGAATCCCCCAAGGATGCCATTGCTTCGATGAAACCTTTATTTGGAAAACGAATTAGATAAATGTTTAGGATCCAGAGTCTGCGGTTTTAATCTTTGAAACCCTGATCAAATCTTCTGCAATCTCTAGTGCTTCTCTTTTGGTTGGGCTCAGAAAGTGTGGAAAATCGGGAGTTTCTTCTTCGAGTTCTTTCTCCTTATCTTTAGCACGTCTCATGGATTCATCCTCTGGTCGTTTGAAATTGTCTGTAGGTTCAATTTCATTTTTATCCACATTATCAAGGGTTAATCTTGTAACTTTGAATTTCCCTTTTTCCTTCTTTTCGATTTCTTCAAAAAGTTTTTTTCTGTTTACGTTTCTAGTTTTTCTTCGCTCCTTTTCTTTTTTGTTCTCTTCCAATCTTTTTTCAATATTGAGTGATACTTCATTCCTATCGTTGATTTCTTTATAACGCTTATTGTCTTCGATGATGTAGTTGAATTCCTTATCAGATTTAACTCTTTGCTCCGACAGCTTTAATAGTTGTTGTCTGGTTTCTTGTAGATCTAATGATTCATATTTCATTTTAGCAATAGAATCGTGCTCTAAAGCGTTGGGTAAAGATTCCTCACCAGTTTCTAGGGCATCTCGATAAGATGGAAGAATGATGTCAGGAACCACTCCTTTGAGTTGAGTAGAACCACCTGCTATGCGGTAAAACTTTTGAATAGTTACCTTAAGCGCTCCGGCCCTATCCTTAGTATCTTTTGGGAAGATAGCAGGCATGTAATTTCTGACAGGCATGACCGTCTGGACCGTGCCCTTACCGAAAGTTGACTTGTCACCTACCACGATAGCTCTACCGTAATCTTGGAGAGCTGCTGCGAAAATTTCACTGGCTGAAGCACTGCTTCGATCTGTGAGAACAACTAGAGGGCCATCGTAGATTGCATTTGGAACTTTTGATTTTTTGTTCGTGATTCTTCCTTTTGCACTTTTAGCTTGAACAACTGGACCACCATCAATAAATAATCCTGTCAGTCTGATAGCTTCTTCAAGAGATCCTCCTCCGTTGCCTCTTAAGTCGATAACTAGGGACTCGATTTTTTCCTTTTTGAGTCTTTCAAGTAATCTCTTAACATCAAAACTGCAGCTGACTGTCCCTCTCTGCATGTCTGCATAAAAAGCGTAGAGATTAATCCATCCAATTTTGGTGACCACACCATCATCGCCCATGACTTCTATTAATTCTGCGTTTGCAGCTTTGTCTTTGAGCTTAACTTCGTCCCTAACAATGGAGATTAATTTAGTTTCGTCAGGAGCATCTGTTGGAACGACCTTGAGAATAACGGTCGTGTTTTTTTCACCTCTAATCATGTCTACAACCCGGTTGAGTTTCATATACAGAATGTCCACCATTTCATTATCCTTACCTTGAGAAACTCCTACAATTCTATCTCCTATTTGTAATTCGCCGCCTCTATCTGCAGGACCTCCAACAACAAGGCCTTGTATTTTGGCGGCTCCATCATCCATTTGTAGGAGAGCACCAATTCCAACAAGCTTATTTTGCATGTTCACCTGAAAGTTTTCTAGCTCAGATTGGCTGAAATACTCGGAATGAGGGTCGTATACTTGGGAAAGTGTTGATAGAAAAAAGTTACAAGCTTCCTCCTTATCGTTCTTATCAAGAGTTTCCATGAAGCGAGTGTATCTGTTGAGAATTTTTTCCTTTGGAGATTCTTTGCTGTCATCACCTAAAATGTCTTCCAGTTTTTTTCCTAGCTCTTTAGCTCTCTCAGTTTGTCGTCTTTTTCTGATTTCTTCCTCAAGAAGTTGTCCCTCTAATATATTTTCCCAGAGCTGATCACAGGCTTGTTCATCTGCGGCCCAGTCAGAATCTTTTCTTCTCTTTTCAACCGTCCGATCACTATCAAATTTGAACTCTTTTGTATTAAGAATTTCTTTTATCTTTTCGACCCTTTTGGTGACCCTCTCGACATAAAGATTATAAATGTCAGTAGCTGGCTGAATAGATCCTTCAAAAATGTAATCGTCTAAAGTGGTCTTGTACTTCTTATTGAATGAATCAATGTCTTTCTGATTAAAATATAACTTATTTGAATCTAAAAATTTTAGATAGGATTCTAGAAATTTTTCTGAAACTTCATCCTCAAAGTCAGTTCGTGAATAATGATTATTTTGAATTAAATTTGCAACGTATTGAGCAATTGTGCCGTAGTTTGGGGCAGAAAGCAGAGTGGTGCTGATTGAAGCAAAAAATAATAAGGATATTACTGTTTTGACCAATTTGTTTCTTTTGGAATTCATTGATTGAGGGAAGTCATTTTTGCAAATGACAGGGAATAATTTGATTTAGTAATAATTGTCTCCTATTCAGTCTTAAGTGTCTAATCATTTTAACATTAAGATTGATAATAGTCCTAGTTTTAAGGGGTATTGTTATACAGGTGGTATATGTGAAACGAATGGCTATGCGATTGAGACGTGTGAAGGTTGGGTTTTAATTGATGCGCCTGAAGGTTTTTTAAGCTTTATAAAGTCATATGATGTTGATGTTAAGATACTTATGCTTACTCATCAGCATTTTGACCATGTTATGGATGCTGCTGCGATTTCAGCTCATTTTGAATGCCCGATATGGGGATTTAGTCCATATGATAAAACATTAACCTTGGAAAATTTGTTTAATTTGGATTCAGGCCCGCAACTAAGTGTTCCTGAATATACTGTGTCCAAAATCCTTAGTGAGGATGATAAAGAGGAAAATGGTTTAATTGATGGTTTTAATTATAAAACAATCCATGTTCCTGGTCACTCGCCTGACAGTATATGTTTTTATTTGAAGGATTTAGAAATCTTATTTGGAGGTGATGTTCTTTTTAATGGAAGTATAGGTCGAACTGATTTTCCAAATGGTGATACTAATCAGCTTATTGAAGGAATTAAAAATAAAATATTCCCCCTCAAAGATGAAGTGATTGTTTTCCCTGGCCATGGGACAGAAACTACTATTGGTGAGGAAAAAAGAAATAATCCATTTCTAGTTTCTTAGTCTGAAATTAATCGAATTATAATTTATTTGTCCTTGGCCATATATAGGCTGAACCGATAAATACAATTCCTATTAGGATCATGAAAGTGGAGAAGAATTGCCCCCTTGTGAGAAATGCGATGTAACCATCAGAAGGCTCTCTAAAACATTCTCCTAGGATTCGAAATATTGCATAACCAATAAAAAAAGTACCAGTCAAAATTCCATGGGAAAGCTGAGCTCCTTTTTTCCTGATGATCATGAGTATCGCGAAAAGCGCTAAACCCTCAAGCAATGCTTGATAAATTTGAGAAGGATGTCTCGCGTTCAAATACTCCTTCAAAATTGTTTGGACCTCTTCGTTATGTCTGGAGGCCTCAATGACAACATTATTTTCTCCAACAAGAGGATTAGATGAATTGTAATCTAAATTTTGATTTACAAGAGAGTCTCTCAAATCGACTCGATTAAGATTATTAGGAGATATAAAATTTGGATCTCGTATTTCATCGGGAAATTGTACGGCCCAAGGAACATCAGTCTTCCTTCCATACAGTTCGCCATTTATAAAATTGGCAATTCGACCGAAGAAAAGGCCTAGAGGTGCAACCGTACAAAGATTATCTCCAATACCTCTCCACCCTACTTTATATTTCCTAGAGTAAATAAAAGTATAAACGACTAAGCCAAAAATCCCCCCATGACTCGCCATACCACCATCCAAAAAGTGGAAGAAGATTATAGGATTACTAAGAAATTCATTGGTATTGTAAAGAAGCATATAGCCGAGCCGGCCTCCAACCATTGTGCTTATAGCTCCATAAGTTATAAAGTCCTGCAGTTGATCTTGCTTTAATTCAGAATAGCCAAGTCGAACAAATTTTTTGATTAAGAAATAAGCGGCTAAAAAAGCAGCGATGTATGCTAATCCGTACCATCTCAGACCGATTGAATCCGAGAACCGGATTATAAATGGGCTTAAATCATGAAGATAATATCCGATCACAACTGTTAAATACTTTGGGGAAAGCTATTTTAGCATTTCAGCAATCACGGGCCTTTCTTTTTCAATCATCTCGAGATCTAAATCCATTTGTAGTAGGCCTCCAATAAATTTATATAGACCCTCCATATCACTATTCCATGGGGCACTCATGAATTCAGAAACCGTAGCGCCTGACTTATTTCGTATCGTTTTATCTGCTCCCGCATCTAATAATGCTTTAACAGTCTCTCCATGACAAAAGAATGCAGCACTCATAAGTGCTGTGTCTTTATTGTTGTTTTGGATGTCAAGCTTGGCACCGCCATCAATTAGAATTTTTGCTATTTCAGGATTTTCTCGTAAAGATGCCACTATGAGTGGGGTGTTTCCATCTTTATCTCTTTTATTTAGGTCGGCTCCCTCTGCAATAGCCTTTTTGATGGTGGCAATATTATTATTTGCAACGGCAAAAATTAGATTAGAGCTAATTTTTTCTTTGAATGAATCATAGTCTTTGCCATTTGTTAGAATTGAATAAATCTCTGGTAGGTTTTTTTCGATACGTTCAAGTTGAAATGATGGTAATTTAGGGATTGGATTCTTAGATTGTAAGATGCTTTCTACAAATTTATAAATACCCGTCATTTCCTGCCATGGTATTTGTAATAAGTTAAGTGGGCTCATCCCCTTGTTATCGGTGACATCTTTATTAGCTCCATTTGTAATGAGATGTTTTAAGATCTCTGGGTATGAGAAAAAAACTGCTCTGATTACGGTTGAACTGCCATCCTCTGGAGATTTCTGGTTAACATCAGCCCCTTCATCAATTAGCAGTTTGACGGTTTCTAATTGTCCGTAAGCAATGGCATTATGTAGAGGAGACCCAAAAATAGATTCATTTTCATTTAGGTCGTTTCCTTCATTAATATGTTTTTTTATTTCCTCCAAGTTACCCCGCCTCGCGGCCTCATGGATGCTAAACTTAGGAGGTGCTGGTGATTTAGTCTTTGGAGGAATGAGCTTTGGCTGTTTTTTAATTGTAGACTCAACTGACTCTTCTATCTGGTTTTCGGGAGTCGCTTTTTCTTGATCTTTAGTGCAGCTAATTGTTAAGAAAATTAATAACAAAAAGTTTAATATATATTTCTTAGACATTTTTCAAGGTACGCTCTAAGAAACAATTATTTATTCGGAGGGTCAATCAAACTTTTGCATGGCTTTGTAGAAGAGCCTTTCCTTTATTTGTGGTCCAAGGTTCTTTCTGTAATAAATAGTTTGGTAGGCTAAGATTCATTTCGTAATAATTATGAAAAACAGATGTTGTTGAAGATGACATCGGGGGAACAATCCATGACCAATCCGCACTA